>JAZNZV010000040.1:0-8875 GCA_045595105.1 Eubacteriales bacterium | reverse complement strand
GGGTCTTTTAAGACTTCGTCGAGATATGGGAGTTTATTCAAACAATCGTCCTGCAAAAATATGGCCTCAGCTTGCATCTGCATCACCACTCAAAGAGTCTATAGTTAATATGGGTATTGATTTTATCATTGTAAGAGAATTAACAGGCGGAATTTATTTCGGTGAGCATAAGACCGAGGGAGACATTGCCACAGACGTTCTCAAATACAGCGAAGCAGAAATAGAGAGAATCGGAAGGATAGGCTTTGAAACGGCATTGAAGAGAAATAAAAGGCTTTGCTCCGTTGAAAAAAGCAACGTTCTCGACTCTGGCCGTCTTTGGAAAAAGGTTATGCACAGACTTAGCACTGAATATCCCGAGGTTGAGCTTTCCGATATGCTTGTTGACAACTGTGCAATGCAGATAGTAAAGGACCCTTCACAGTTCGACGTAATAGTTACAGAAAATATGTTCGGTGACATTCTGTCAGATGAGGCATCCATGATTACAGGCTCTATCGGTATGATACCCTCTTCAAGCCTTGGTGCCACCACCTGCGGTCTCTACGAGCCCATACACGGCTCAGCACCAGATATAGCAGGAAAGGACGTTGCCAACCCCATAGGCACCATTCTTTCGGTGGCAATGATGCTTCGCTTCAGCTTTGATATGAAGGATGAAGCCGAGACAATTGAAAGGGCGGTTTCTTCTTATCTTGATGCAGGCTACCGTACCGCTGACATTATGAGCGATGGAATGACCCTTGTAGGATGTAGGGAGTGCGGAGACCTGATTTGCAAATACTTAACAAAGGAGTGATTTGATGCAACTTTGCGGTTCAGATATCTTAGTAAAAACCTTGATTGAGCAGGGCTGTGACACCGTTTTCGGATATCCTGGCGGACAGATACTCAACGTATACGACAGCCTTTATAAATATCAGAACGAAATAAATCATATATTGACCGCTCACGAGCAGGGCGCAACCCACGCCGCAGACGGATATGCAAGAACTACGGGTAAGGTTGGTGTGGTCATATCTACCTCGGGGCCTGGTGCTACCAACCTTGTAACGGGTATTGCAACTGCGTATCTCGATTCTATACCTATGGTTGCTATTTGCGGTAACGTGCCCACAACACAGATAGGCACCGATAGCTTTCAGGAAATAGACATTACGGGTATTACCCTACCTATAACAAAGCACAACTACTTTGTCAGTGACGTTGTCAATCTTGCAGACACTATAAGAGAAGCCTTCAAGCTTGCAAAATCGGGCAGACCCGGTCCTGTTCTGATAGACGTACCCAAGGACGTGCAGATAGCAATGTGTGAGTATGAACCTCAACCACCTGTAAATAAGGACGAGCCGTTTTCCGCAAAGGACGTGCGCATTGAGGAAGCGGCAGAAATAATTAATTCCTCGGAACGTCCCTTTGTTTACTTTGGTGGCGGTGTAATTACGGCGGATGCAGAGGACGAGATACTCGCTCTTGCCGAGAAGATAGACGCACCGATAGGTTGCTCTCTTATGGGACTTTCGGCTATTCCCACCGACCATCCGAGATTTCTTGGTATGCAGGGTATGCACGGACACTACGCTTCCTCCATCTCTATGCACAATGCAGACATTATCCTTTCTCTCGGCGTTCGCTTTAACGACCGAGTTACAGGTAACAGACAAAAATTTGCCACAGGTTCAAGGATAGTTCATATCGACGTGGACGGCTCCGAGCTAAATAAGACGGTAAATTCGGTGTGCAGTCTCAGGGGAGACCTGAAGCTGACCTTACAAAAGCTTATCCCTTTACTCAATGAAGGCAGAAAGGAAGAGTGGATGGAAAAGGTCAACGCCTTTAGAAGAGAAGAGGAAAAATACCTCGATAACAGGGAGGGATTGACCCCACGCAGAGTGATATTGACACTCAATAAGTACCTTGGAGAGAACACAGCCGTTTGCACAGACGTGGGTCAGCATCAGATGTGGTCAGCACAAAGCCTCAGCTTCAAAAGGGCAAGACGCTTTGCTTCCAGCGGTGGGCTTGGTACAATGGGATATGGATTTGGTGCGGCAATCGGTGCAGCGTATGGAACAGGTGAACGCAGTGTTCTTATAACGGGTGACGGTAGCTTTGGTATGAATCTTAACGAGCTTGCAACAGCGGTAAGATATAACGTTCCCTTGGTTGTTATTATCATGAATAACGGGGTGCTTGGTATGGTTCGTCAATGGCAGACTCTCTTCTACGATAAGCACTATTCCAACTCCGTTTTAGAGCGCAAGACAGATTTCTCCGCTATGGCAAAGGCTTTCGGCGCAAACGGTGAAGCGGTAACAGCTCCCGAGGAATTGGAGAGTGCTCTCAGCCGTGCCTTTAATACCGACGGACCTTATATTATCGATTGCAAGATAGACAAGGACGAATTTGTTCTTCCTATGCTTCCGCCGGGTGGCAGTATGGATGACATCATTACAAAGCTGGAGGTGGAATTATGAACCGATATACCTTAGCGGTGCTGGTACGAAATCAATTCGGCGTACTCAACAGACTTACAAGTATGTTCCGCCGACGTCAGTTCAATATCAGCTCTATTACTGCAAGCGAAACCGAGAGCGATGAGTATTCCCGTATCACCTTCAGCTTTGACGGTGAGGAAAACGGAAAGCAACAGCTTATCAATCAGTTGTATAAGTTACCCGACGTCTGTTCTATAAAGGAGTTGACAGGTAGCAATTCTTTAAGCTGTGAGCTGATGCTTATAAAGCTGAAAAACGACCCGACCTCACGTGACGAGGTCCACGCCGCAGCAGAAGCATTCAAGGCGGAAACCATTGACTACACCAAGGATTCCATTGTATTTCGTATAATCGGAGACAGTGTAAAAATGGACGATTTTATTTCACTCATGCGTGACCAAACCATTCTTGAAATATGTCGAACGGGCATTGCGTCCATCGAAAAGGGTGGCTCAACCTTACGTCAAAATTTGAATTTGTAATATAGAAAGAGGTAATTAAAATGGCAAACAGAATTTTTTATCAGCAGGATTGTGATTTACAGAAGCTCAGCGGAAAGACCGTCGCTATCATCGGCTACGGCTCACAGGGACACGCTCACGCACTCAACCTCAAGGACAGCGGTGTTGACGTTGTCGTAGGTCTTTACGAGGGCTCGAAAAGCTGGGCAAAGGCAGAGGCACAGGGACTGAAGGTCATGACAAGTGCCGAGGCGGCAAAGGTAGCCGACGTGATCATGATACTTATCAACGACGAAAAGCAGGCAGCTCTTTATAAGGAGTCAATTGAGCCCAATCTCACCGACGGTAAGACTCTTGCATTCGCTCATGGCTTCAATATTCATTTCGGTTGCATCAAGCCTCCCAAGAACGTTAACGTTATTATGATAGCGCCCAAGGGACCCGGTCACACAGTTCGTTCAGAGTATCAGGCGGGCAAGGGCGTGCCTTGTCTCATTGCCGTAGAGCAGAACGCTACGGGGGACGCCTGGGATATTGGACTGGCTTATGCTCTCGGTATAGGCGGTGCAAGAGCAGGTGTACTTGAAACTAACTTCCGTACCGAGACCGAAACAGACCTTTTCGGTGAGCAGGCAGTCCTTTGTGGCGGTGTATGTGCCTTGATGCAGGCAGGCTACGAAACCCTTGTTGAGGCAGGCTACGACCCAAGAAACGCCTATTTCGAGTGTATTCACGAAATGAAGCTTATTGTTGACCTTATCTATCAGAGCGGATTTGCGGGAATGAGATATTCCATCTCCAATACCGCTGAGTACGGCGATTATATCACAGGTCCCAAGATCATTACCGAAGAGACCAAAAAGACAATGAAACAGATACTTAAAAATATTCAGGACGGAACCTTTGCAAAGGACTTCTTACTCGATATGTCTTCTGCGGGAGCACAGGTACACTTCAATGCAATGCGCAAGCTTGCCTCGGAGCATCCCTCTGAGGTAGTAGGTGCAGATATCCGTAAGCTTTACAGCTGGAGCGACGAGGATAAGCTTATCAATAACTGACAGGAGGATATTATGAGTAAAACAAACGTAGTTGACGGCGTACAGAATGCGCCTCACCGCAGTCTGTTCCACGCTCTCGGACTGACCGAGGAGGAGCAGAAAAGACCTCTTATAGGAATTGTCAGCTCGTATAACGAGATAGTACCTGGTCATATGAATATTGACAAAATTGTTGATGCTGTGAAGCTTGGCGTTGCAATGTCTGGAGGTACCCCCATCGTTTTTCCTGCGATTGCAGTTTGCGACGGTATCGCAATGGGACATACGGGAATGAAATACTCTCTTGTGACCCGTGACCTTATTGCCGACTCAACCGAGGCAATGACTCTTGCCCACGGCTTCGACGGTCTTGTTATGGTGCCAAACTGCGACAAGAACGTTCCAGGACTTCTCATGGCGGCTGCAAGGGTAAATATTCCCACCGTTTTCGTCAGTGGCGGTCCTATGCTTGCGGGCAGAGTAGAGGGAAAGAAGACCAGCCTTTCGAGTATGTTCGAGGCTGTGGGTGCTTATAATGCAGGCAAGATAGATGATGACAAGCTTTATGAATATGAGTGTAAGACCTGTCCCACCTGTGGCTCCTGCAGTGGCATGTATACTGCAAATTCAATGAATTGTCTCACCGAAGCACTTGGTATGGGACTAAAGGGCAACGGCACTATCCCTGCAGTTTATTCTGCACGCATCGAGCTTGCCAAGAGGGCAGGTATGGCAGTAATGGAGCTTGTGAAAAAGAATATCTGTCCCCGTGATATTATGACAAAGGAAGCACTTATGAACGCTCTTACCGTTGATATGGCGCTTGGATGCTCTACCAACAGTATGCTCCACCTTCCTGCTATTGCCCATGAATGCGGTGTGGATTTGAATCTTGATATTGCCAATGACATAAGTGCTGTGACTCCAAACCTCTGCCACCTTGCTCCTGCAGGACGTACCTACATGGAAGACCTGAACGAGGCGGGCGGTGTATATGCAGTAATGAACGAGCTTGGGAAGAAGGGACTTTTGAATACCGATTGTATGACGGTAACGGGCAAGACTATTGGCGAAAACATATCGGGCTGTGTCAATCTTAATACCGACGTTATACGTCCTATTGATGCTCCATACAGTGAAACGGGTGGCATTGCGGTGCTTAAAGGCAACCTCGCACCCGAGGGAAGTGTGGTCAAGCGTTCAGCCGTTCTCCCCGAAATGCTTGTGCACGAAGGACCTGCCAGAGTCTTTGACTCCGAAGAGGAGGCACAAGAGGCTATCAACGCAGGCAAAATTGTAGCAGGCGACGTAGTTGTTATCCGTTACGAAGGCCCTAAAGGTGGACCCGGTATGCGTGAAATGTTGAATCCCACCTCAGCCATTATGGGTATGGGACTTGGCAACAGCGTAGCGCTTATCACCGACGGTCGCTTCAGCGGTGCTACCCGTGGCGCTTGTATCGGTCACGTGACCCCCGAGGCGGCTTCGGGTGGTATGATAGGTATTGTAGAGGACGGCGACGTCATCAGCATAAACATTCCCGAAAACACCCTTGAATTAAAGGTAGACCCAAAGGTGATAGAGGAGCGTATGAAGAACTTTGTTCCCAAGACAAAGGAGCTTTCGGGATACCTCAAGCGTTATGCCTCTCTTGTTTCGGGTGGTGCGTCGGGAGCGATACTTAACTGAGATGAATACATTAAAAGAAAAGCTTAAAACCTTATGTATCTTCAGAGAGCTTTTGAAGGATCGGGTTCTTTCGTCTCTTCAAAGATATCTTGATACACCTACAATATCGGCTTATGCAGAGCTTGTGGCAGAGCTTTACAATGCTAACGGCGGAAACCTCGGCGAGTACGTTAAGGAGCTTTGCTCCAACAGTGAGAACGTCTACGTGAAAACTGTCGGGCTTAGAAAAAGCGTGCCAAAATATATGATGGCATCTCTTGAAGCCGAGCTTGATATTTTGCAAGAGGTGTGTGAGCTTGATAAAAGCACCCTTTGTAAAGAGCTTGAGTATAAAGGCTTTTTGCCCGAATTTACAACAACAAGCCTACGCTTAAAGGAAATCTACCTTCACAGAGCAGAGAATATCGGCAAATACGGATACGGCATATATGCCAAAAACCGAATGTTCTACGTGGATGATGATGGTAGCATTCTACCCGTTCTTCATCCCGATAAAACCGAGCTTTCGAGCCTTGTGGACTATGAGCGTGAGAGAAGCATCGTTATTGAGAACACAAGGGCTTTGCTTAACGGAAAGCCTGCCGCCAACATTCTTTTGTCGGGGGATGCAGGCACGGGAAAATCCTCTACTGTAAAGGCAGTTGCAAACGCACTTTGGAACGAGGGACTTCGAATTATCGAGGTAAGAAAGGATCAGCTCCGCAGTATTCCAAAGGTTCTGGATGAGTTGTCAAGTAATCCCTTGAAATTCATACTGTTTATAGACGACCTTTCGTTTTTGAAGGACGATGATAATTTCAATGCGCTGAAAGCCGTTCTTGAGGGTTCTGTTACCGCAAAATCCTCAAACGTGGTCATCTACGCCACAAGTAACCGCCGACACATTATCAAGGAGACCTTTTCCGACCGAGAGGGAGACGAGGTCCACCGCAACGATACTATGCAGGAGCTTATTTCCTTGTCCGAGCGTTTTGGAATTCACGTAACGTTTTCAAAGCCCAATAAGGAAACCTTTCTTCGTATCGTTCATCACTTGGCAGAGGAAAACCGTATCGGCATGCCACTTGATGAGCTTGACCTTCTTGCCGAGCGCTTTGCTTTGGAGCGTGGTGGCAGATCAGCCCGTCTTGCACGGCAGTTTGTTGACGGACTGCTGTCAAAATAAGTCAAAGAAAAAAGCCCCGAAACTTTGTTTCGAGGCTTTTTTTGCTAACCTTGGAATTCTTCTTTTATTACATAATTGATAAAGGTTTTGAGGCTCTTTGACATCCATTTGTTTTTGTGGTAAATGAGCTGTTTCCAGATGTCGATTTTCAGGTCGCACACGTCAATATAACACAGCTTTCCCGAATTTATTAAGTCTTTTGTTACGAAGTCGGGGAGAAAGGATATCATGTTACTTTCTGCAATCATCTTGGTGATAATATCGGTTCGACCGATTTCAAGAAAGGGCGTTATTTCAAGGGACATTTTCTCAAGTTCCCTATCAAAAACACGTCGGTATCCCTGCCCATATTCGGTCAGAATAAAGGGCTCATTTATAATATCCTTGACACTCAGTCCACGTACCCCTGCAAATCTTGAATTCGAGCTTGCAACGAAGTGCATGGGAAGCGGTTCTTCCTTGGCGATGACGTAATCCTTATTGTATAAGCGTCTGTCAAGAGTGATAATAAGGTCGGCTTCGTTATGGTCAAGCATATCAAGCATCAGCGCCGAGTCTCCCGTTGTAAAGCGAATAGAAATTGAAGGGTATTTCTTGTGAAAGTCTATGTAGTGGGAGTTTATCATGTCATCGCATATTGAGTCGGGAGTAACGATATGAATATTTCCCGAAAGAGCTTCTTCTTTTGTCAGATTTTCTTTTAATTCGTCTGTAAGCGCACGAACTCGGTGTGCATAAGATATAAGCTCAAGCCCACGCTCAGTAAGTGTTATGGTGTGATTTATCCTTTCAAACAGCAGACAGTCAAGCTCTTCCTCCAATTGCTTTATTTGGAATGATACCGTTGATTGTGAATAACCAAGCTGTTCGGCGGCTTTTGTGAAGCTTCCAAGCTCTGCTACGTGGATAAATGTGATTAAGTTGCGTAATTCCATTGAAATCTCCTGAACATCAATTTTTTCGATGATAAATATTTAAATCATTCGTTTGACTAATGACATGATGTATTATATAATGAATTCATCAAAAATGCAAGGCTTAAATCAGCCAAAATAAAAGGAGATTTTTTAAAATGAAAAAGTTAGTATCCATTCTTTTAGTACTTACGCTTTGCGTAGGTTGTGTCATGTCTATTACAGGTTGCACCGAAGAAAAAGATGACGGTAAATATAAGATAGGTATTTGTCAGTTAGTTGAGCACGTTGCTCTTGACGCCGCAACAGAAGGCTTCAAGCAGGCGATCATCGACGAGCTTGGCGAAGATGCGGTAGAGTTTGATTTTCAGAATGGTCAGAACGACCCCAACACCTGCTCTACAATAGTTAACCAGTTCGTTTCAAATAACGTTGACCTCATTATGGCAAACGCAACTCCCGCACTTCAGGCAGCTGTGGCGGCAACAGGCGATATTCCGATTCTTGGTACTTCCGTAACAGAGTACGGTGTTGCTCTTGAGCTCAAGGACTTTAACGGTACCGTTGGCGGAAACGTTTCGGGTACGTCCGACCTTGCTCCCCTTGATAAGCAGGCTGAAATGATTGTTGAGTGGTGTCCCGATGCCAAGAAGGTGGGTCTCCTCTACTGTTCAAAGGAAGCAAACAGCCAGTATCAGGTAGACGTTGTTAAGGCTGAGCTTGAAAAGAAGGGTCTTACAGTTACTCTTTATCCCTTCACAGATTCCAACGACCTTGCTCAGATTTGTACCAATGCCGCTGACAACAGCGACGTTATCTACGTACCTACCGATAACACCGTTGCAGAAAACACAGGTATCATCGACAATATCTGTGAGCCTGCTAAGGTTCCTGTAATTGCAGGTGAAGAGGGTATTTGCTCCGGTTGCGGTATCGCTACTCTTTCTATCAGCTACTACGACCTCGGTTACACCACCGGTAAGATGGCAGTAAAGATACTCAAGGACGACGCTGACATTTCTACTATGCCTATCGCATACGCAGAGAAGCAGACTCCCAAGTACAACGCACAGAACTGCGAAGCTCTCGGCATCACTCCTCTCGATGG
>JAZNZV010000039.1:0-2649 GCA_045595105.1 Eubacteriales bacterium | reverse complement strand
TGTTTCACATCGGGTTAGTTTGGCGACTATCGGAGTTTGCGTTTTTTATGCGACGTCTTCGGTTGTCGCATTTTTTATGTTTGGAGGGGGATAAGACTTTTATATAAGGGGGTGGACTTATTAAAAATAATGTGGTAAAATTTTTATGTAAAAACTATTTAGGAGGTATGTATCACTATGAAAAAAGCTTTGTTAACACTCGTAATATTCCTAATGACGGTTTTCTCGATTTCTGTGCTGGCAGATGAAATTCCCGAATTTCAGATTACTGCAAATTCATCTGAAATTTATGAGGACGTTGCAGAAGACAGTTGGTATAAAGAATCGATAGACGGCGTTGTAAGTCTTGGTATTATGAACGGTACTTCTCAATTAAAGTTTGAGCCAAACGCTGATACATCGAGAGGGGCACTTGTTACAGTACTTTGGCGTATAACAGGAAACCCCGAAACTGAAGCCGAGCTTCCCTTTACCGATTTAACTCAGAATTGGTATGAAAACGCTGTAAAGTGGGCATATGCTTCGGGCGTTGTGAACGGAACCGGTGAAAAGACCTTTTCTCCCGATAATTCTATATCAAGAGAAGCCTTGGCGACAGTACTATACAGATACCTTTCATATATGAAAGGTGATACGAGTGTACCTGTGGCAGAGTTCGATTTTTCTGATATTGATAAAGTTAGCTCTTGGGCGAAGGATGCTGTTGAATGGGCGGTTTCAAACGGTATAATTTCGGGCAGTAACGGTGCACTACTTCCCGCAAAAAGTGCAACGAGAGCGGAAATCGCAACAATTGTTATGCGTTTTTGCAAAAAGTATAAGACTATTTTTTCTATTGAAGATGATCCGTCTGAGGATGAAAAACATAAGGATATTCCTATCCAATTAGCTTCATCCTATGTAAAAAAGTATTATGCGAGTGAAATCTCAACCCTTTCGGTTTATCTCAGGCACCCCGAAGAATGGGAGTTTGTTCAAAGGGATGAAGGCGGTGCAGACGTTGTAAGAGACGGTAAGACTGTTGGACGTATGATTGCAGGGGGAGCCCAAGACCTTGATAAATGGAAGATAGTCGATTGGAAGAGCAAAGAAGAGGGTGACTTCAAGGTAAGTCAGTTCGTTGAGAAATATGGCAGAGGTATTACTCTTAAATTCAGATACAGATATCTTTATGAATATATCGAGAATGATGAAGATATGGCATTAACCTTGATTTTGGATGCAAATCAGGTTTCCTCTGTATGTGCAAAACGTTTGTACGGCGAAGCAATGCTTGAAGAAGCACAGACAGCCACGAACTACGGACTTCTTTCAAATCTCGAGGGCAAAAAAATTCTTATAGCAGGAAATAGCTTTGTAGGAACGTCTAAGATTGGATATACTCTTCACGATATCGTAACGGCAAGCTACAAAACTCTCAGTGTATATCATTGGTCAGTAGGCTATGCAAGAATAAGCACTTACATTGAAAACGTAGACTTTATGAACAACGTTAAGAACGGAGATTATGACGCTATATTTATGTGCGGACTTTATGAGGACGACAAGGAGCTTGACGCACTTGATACTCTATATTCCGAATGTGAAAGGTCGGATACTCAACTCATAATATTCCCGGCTCACAATGAATCTAAGAATATGGTAAGAAAAGCGAAGAACCTTTTTCCTGAACTCGTTTTAATCGATTGGAAAACGGAAGTAGAAGCGCTTATAACTAATGGAGTTGATAAATGGGATATGTGTGTAAATGATGCTCACCTGCACAGCACTCCTTTGGCAGGATATGTTGGAGCACATATGATATATCGAGCAATATTCGGAGAAAACCCCAAAGGATATCCTACAAGATATGTAACGAAACAAGATGTAGAAGAAAAGCTTGGCAACTATATTAACTCTCCTGTTGTTTCGATTGTTAAAGACGAAGAGCTTATAAAAATAAAATAGCAACAAAAAAGAAGGCTCAACCGAGCCTTCTTTTTGTATAGTTTTCGTGGGAGCTTGAGGGAGTGCTTTTATAAAAAGCACTCCCTCATAAAATTCATAAGCTTATCCCTTATAATAAAGTCGCTTGATGTATCCGTCGGAGGTGAGGATAGGCTCCTCGTTGTTGATGGCACCGTCGAACGCCATTGCTTCAAATTCTGCGGTCGTACCACTATACTTACAGTTTATAAGTGAGTAGCATTCATTAAAGGCACCTGCGCCTATAAAGGTAAGACTTTTTGGGAGTACCATATCGTAAAGATTCCGGCATCCGTCAAAGGCGTATCCTCCGATAGATAAAGTTCCCTCGGGGAAAACAAGTCCGTTGAGACTTGTGCAACCACGGAATACTTCATCTTCAAGGGTGTGAAGCCCGCCGAAATTAACCTTTTCAAGAGAGGTACAGTTTATAAACGCACCACGGCCTATGGTCTTAAAGCCTTCGGGGAGAGTTATCTCTTTAAGCTTTGTGCAACCCATAAACGCCCAACTTTCTATTTCAACAAGAGTAGAGGGAAGCGTTATACTTTCCAGATTCACACAGTTTTCAAAAGCGCATGTGTCAATAGACACAAAGCCTTCGGGAATAACTACGCTCGTAATGGTGTCGAGCTTTTCAAAACCGCTGTAATATACCTTGATAACAGGCTTTCCCTCGTGTTC
>JAZNZV010000038.1:0-12502 GCA_045595105.1 Eubacteriales bacterium | reverse complement strand
AATGAACAGAAAATATAATAGAATGCATTTTTGGGTAAAAAATTTATGATTTGGGGCAAAAACGAAGAAATTAAAGTAGAATATCCTTTTTTTATAACAACCGTTTGTTCAGGATACAGCCGAAAATTTGAAGCCGATTATGACTTTCAAGGTGAATATCACGATTTTTGGGAGCTTGTTTGCGTGCTTGACGGAGAGATAGAGGTCATCGAGGACAGCCGTGTATACCGACTTGGTGCAGGTAACTTTATCGCTCATGCACCTATGGAGTTCCACCGCATTAAAAGTGCAGGTGATACCTGCCCCCACGTTCTCAACGTCAGCTTTCGTCATAGCGGCAACCTTCCCGACAAGCTGTCCGACGGAGTATTCTTTCTCACCACAAGCGAGCTTGAAGAATTTGAAAATATAACGGTTTCGATTATCGAAGCATATTATAATGGAAATGAAGTAGACCAGACGTCGGGTGCGGAAACTGTTTTCAGAATTTGTGATTTCATCCTTTCCCTTATGAGAAGACATACTCCTCATGCCACCTTTTTTTCTTCTAAGAGTGCTACCGATTACCGTGCTCTTATTAAGGTAATGAAGGAAAACGTTAAAGAAAACCTTTCTCTTGAGGAGATTGCGGCAATCAGCGCCATAAGCGTCAGCACTGCCAAGGTGCTCTTCCGAACATATGCAGGAATCGGACCAAAGGCGTATTATTCAAATCTGCGTGCAATCGAAGCAATGAATTTATTAAAGGAAGGAAAAAGCGTTGAAGAGGTGAGCGCTATACTTAATTTCTCATCTGTCAATTATTTTTCGCTTTTCTTTAAAAAGCATTTTGGAAATCCACCCTCTCATTATAAGAAATAAGCGTGTTTTTAAAAACACGCTTATTTTCTGTTTTTAAGGCAATTTTCAGCGTTTTTTGAAGTAAAATTCGCACTCTTATCTTTGTTTATTTTAACTATTGAATTGACCGCAAAGCATATGTTATAATGCAATTGTGAAAAAATGTATCTTTTTAGCTACTGTTTTAGGAGGAAACTATGACAAAAAATAAATTCTTACGTTTTGTTGTAACAGCCTTAATTCTGTCGGTAATGCTGACACTTACTGCTATTGCTGCCATTGAAGGTGGCATGGGCACTATTAAGGGCGTTGACGAAACCTATAAAGCGGCCCCCGCCGTAATAAATGCTAAAGGAGACGGCTTGTCTGTTGATACTGCAAATGCTATCGTGTTGTCGGAAGCGAACAATACAGGTCTTGCGGGAATATATGCGGTGTCAAACGATGACTTTGCAACAAAGACTTACGTTTACGTGTATGGGGACTTTGCAGAAAGAAAAGCTATTGTCGAAAGAAATACGTACGTAGGCGGCGGTGACCTTACCGATACTGATAGCGGAAACGGATACGGAAAGACTTATCCTAAAAATAAGGTTAAAGTAGATGGCACAAAGACTTACGTTGTAGGTATAGACGAAAACGGTGACGGACTTGATGATAATATCGGAAAGCGTGTTTTCGTTTCGGGCAAAGGTGAAAATGCTTATTTAAGAGTTTGGAACTGGAGCATTTTACAGATGGATACCAAGAGTTCTGTTGATTTTGTACCCGGCTATTATTCAGGATTTAACTGTAATAACTACGGATGGGGCTCATGGGCGTCATATTCCATCAGCCGTAATATAGGTTATCACATTACTGCAGACCAGAACAAGGCATTCACAAATGCAAAGACAGCTACTGCAAAGCAAACGGCGTTTGATGCCATTGCGGCCGCAGTAAAGGACTTGTATTTTTCCTATGCTTTGACTTCAAAAGAAATAATCCCCATCTCCGAGGTGAATAAATACACTTATAAGGTTGAAGCATATAAGGTTAATTTTACAAACGCAAATCACGTAGTTAAGTTTGAGGCATACGTGGCTGATGAAAACGGAAACGTATCGGCTTATACCTATCTCCATAACCCTGTAACTCTTGGTTCAACTGCAGCTACTTTGGTTGTTGATTTCAAAGAAGCAGGAAGCGGAACGTGGGAAACACCTCTTCCCGAGGAAGGTTACTTTGTAGGACTTAGAATTTATCCTTGCTATGGCTTAACTGACTATACTAAATTTGCCAGCACAGATACAAGCGCAAGCAGAATATACATTCATCACGTTGATACAGGTTATTTGATTGACGCTCCCAAAACTCCTAAGCCAACAGGACTTGGCGTTGATGAAAACGGTAAGGTAACAGGACTCGTTCAAGGCAATTCTTACGAATACGTAAATCTTAATAATACAACCCGCCTTAAGGAATTTGCTGAGACGGGCATGGCAAACACAGACCTTGTGTACTCGACTCTTGATAAAAACACTACCCTTAGCGCAGGCGTGTATGCTGTCAGAGTTGCCCAGACCGCAGACTCTCCCGCATCTGACCCAGCAGTTCTTTACGTTCAGGGTAAGGGTATTGCAAATATCCTTCACACAAACGAAAGTGACGGAACGGTTATTGCGAATGGCCTTTATAAAGGTAAGGGCTGGAGAGTTTCACAGACAAAGCGTGATTTGAGAGAGTTTGAAAAAGGTGTATGGACAGGTGCTCTTTATTCTCAGACAACCTATTTCACTCCTCTCACTCTGTTTAATACGGGTGACGACAATCTTGTAAACTGGTCTGCGGATTTTTATCTTGACGGCAGTTATACAAGAGCCGATGCAGTACATGCACTTGAATCTGAGTATTCAACCTATCAGTACTTTGACAGCGAAATAATACCCTTCTCGATGTTTGAGAGTTTTTCCTATAAGACAGATACTTTCAAGACAAGATATATTGCGGAAGGAACTGTAAATACTAAGTTTATTTTCTACGTTATAAACGACAAGGGCGAGCTTGAAAAAAGAGAGTGGATAAATCCCATGAACTTCATGGGAAGCACAACGCACACCGTAAAATTAGAGGACTTCGACGATACAACTGGATATATAATAGCTATGGAAATTCACCCTACAGGTGATATCCCCGATACGACAAAGTTTGCGGTTGCAACAGCAAAGGACAGAACTTCTCATTGTATAACCCTCGTTGACGGCGGATACAAGATTGATCTTCCTAAGGTAATCGAGGGCAAGCCCGAGCTTACCGTTAACGATACTGTGGTTTCGGGATTTGACCCCGAGCTCACCTATGAATACGCTAACCTCAATAATTCCGATACGCTTGCAGGCTTTGCGGCAACAGGCATGATCATGGCAGAGCCTGAGTACACCACCATTGCAAAGGGTACCGAAAGCGTTGACCTCGGAGCAGGTCTCTGGGGTATCAGAGTGGCAGGCGAAGAGGGCGTGACAGAGGCTTCAGATATGGCAGTTGTCTACGTTCGAGGAACAGCGTCAAACATTCTTCACACCAACGAAGCAGGTGCTCCTATTACCGAAAAATACGAAGGAGCGACAGGTGCATCCATGAGAGCTTATACGCCTCTCTTCAAGAAGGGCGTATGGCGTGGAACTCTTCCTCCTGCAAGAAGCAATCTTGTAGGCGGAAACCTTCTTGCCTTCGCAAACGATGCTTACCTTACATCTGTTAGCTGGGCAGGAAGCAACTACAATGAAGGACAAATAGACCACGACGGTCTTATCAAGCTTGTTGAGTCAGACCACATGACCTATCAGTTTACGGACGACGAGGTAATACCCGTTGACGACTTTATCAGCTACTCATATAAGTCCGATGTAAGACAAGGCTCTATCAACGTTAAGGAAGGCGGAACAATTCATTCAACCTTCACTATCTATACCGTTCAAGAGGACGGAAGTGTTAAGACCTACGAAGTAACTGAAAAAATGGATTTCGTAGGAAGAAGTCCCACAACTCATACCTTTACACGTGAGGATTTCGGTGACGCAACAGGCTATATTGTAGCTATTGAGCTTCGCCCCACAGGTTACGTTGTAGAAGGAACCGAGCTTTACGTAGACCCCGAGTATCTTGTAGCAGATGCTTACGATATACACCTTATCTCAAACGGCTACGTTGCAAGAGCTATTGCTCCTACGCCCGAGCTTACTTCTTTCCCTGTGATTGAAGGCGGACACGGCAATATAAGCGGTCTTAAGCAGATTTATCTTCACGAGGTCAGATGGTCTACCGATGATGGCGCTACCTTTACCGGATGGTCGGACGTTCCCGCAGGCTCAACCTCATTTAAGGTGACCGAAGCAGGTATATATCAGCTGAGAGTTAAGGACAGCGACGAATACGTTGCCTCCAAGATAGCTACGGTCAACGTGCTTCAGGCAGACGCTGTCGACACCTTTAACAGTCAGATGAATAAAGTATATCTCACAGAGGATTTTGTGGAAGTAAAGGCTGACTACGAAATAGACGTTACAGTTAAGAATTGGATTTCTACTCTTTCACTTCAGAACCTTAAGGAAATAACTCCCGAGTCTACTGTTATCATTGTGGGTGACGGCTTCAAATATCAGTTAACAGCAGGTAATATCAGCGTTGACGATAAGATTCACTACTACAACTTCGATATCTCCTTTAACGGCGAGAGCCGCAGCGATAGAGACTATAAGAAATTTGTAGAAGCATCAGGCGACCTTTACGTTAAGAACGTGTACTTTGAATCCTCAAACGGTCTGCCCTTTAAGAACGCAGAGCTTTCGATATACGTTGGTAATGACTATGACGGAATGGAGCTTGACAGCGCATCCTACAACGAGAGAATAGACAGACTCCGCTACCTTGAAATAGTTCAGGTAACAAACGGTTGGGTAACACTTACAGAGTTTGGTGAGCCTATCGTTCTTCTCATATACGAAGACTAAAAAAATTCCGCTCGGATTATTCCGAGCGGATATTTTTTATTATATTTGAGGGAATGCTTTTTTGAAAAAGCACTCCCTCTAAATATTATAAATCAAGCTTCATATCTCCCGTCTGTATCAGTCCCATTTTTCGCATTATTTCATTGAATAAAGCCGAGAGAATGGCAGGAAGTACTATCGCTACAAGAAGAAGTCCTACCCAAAACATGGCGTCTTTTTCGGTTGTGGCTTGAATTGCCCCAAGGGGCCCTACAAGACCGCAGGTGCCCATACCAGCTGAAACACCGTTGCATTCAAGCTTAAAAATAATAGTGGATATAGGTCCCGTTATGGCAGAAGCGAGAGTTGCAGGAATCCATATGACAGGCTTCTTTACAATGTTGCCCATCTGTAACATCGAGGTGCCAAGCCCTTGCGCTACAATTCCACCCCAACGGTTTTCTCGAAAGCTGATGACCGCAAAGCCTACCATTTGTGCACAGCATCCAGCCATAGCCGCACCCCCCGCAATCCCCGATATGCCAATCATTGCACATATTGCCGCCGAGCTTATGGGAAGAGTGAGGATAATTCCGACAACTACCGAAATGATAATACCCATTATAAGAGGTTGCATTTCGGTGGCAGTATTGATAAAGTAACCCATCCAATACATAACGTAAGCGATGATGGGACATATGAGCTTTGCAACAAGAGTACCCGAAAGGATAGTTACAATGGGAGTGACGAGAATGTCAATCTTCGTTTCCTTAGAAACTATTTTACCAAGCTCAACCGCAATTATCGCCACAAAGAATGCTCCTGCAGGTCCTGCGGTTATCGCCTTTTCTTCACCCATCAGAGTGTAGACGGTTGCAAGGTTGTTACCAACTATTCCCACAGCCGCCGCCGAAAAGATAACGAGAGGCGGAGCCTTCAAGGCGTACGCTATGGAAACGCCCAGCGCCGCACCCGTCGCCCCTTGAGCATAGCCCTTGATTTCAGTGAAAAGCGCAATCTTCGTATAGTCACCAAGCGCCCCGAAGATAGTACCTATGAGCAGGGAAGCAAAAAGTCCCAACGCCATAGAGCCCATAACGTCAATGAAATAAGTCTTGAATGAGACATTTACATTCTTTTTCTTTAAAAAGTCCTTGAATTTTGTCATTTATTTCTCCTTTGCACAGTTTACGTTGTACTTAGCGAAGGCAAGGTTTGAGAAGGTAAGCACCGCCGCCCTTATAACCTTTGTTTCAACGCTGTCGTCGGGTGAATACTTTATTGTGTATTTCTCGGGGGCAAAGGTGCTTTTCAGCGCCCCTTCAAGCTCTTCACAAAAAATATTGTAAAGCTCCCTCACAGTATAGGTCTTCATAAGAAAAGCAATGGCATCGCATATTTCTGATATGGTCATAAACTGCTTGAAAACGCATACTACTATAAAATAAGCAAGATGTACTCGGTCATATTTTTTGTTGACGGGTGGCTTTACTATCTTTTGCTTTACGTAGTTGTTTATCATGTTGGACGTAAAGGTCATCTCTATTTCACTGTTAAAGAAAGAAACGTGCCTTTGTACTACCGACAGCACCTGGTCGGCGTAAAGCTCAACGTCGGGGAATTCTTCCCATCTGGGACAGTGAAAATTTACGTATTCTTCTCTTCTGTTCATTTCTCGACCTCTTTTCGTTTGTTACTTTATAATATATCACACCCGTGATTTTCCGTCAAGAGTTTTTAAAAGTATTGACATTAAAGCTTAATTGTGATAACATAGTATCGAAAACAAGCAAATGTAATTTTTAATAACGAAAGGTGAAAAGCTATGGAATACAAAGTAAAATACGCACCGCTCCGTGACTTCTATTCTATCAAGGAGCTTCTTGAGACGTCGGCAAACGATACCCCCGACAAATACGCATTCTGCTACAAAAAGGGCGGGGAAGTAGTAAACGTAACCTATAAGGATTTCAGACGTACAACTCTTGCTCTCGGCACAGCTCTCAGCGAGCGTGGACTTACCGAGGGACATATCGCTTGTATCAGTGAAAACCGCTACGATTGGATTGTTGCATACCTTACAGTCCTTCAGTCAAAGACGGTATTCATTCCCATTGACGCCGAGCTTCCTCAGTCGGGTATTGAGCACATCCTTGACGCAAGCGACGCCAGGATTTGCTTCTGCTCCGAAAAATACGAAAAGCGCTTCACGGAGTCAGAGGGTGACCTTTCTAAGATTGAATATTTCATTTCCTTTGACCGTGAAGAGCATGACGGGAAATATCTTTCCATGCCCCGTCTTATCGAGGAGGGCGAAAAGCTTCTTGCCGAGGGCTCAACAAAGTTCACAGACGAGACAAGAGACGAGTACGCAGTAAAGCTCATCTCCTATACCTCGGGTACAACAGGAATTTCAAAGGGCGTTATGCTCTCCGAGCACAACATCGTTTCATGTATCAAGTACGGACTTCAGGTAGCACACGTTTACGATAAGACTCTTTCTGTGCTTCCTTATCATCACACCTATGAAGCTATCCCCGCTATCCTTGTTGAGCTCAGATGTAACGTTACTATCTGCCTCAATGACTCCAGAGCGGCAACCCTTCGTAATATGCTCCTCTTCAAGCCCGAGCATATTTACCTTGTACCTGCCTTCGTTGACGTGTTCTACAAGAAGGTATGGGAAAATATTAATAAGCAGGGCAAGACAAAGACTATCAAGGCTGCTATCAAGGTTTCTAACGGACTTCGTAAGATTGGTATCGACGTAAGACGCAAGCTCTTCTCTGCTATTCATAAGGCTTTCGGTGGTGAGCTTAAACTTATCGTTTGTGGCGGCGCACCCCTCAGAGCTGAGGTTGCAGAGTTCTTCGATGCTATCGGTATCGCTCTTCTCAACGGCTATGGAATTACCGAATGCTCTCCTCTTGTAAGTGTAAATCAGGAAGAGACCAACGACCCCAACACCGTAGGATATACCCTTCCTTGTATAGAGGTTAAGATTGATAACCCCAACGAAGAGGGTCACGGAGAGATATGCGTTAAGGGCGACATCGTTATGATGGGCTACTATAAGAACGAGGAAGAGACAAAGAACGTTCTCACCGAGGACGGCTGGTTCCATACAGGTGACTACGGTATGATAAACGATAGAGGACAGCTTTGCATCACAGGTAGAAAGAAGAACCTCATCGTACTCAAGAACGGCAAGAACATCTATCCCGAAGAAATAGAAAACTATATCGCTTCCATTAAATATATAAAGGAAGTAATGGTTTACGCCATTGAGGAAAACGGACAGGAGGTTGCTCTCTGTGCCGAGGTATATCCCGATAAGGCGACAGTGGAGGAAATGGGTATCACAGGCGACCTTGCCGAGCGTCTCAAGGCCGACATAAAGAGCGCTACTACCGAGCTTCCCGTTTACAAGCAGATATCCAAGGTAATCGTAAGAGACCATGAGTTTGTAAAGACTACTACAAACAAGATAAAGCGTCAGGCACCCGAAAATAAAACCCTTGACAAGTAAGCTTTATTATGCTAAAATACTTCCGTGTGAAAACGTGAAGACGGAGATAGCTTTTACTTTAAAAACAAGTCTCAAGAGAGGGTAGGTAGCTGAGAATACCTGACTTGAAGGTAATGGCATTTCACTCCCGAGCGGGTAGGGTGAAGGATAAGTAGCCTTGCACGGAAAGCCACCGTTAAAGGGCATTGAAGTTATAAATTTGAGTGGTAACGCGGTAATCCGCCTCTGAACAAGGGGCGGATTTTATTTTATTTGAAAAGAGGAAAGACGATGAAAGAAAAACTTCTGGCAATATCAACCGAAGCCGAAAGCGCTATTCTTGCGGCGGCTACCGAGAGTGCTCTTCAAGAGGTTAAGGTAGGAGTACTCGGTAAAGAGGGAACACTTACAGCCCTCCTCAAGGAGCTTCCCAAAATTGACCCCTCCCTTCGTCCCGAAATGGGCAAGGCGGTAAATGAGGTAAAGAATAAGCTCACCGAAATGATAGAAAGACGCCGTGAGGAGATTAAGCTCAAGGCGTCCGAAATACCTGCTGACTTTGACTATACGCTCCCAGGAACAGCTCCCATGTCGGGAGGTCTCCATCCCATAACACAGATGCGTTATGACCTTGACGACGCATTCCGTTCCATGGGCTTTGAGATTTTTCAGGAGGACGATATCACAAGCGAATACTATGCTTTCGATAAGCTCAATTTCCCTCCCAATCACCCTGCCCGTGAGAGCATGGATACCTATTGGATTGAGGGTCACGACAGCGGAAACGCCGAGGACAAGCTTTGCCTTCGCCCCCATCTTACAGGCGGTTCCGTAAGATATATGCAGACTCACAAGCCCCCCTATCGTTTTGTATATCCCGGACGTGTTTACCGTAACGAGACTACCGACGCCCGCCACGAGAGAGCCTTTTTCCAGTATGAGGCGCTTATCGTTGACAAGGATTTCACCTTTACCGCAGGTAAGGTTATGATAAAGAGCATTCTTTCCAAGGTGTTCGGCAAGGACGTTCCCGTTCGTATGAGAGCGGGCTTCTTCCCCTTCGTTGAGCCCGGCTTTGAAATTGATATGGGCTGTCTTGTTTGCGGAGGAAAGGGTTGTAGCGTATGTAAGCACGTAGGCTGGATCGAGATCATGCCCGGCGGAACACCTCATCCCAACGTACTTCGTGCGGCAGGTCTTGACCCCGACGAATACACAGGCTTTTACGTAAATATCGGTCTCGACCGTCTTGTTATGATGCGCTACGGCGTTGACGACGTAAGACTGTTCCATAGCACCGATTTAAGATTCTTAGAACAGTTCCATTAAGGAGGGAAGAACAATGAAATTATCACTTAACTGGATCAAAGACTACGTAGCACTCCCCGACGATATGGACCTAAAACAGCTCGCCTTTGACCTTACTATGTCTACCGTCGAGGTAGAGGGTGCAGAGGAGCTTGCCCGTGACTTTGACGGAATCGTTGTGGGCGAAATAAAAGAGGTTTTACCTCATCCCAATGCCGATAAGCTTCGTATATGTAAGGTGGATATCGCCGACGGCGAAATTCACGATATCGTTTGCGGTGGCTCAAACCTTGAGGTAGGACAGAGCGTTGTTGTTGCTTGCCCCGGCTCATTCGTGCGTTGGCACGGAGAGGGGGACAAGGTTGAGATTAAGAATGCAAAGCTGAGAGGAGTACCCAGCTTCGGTATGATATGCGCCGCAGTTGAAGTGGGTCTTGCCGACCTCTTCCCCACAGAAGAAGAGCACGAGATAATGGACCTGACAAGCTTTAACATTCCCGCAGGTACACCTCTTGCCAAGGCGCTTGACCTCGACGACGTAATTCTCGAAATTGACAATAAGTCTATGACTAACCGTCCCGACCTTTGGGGACATTACGGAATAGCTCGTGAGCTTTCCGCACTTTATAATATTCCTCTTAAAACCTTTGCTCCCTTTACTCCCGACGTAAAGGAAGAGATGCCCATTAATATCGTTGACACAGCACGCTGTCCCCGATATATAGGTGTGAGAGTTGAGGGCGTCAGCGTTAAGCCCTCACCCTTTGAAATGCAGACAAGACTGTGGAGAGTAGGTCAAAGACCTATCAATGCCCTTGTTGACGTGACAAACTACGTTATGATGGCAACAGGTCAGCCTACCCACGCATTTGACTCCGATAACATCGCAGGCGGTATTACAGTCAGACGTGCAGAGGACAAGGAAAAGCTCCTTCTCCTTAACGGTAAAGAGCTTGAGCTGTCAAAGGATGACCTTGTTATAGCCGATAACGACGGTGCCGTTGCTCTGGCAGGCGTTATGGGTGGTGCGAAGGACTCTATCCTCCCCGACACAAAGACTCTCATTTTAGAGGTTGCAAACTTCGAGTCAACGGGAGTGAGAAGAACAGCTCTTCGCTACGACAACAGAACTGAGGCTTCGTCACGTTACGAAAAGGCAGTTGACCCCGAAAGATGCGACATCGCTCTTTCTATGACTATGGAGCTTCTGAAGGAGCTCTATCCCGATATGAAGGTTGTTGCCTTTGCCGACAGCTATCCCGAAAAGCTCGTAAAGAAAGAGATAGACGTAGAGCTTTCTTGGCTTGAAAGAAGACTTGGCAAGAGGATTACAAAGGAAGATATATCGAATAAGCTCGGACTTCTCGGATTTGAAGTTACCTTCACCGATAAGGATATGCACATCGTTGTTCCCACCTGGCGTTCAACGGGTGACGTTTCGATAAAAGCTGACATCATGGAAGAGGTAGCACGTATGTACGGCTACGAAAACTTCGAGCCCACTCCCATCGTTACAAGCTTTGAGGGCGCTATAAATCAGCTTGACCATGACCTTGTAAGAAAGATTAAGGAATACCTTGCTATCCGTGTGGGAATGCAGGAGGTATTCACCTATCCTTGGATGAGCGATACCTTTGTTGAAGCAATTCTTGAAAACACCGACGGCGTTTTGAAGCTTTCAACACCCCCGTCACCCGACGAAAAGTATATCCGTTCCACTCTTCTTCCCAACCTCTGCCGTGCAGTTCAGAAGAATGAGCGCTATTTTGCAGAGTTTGGTATCTTTGAAGAAGCACAGGTATTTGAAGATAAGAACTATATTTCAAAATATGACGAAAAGGAGCTTCTTCCTCTTCAGCGTCGCCATATAGCAGGTGCCTTTGCAGGTGCTTCAGATAACGTTCCATCCCTCTTCCGCAAGGCTAAGGGCGCTATCGAAAACATGGCGAGATATACCCATATGGAAGCTCTGACCTTCGAGAGAATTGAGAAGCCATACTGGGCTGACAGCGTAGCTTGGCTCAATATAACACTTGACGGTAAGGTTATAGGACATCTGGCTCTTCTTAATAAGAAGGCGTCACTTCTTTGCGGTATAAAGAACCTTGCTACCGTTCTCTTTGAAATAGATACCGACGCACTTAAGCCCTTCACCTCAAGAACTAATACCTTCACTCATATGGCAGAGTATCCCACTATCGAGTACGACGTGTCACTTCTCTTCGACGTTAATACTAAGTGGGAAGAAATAAAGGCAACGATTCTGAAGAAGAAAAACAGCGACAGCTACCTTCAGGATGCCGACTTCGTTGACGAATATAAGGGTGCACAGGTGCCCGAGGGCAAGAAGTCTGTAACAATCAGACTCACCCTTGGCTCAAACGAAAAAACCCTTACATCAAACGATATTGATGCGTGTGCAAATACGGTTATCAAATTCCTTGTGAAGAACCTTGGCGCCGAAATGAGAACTATGAGAACCAAGTAGAAGGAAAGGGGCTGTGAGAAATCACAGCTCCTTGATTTTTTCAAATAGATTTGGACATAATAAAAAAGAAATATTTTTAAAAAAATACTTGACAAACCTCGAAACTTATGATATTATATACAAGCATTCTGTGAGGAATGTCCATAAGGCGGAATAGCTCAGTTGGCTAGAGCATTCGGTTCATACCCGACAGGTCGTTGGTTCAAGTCCGACTTCCGCTACCATTTCCGCTTTACACAATATGGCCCGTTGGTCAAGCGGTTAAGACACGGCCCTTTCACGGCTGTAACATGGGTTCGATTCCCGTACGGGTCACCACAAAAAAGCATCGACATAGTCGGTGCTTTTTTAGTTATATTTGCCTTACGGCAAGTTATGAGTTTAGATTGC
>JAZNZV010000037.1:0-6322 GCA_045595105.1 Eubacteriales bacterium | reverse complement strand
CATGGCTACGATCCGACTTCGGAAGAAGCGAGTGTATAACCCTTAGAGGTAAGCGCTTCCGCAACCGCTGACAAATCAGAGGGAGCAGTTGTTATCTCGAACGCCTCTTCGTCGATGGCAACGTCCTCAGCACCTGCATCGAGTGCGTCCTCCATAAGCTGATCCTCGTCAACGTCTTCGTTTTCAATAACGATAACGCCCTTATCCGAGAACATGAAGCTAACGCATCCGATAGCGCCCATATTACCGCCGAACTTATCAAAGTAGTGGCGAACCTCGGCACTTGTTCTATTTCTGTTGTCGGTTGTGGCTTCAACTATTACAGCGATACCCGAGGGACCGTAGCCTTCGTAATAAATAACCTCGTAGTTGGCGTCCTCATTACTTGCCTTCTTGATAATTCTCTCTATATTATCGTTAGGAACGTTGAGAGATTTTGCCTTAGCGATAACGTCACGGAGCTTACTGTTAGACGTAGGGTTGGGACCGCCTTCCTTTACTGCAACGGCAATCTCCTTACCTATCTTTGTAAAGACTTTTGCTCTTTGAGCATCTGTCTTTTCTTTTTTATGCTTAATATTAGCCCATTTAGAATGTCCACTCATATATTTAATCTCCTTTGAGTTTTATATTTTCTCTGTTTTTTCCATGCCGATAAGCCAAAGAGCGTTTCCGAGAACAGACTTTGTAGCTCGGCATATATCAAGTCTGAGAGCCTTTGTATTATCGTCTGCCTTACTTATGGGGCAGTTGTGATAGAGGCGGTTGAATGCGTGACTGACGTCAAGCATATATCTTGATATGATAGAAGGCTCATAGTCGTCGAGTGCCTGACGTACACGAAGGGGGAAAAGAGAAAGTGTCTTTATCATTTCCTTTTCGTCGTCGGTAACTGTTTGGGAGTATGGCTTATTTGTGGCTTCAATCTTCTCAAGAACACTGCATGCTCTGACGTAAGTATACTGAACGTAAGGTCCTGTGTTGCCGTCGAAGTTAAGAGCCTCGTCCCAAACGAAGTTTATATCCTTAATTCTTCCTGCTGAAAGCTGATTGAAGATAACGGCGCCTACGCCAACCTTACGTGCTATCTCGTCCTTGTCCTCGCAGTCGGGATTCTTTTCTTCAATAACAGCACGAACTCGGCTTATTGCTTCATCGAAAAGATCGGTGAGAAGCACTGCATTGCCTGCACGTGTTGCAAGCTTTTGTCCTGCGATGCTTACCTTGCCATATGGTACGTGAATAAGCTGATCTTCCCAATCGTAGCCCATAAGTCCGATAACCTTGAAGAACTGTGCAAAGTGCAAGCTCTGTCCTGCGTCGGTAACGTAGATACATTTATCAAAATTATAAGTATTCTTACGGTAGAGGGCTGCCGTTATATCACGGGTTGCATAAATTGTGGAGCCATCGCTTTTAAGAATGATACAGGGAGGCATTTTGTAGTCCTCGAGGGGTACGATTTTTGCGCCCTCGCTTTCAACAAGAAGCCCCTTGTCGTCAAGCTCCTTAACTACTGCGTCCATTTTATCGTTATAGAAGCTTTCACCGCTATAACTTTCAAAGCTGATGCCCAGAAGGTCATAGGTCTTCATGAACTCTTTAAGGCTTATTTCCTTAAACCAACGCCAGATTGAGAGAAGCTCCTCGTCGCCGTTTTCCATCTTGGTAAATGCCGCTCTTGCTTCATCGTTAAGAGAGGGGTCCTTTTCGGCTTCTATATAGAATTTCTGATAAATTCTTTCAAGCTCCTTAACGCCAAGCTTTTCCACGTCCTCTTTACTTCCCCACTTGCTGTAAGCAACAGCAAGGCGTCCGTATTGTGTGCCCCAGTCACCAAGGTGATTGATACCGACACAGTTATATCCCGAAAACTCGTGAATTCTCTTTATAGAGTTACCGATAGCGGTAGTGCCGAGGTGACCTATATGAAAGCGTTTCGCCATATTGGGTGACGAGTAGTCGATACACATGGTCTTGCCATTGCCCACCTCAAGCCTACCGAAGTCATCGCCTTTTTCAACAATTGAGGAAAGCATGCCGTTGACGGTATAATTATCGTCGATAAACACGTTGAGATAGCCCGAAACCACCTCTGTTTTTTCAGCGCCTTCAACCTCAAGTCCGTCGTTTAAGCTTTCGGCAATCTGCTGAGGTGAACGGCGAAGTGTCTTACTGAGCTTAAAGGAAGGGAATGCAATATCTCCCATATGAGGCTCGGGGGGGAATTCAAACATCTGACCTATTTCAGATGCGGGTACGTCTGCACCGTAAAGTGCTTTAATTTTATCGGAAAGTATTTGCGCAAGTTTGTTTTTAAAATTCTGCATTATTCGGGGCATCCTCCGTTATTCTATAATTACGTTTTTGCTGTTATTTTTATTAAAGAGAGTTATATGTGTTTTGCCCGGATTCAAGGTTAGCTCTTCGCCTTCAAGAGTCAAATGGAAAAGATCGCCTTTTCTGTCTCTTGACCACTTTATATCAAGCACCCTTCCACCTGTTAAGTAATAGCCCTTTCCCTCACCTGTAAGGTCAAGGTCGAGTCTACCCTCATCGTCAACAACGCTTTCGGAAACGAAAAGCACCACAACGTTTTCAAAGGATAGCTGTTCGGCGTTTGATCCGTCCATATGCTCGGCACCAAAGCTTCGCTTAAGGTAGCGTGAGGCTTTAAGATCGTATATAAACTCAACGGTAATATAGTTTGAATGAACAAGAGTTATTTTTTCAGCAAGCTCACCTTTATCGGGAGTGATGAATTCTGTGTTAAACTTATAGGTATCGGGGCTTTTATACTCGGTTCTGTACTTCAAGGAATTGATTGCAGAATAAAGCTTCGACCCGCTTGTCATCATAGAGTGCTCGTATCCGCACTGCCTTATTCTGTCCTTATCTCGCCAGAAGGTCTTATCGGGAAGAGTATACATATTGACGCCGTCGACGTTATCGATACCCACGTCTGCTATCTCGGTGTACGCCGAGGGACTGCCTCCCGCATGGACGTATATAGCGTCGTGACTGTCGGCAAGGTCTACGAAATAGTTTCTCGCAGAGCGCATTGACCCGATATTGCCAAGGAGCTGCCACTGACTGTATATCGCCATAAGCCTTGTAACGCCACCCTCCATATCACATTCGTATATGATATCCGCATGGGATACCGACTCCTGTGGGTAGCTGACCTTGTTGTTATTTATCATAACGGCGATGGGACGTGAAGTTTTTGTTTCGGGAGTACAAGGAAGTCCTGTGGTAAGGGAAATCTCCGTCAGTGTAGGGTCAAGCTCGGGCTCTTCGGGAACCTCGGGTGGTACTGTCACTTCGGGCTCGGGTGTAATCTCTTCTGAAACGGGTAAATCCTCTTTAGGGTCACTTGAAGGCTTTTCTTCCGTCTTATCCTTTGCACAGGAAACAAGTAAAAGCGAGAGCAAAACAAAAAGTAATAATATTTTTTTCAACAGTTTTCTCCTGTTTATTCACAAAAAAATTTATACATCTCTTCTATTGAATCAAAAATCATTTCGGCTTTTCCAAGCTCTTCACGCTTGCCGTAGCCGTAGGTTACGCCAAAAGACACCATGCCGTTTTCGGCGGCGCCGTCGGTGTCATAAAATCTGTCACCTATCATAGCGGCAACGCTTGGAGAAATCTGAAGGTCGGAAATTGCCTTTCTTATAACGTCTGCCTTTTCGGAAACCTTATCGTCAAAGGTTGCGCCGACTATATGGTAGAAGTATTTCTTCAAGTCAAACTTCTCAAGTATCTTTTCGGCGAAGGGCTGAGGCTTGGAGGTAGCAACAACGAGCTTATATTTTTTTGACATTTCATTCAAAAGCTTTTCTACACCGTCGTAAAGCTCACAGTCGTACATTCCGCCACCACTGTAATACTCACGGTAAAAAGCTACGGCTTCGGTAGCCTTCTCCTCGTCAAAGCCGTAATATTTCATATAAGAGGGCTTCAAGGGTGGTCCTATAAAGACCTTCAAGTCTTTTCTGTCCTCTACCTTTATGCCATATTTTGAAAGGGAGTATTCAACCGACCTTGTAATGCCGTTAAAGGGCTCGGTGATTGTTCCGTCAAGGTCGAAGAACACGTACTCAATTTTCTTTAAATCCATTTTTAATCCCTATAAGTAATAGAATCGTCGGTCATGCTTTCGATAACTGCAAGTGATTCAACTCTGATACCTGCATCACGGAGCATATCACCGCCACGCTGAAAGCCCTTTTCGATAACTGCACCAACGCCCACAAGGGTAGCGCCCGACGCCTTGACAATATCGATAAGCCCCATCATAGCACATCCGTTTGCAAGGAAATCGTCAAGGATAATTACTCTGTCCTCTGGAGTCAAAAACTCCTTTGAAACAATGACGGTATACTCTCTTGAATGTGTATAGGACACAACGTTTGCAGAATAAACGTCTGCGGCTATATTCTTAGTCTTATTCTTCTTAGCGAAAACAACAGGCACGTTAAAATGCTGTGCAGTGATACATGCAATGCCTATTCCCGATGCTTCGATAGTAAGAATTTTATTTACGTTATCGTTTTTAAATCTTTCATAATACTCTTTGCCAACTTCATTTAAAAAGTTTGTATCAATCTGATGATTTAAAAAACTGTCAACCTTGAGAATATTTCCAGGGAAGACCTTACCTTTTTTTGATATCATATCTTTAAGAAGCTGCATATTTTTCACCTTCCGTTGTTTTATTTTCCCTTATCTTAGTTATTATACAATACTTTTCTTAATTTGACAAGAGTCTCCACCTCAAAAAAGGCGGAGACTCTAAAATTATTTTTTCTTTGAAGAAACGGTGGCGAACACAAGCACAATAACGGCGATTATTGCCATTACTACGAAAATTCCCGCCATGCCCTGCCAGGTTATTGTAAGGGCATCAAAAAGGTCGTCCAAATTTACGTTATTCTTTAAAAGTTCGAGAAACTTACTCATTGTTTTCCTCCTTAACCGAGCATTGTGGGAAGAACGTTAAGAATTACACCGCCTGCAAGAACAGATGCGATCTGACCCGAAACGTAAGCTCCTACTGCGTGCATCAAAAGGTGATTCTGGTTATCAGCTTCAAGCCCCATCTTCTGAATAACTCTTGCTGACATGGGGAATGCGGAAATACCTGCGGCGCCAACCATGGGGTTAACCTTATTTTTGCAGAAGATATTGAGTATCTTTGCAAAGAGTACGCCAACCATAGAGTCAAGGACAAACGCAATAAGTCCGAGGAGAATAATGATAAGGGTTTCCTTTCTTACGAACTCCTCTGCGGTCATGCTGAACGAAATAGTCAGACCGAGAATAAGAGTTACAAGGTTTGCAAGTACGTTCTGTGCAGTATCCGAAAGAGTTTTGAGAACTCCGCATTCACGGATAAGGTTACCGAACATCAAAAATCCTACGAGAGAAACCGATGCGGGCGCTACAAAGCCTGCTATGACGGTTACGATTATGGGGAAAAGAATTCTCATGGTCTTGGTAACGTTCTTGGGGTTATATTCCATCTTCATCGCACGCTCTTTTTTGGTAGTAACCATTTTAATAGCGGCGGGCTGAATGATGGGAACAAGAGCCATATACGAATATGCGGCAACAGCTATCTGTCCTGCATAGTCGGATCTAAGTACCTGTGATACAAGAATAGCGGTAGGTCCGTCGGCAGCACCTATCATACCGATAGAAGCGGCGTCCTTGAGACCGAAGCCAAAGAGAACGGCAATAATCATAGTAAGAAATATTCCCGCCTGTGCCGCTGCACCGAAAAGGAACATCTTAGGGTTAGAAAGAAGAGGACCGAAGTCTATCATTGCACCTATTCCTATAAAGAGAAGAAGGGGCAGGGCTTCACTTGCTTCTATGGTTGTTTCAAAGAGCCACTGTATAATGCCGGGGACCTCTCCGATTACCTCGTTGGGCTGGTTGAGAACGCCCGAGAAAGGCAGGTTTACAAGTATTGCTCCAAATCCCATAGGCAGGAGAAGAGAAGGCTCGTATTCCTTCTTTATCGCAAGCCATATAAGAAGTGCACCTACAAGATACATTATGCACTGTTTCCAAGTAACGGCAAGTATGCCTTCAAGAATAAAATCCATAATTCCTCCAAAATATTTTTTATTACCGAAGTATTATACTATAAGACTTAGAATTTTTCAAGTCTTTTCCAGAATTAATGAGAGGCAAAGCCTCTCATTAATTCTTGTTTCCATGTATGGGTGCAGGTATCTTTCCGCCACGGTTTATAAATTTTTCAGCCGAAACGTTCATAACGGGCATTATTGGAAGTCGGAGGCCAAGCGGT
>JAZNZV010000036.1:0-2484 GCA_045595105.1 Eubacteriales bacterium | reverse complement strand
ATTACAGCGTTGAAAGCAACGCCGGAATCGGGCAAAGCCCATACCCCTATGGTTGCACGCATCCAAAGGCTCCCTCCGAGAGGGAGCTCCCGACGAAGTCGGGTGAGGGAGAGTGCGTTACAATGAAGTTAAATCTAAGTCCAAAGTCACGCAGGCTCCTTCCGCATAGCAGCTCTGCTGCGTTAGCCCTTACCTCTCGGAGGAAGGCTTTTCGTCAGCCTCATTATAGCACAAATCGGCAGAGAAAACAAGTTCTCTGCCGAAATTTTTGTGCCTGTCATTTCTCCGTTAAGAATGCAGAGAGAAACGAGCTGTTTTTGTTTTATTCAATGTTAATTGAGTTTTGCAAGAATACGATGTATTTCAAAAGATGAATGCCGTATTCTTTTGTTTGACGAAACGACTTTATCTATTTGTAAGGTACTTTTGCATAATTTTACTAAATGTATTTACAAAACGCAAAAACTGTGATATAATAACAGTGCCAAACGAACTTAATAATAGCGCTGATAGGTATATTTTTCTTTATGGGATAATTATACCCTTTTTTGTCATACTGTTAAACGAATCCATTTGGTAAAAATGCGACTCCCGTTTGATAGTATGAGAATACCTATTAACGTATAAGTTCGTTTGGCGACAACTTGGAGTCTGCGTTTTTCGGTGCGCTGACTTCGGTTGGCGCACTTTTTGTTTTCTGATAGGAGGATATATGAGCAAGAAGATTCCCAAAAAGGTGATTGATATTACCGGCGTAGAACTAACGCCCGGAGAGCCTACAGTTTGTCTTGGCAACGGGGTGCAAGGTTTTGAATGTTGTTGCGACGAGTGCGACTATTTTTTGCTTTGTTTTCCTAAATTTGATTTAAAAAACGAAAAAAATACTAATGAGAATAAATAATATAAAAAGGACGGGAATTGTGACAAATTCCCGTCCTTTCCTGTCGATAGGTGGCATATTCTGTTAATTTTCCAAAGCTATCGTTTAGAGTACACACCCTTCGAGCCGTTTTTTATTCAATAGTGATCGTAAAGCTGTGCTTGTTTTCGCAGTCCTTTGCAAGGATGGTCATATCCTCTTTTTCCAAAAGCTCGGTGATCTCGCCATCATAGTCGGGGCGGCCGTTCCAGGGCTCAAAGCATACGTGGGTCGTATTGTGTCTGTCCTTGGGCAAAAGATAAGTTTTCATAAACAAGTACCGCATTTTTTGATCTATTATAGCATACTTCTCTGAACAGTTCAAGAGGTCTTATATACAATGAAGTCTTGTTTTTGCAAAAAAACGGCTGATTTCAGAGAAAGAAAATATATTTTTCAAAAATCTCTTGACTTATTTTGCGATACATGATATAAAAAAGTATAAACAAATAGACGAGGTGCACTATGGAAGAAAATTTTCGTAATTTCCGCAATTGGTTGATCTATCAGATCTACCCCCGCAGTTTTTTTGACACCAACGGTGACGGCATCGGTGATCTTAACGGTGTGACCGCCAAGCTTGACTATCTGAAGGATCTTGGCGTGGACGCAATATGGCTCTGTCCCTGCTTCAAGAGCCCAAACGTTGATAACGGCTACGATATTTCCGATTACAGAGATATCATGGATGAGTTCGGCACCTTTGAGGACGCCAAGCGCATGATTTCGGAGATCAAGAAGAGAGATATGAAGATCATCATGGATCTTGTTCCCAACCATACATCGGATCAGCACAAGTGGTTCATTGAGTCACGTAAATCCAAGGACAATCCCTACAGCGATTACTACTACTGGTTCGACTCGCCCCCCAACGACTGGAAATCCTCCTTCGGCGGCAGCGCATGGCAGTACGACGAGCCAAGAGGTCAGTATTACCTCCATTCCTACGCAATTCAGCAGCCCGACCTTAACTGGGATAACCCCAAAGTGGTCAAGGAGATGCAGGACATCGTGGATTTTTGGGTAGATCTGGGAGTTGACGGCTTCCGTTGCGACGTTATCGACCGTATTTCCAAGGATTTTGAAGGAAACCGAAATCTTTTTGGTCCCAACCTCCACAAGTACATAAACGCTCTGTTCGGACGTGAAAAGACCGCCCATCTGTTCACCATCGGTGAGTGCCACGCAACCGACATTGACGAGATCTGCCGTCATACAGAGGCAAGCCGTAAGGAGCTGACCACTCTGTTCCAGTTCAATCATTTGAGACAAACGGGACGAATCGACAAGTGGACTCCCAAACCCAAGGAGCTCCGTACCGCAAGAGATATTCTGACCGAATGGCAGATCCTCCACCAGGAGCACGACATCCTTCACACAGTCTTTACCGATAACCACGACCAAAATTTCTTTTTGGAAAGAGCTGCTGACATACACGAGCTTCGCTATGAGAGCGCAACCTGCATTTCCACCATGGTATTTCTGTTGAACGGCGTTCCGCTGATCTATCAGGGTCAGGAGATCGGCTGCTGCGGCTCTTACTATGACAGTATTGATGACTTCAA
>JAZNZV010000035.1:0-3523 GCA_045595105.1 Eubacteriales bacterium | reverse complement strand
ACCTTCTTGAGTACTTCAAGGATAACGCTCCCGACAATCAGGTGCTTGGCTTTATGACCGCTCCTTGGTTCACCACCACCGAGAAGAACAGAAAGTACTTTGAAGAGTCCTTTAAATTCCTAAAGGAAGCAAAAGAAAAGTTCTATAAATAGGGAATGTTAAAATCGTCCTGACCGCAAAAAGAAATGAAAAGACAAAATAGAATAAATTTTTTAAGCAGTATGTGTCGATAATTTGCTCTTTTTAAGATGAAAAAATCTCAAGAAGAGATTTTAAGAATTTATTATATTTCTTTTTGCTATGAACAAACTTCACCTCTCGACGTACCTTTGTACGCCTTCGGGTTCAGTTTGCTCATTCGGAACAATTTTTCCTATTCCCTGACAAACGGTTGAATATTAAAATCGTCCTGACCGCAAAAAAGCCAATAAAAAAGTCTGTAAAAAGCTCAATGAGCTTTTACAGACTTTTTATTTTATCCATTCCAGATGGGAAGGATAGGAAGCTCAATAGGGCCTCCAGTGCTTGAGGTGAGAATGTCATCTTCCTCAAAGAGTGACACTTCAATTATTGGTGCTTCATAAATTTCTTTCATAATTACACTCCTGAATAAGCGTTAAATCCGCCGTCCACGGGAATTACCGTGCCGTCAACAAAGCCCGATGCCTCGTCACACACAAGCCAGAGAAGTGTGCCGATAAGCTCTTCAGCCTCGCCGAAGCGTCCCATAGGAGTAGCGGCGAGGATCTTCTCGGTTCTCGGTGTAGCACTTCCGTCCTCATTGAAGAGAAGTGCTCTGTTCTGGTCGGTTACGAAGAAGCCGGGGGCGATTGCGTTTACTCTCACACCCACTCTCGAGAAGTGAACGGCAAGCCACTGAGTAAAGTTAGAGATAGCCGCCTTTGCTCCTGAGTAAGCGGGAATTTTCGTGAGAGGACAAAAAGCGTTCATAGAAGAAACGTTTATAATATTACCGCTTCCCTTTTCTGCCATATCACGGGCAAAAACCTGTGTGGGAATAAGAGTGCCAAGGAAGTTCAGATTGAATACGAACTCAACGCCCTCAGGGTCAAGGTCGAAGAAGGTTTTGAGCTCACTTCCTGCCTTTTCAAGGTCCTCTTTATCGAGGTATTCCTTGTCGGTAGTGCCCTTGGGGTTGTTTCCTCCTGCACCGTTGATGAGAAGGTCGGCTTTACCGAAGTCGGCAAGTATTGCTTCACGTGCCATCTTCACCGAGTCGGGCTTCAAGACGTTACATTCATAACCCTTTGAAATGCCACCTGCCTCGGTTATTTCCTTTGCAACCTTGTTTGCGGCATCAAGTCTCAGGTCGAGAACCGCAACCTTCGCTCCGCTTTCGGCAAGAGCCTTGGCGAACATGGAGCAAAGCACTCCTCCGCCACCCGTTACTACCGCAACCTTTCCCGTTAAATCGATTTTAAATGGAAGCTTCATGATTTACCTCACATATTAAAGTAGTTCTTAGCATTATTATAACATACGTCTGCAACAATTTCCGAAAGGAGCTCCTCGTCGTTTGCGAATTCTCCCTTTTCCACCTTTTCGCCTATTCTCTGACAGAGTATTCTTCTGAAATATTCGTGTCTCGGATAGGACAGGAAGCTGCGGCTGTCCGTTGTCATTCCCACAAAGGCAGCCAGTGCGCCCTCACTTTCAAGGGCCTTAAGCTGTTCTCTCATTCCGTCAAGATGGTCGTTGAACCACCATGCCGAGCCGAGCTGAATTTTACCCTTTATGCCACCGCCCTGAAAGTTACCCAGCATTGTGGCGAGCATATAGTTATCACCGGGGTTAAGTGAGTACAAAATAGTCTTGGGTAAATTGTCCTCAATCTCAAGGGTATCGAGAAAGCGTGACAGCTTCTCTGCAAGGGAGAAGACACCGATAGAGTCAAAGCCCGTGTCGGGGCCCAGCTTTTTGAACATTTTTGTATTGTTGTTTCTTATAGCGCTGACGTGGAGCTGCATTACAACGTCACGCTTCTTATATTCACGGGCAAGGTAAAGGAGAACGTTGGTGCGGTATGCTTCGCTCTCATCGGAAGAGAGGGTATCCCCTGCCATGGCTTTGTTGAAAATTTTCTCTACCTCCCCTTCACTCTTTATAAGATAGGGTACGGTAACCATTCCGTGGTCGGAAATTTTACTTCCCAAGGACACGAATACGTCAAGCCTTTCCGAAAGTGCCTTCTTCAACCCTTTAAGAGAGGTAACACCGTTCTTTTCGATATATTCCTTAAAGTCGGGGGCATCAATATTGACTGCCTTGTCGGGACGGAAGGTGGGAACAACTCTTGTTTTGAGCTTTCCCGACTCCTTTATTATCTTGTGGTATTCAAGACTGTCGAAGGGGTCGTCGGTAGTACCGATAAGGTCAACGTTCGAGTCGTCTATTGCCTTTTGTGCCGAAAAGCGAGAAAGAGCGTCGTTTGCCTTTTCCCAGATTTCCACAGTACTTTTCTTCGATATGGGAGTGTATATGCCGAAATATCTCTGAAGCTCCAAGTGAGACCAATGGTAAAGGGGATTTCCAAAGGCATAGCCTATGCACTCACAGTATTTTTCAAATTTCTCAAAGTCTGATTTGTCTCCCGTGATATAGCTCTCGTCAACACCCATAGAGCGCATGAAACGCCATTTGTAGTGGTCTCCTCCAAGCCATATTTCGGTAATGGTCTCATATTTTTTATCCTCGGCGATTTCCCTTGGACTGAGATGGCAGTGATAATCGTAGATGGGAAGCTTTTCTGCTGTTTCAAAATATAGCTTTCTTGCCGTTTCGGTGTCAAGCAAGAAGTTCTTATCCATAAAAGCCATAAGATTTCTCCTTAAATCAAGTCAAAATTTGTTGTAAGATAGTCGTAGCTCATTTTAAGTGAGTCCACAGGGTCACCGTGGCAGGTATCCTGCTCGATAACTGCAAAGCGTGCGTCACGAGACGCCTCTAAAACCTCGTTCCAAAGAATATTGCCCTCTCCTACCTCTGCATATTCAAGAGAGTTGTCGGGAAGCACTCTTATATCCTTTAAGTGAACGATAGCCACACGCTTACCCGCCTTATTTATAAAGCGTGCAGGGTCAATACCTACGTAAGCCAGCCAATAAGCATCGAGAATAAGATCGAACTCACCCTCTTCGAGAATGATGTCCATAACACTCTTCTTGCCCTCGATTTTTGAAAACTCGAAGCCGTGATTGTGCCACGCAAGGGTAATTCCCTCTTTTTTCAGCTCACGCTGTGCTTCGTTGCACTTTCTTATGGTTTCTCTGAGTACCTCGGCGTTGGTTCTATATTCGGGAGGGAGGAAGCCTACCCCCGCAATGGACGTCCCAAGGTCCTTGTGAAACTCAATTTCACCCTTGACGTTTTCGATATAGTTCTGTATAGGTCGGTGAGTACCTATGACCTCAATGCCGTTTTCGTCGAAAACCTTTTTCAGATCCTTGCCACTTCCCACACTGTCGGGAACGCCCGATAACTGAACCGTCTTAAAGCCTGCATC
>JAZNZV010000034.1:0-9428 GCA_045595105.1 Eubacteriales bacterium | reverse complement strand
ACCGCTTGGCCTCCGACTTGGATATAGAGATAAAAAGATGGGACATATATAAGGAAGATGTGTGTGGAAAATTTAGTTTATCTGAACAAGAACTGGTGGCAATTTTGAAATCAGCTGAAAAATCTGGTTTATGCAAAGAAGTTGTTGGTGGGATATATGGTTATAAAGGTGGTAGATTTGAATCAACACCACTTTTGGATGATTTTGTTACTTTTGCAATTTCTAAAACAGTCAATTAGTTCACCTATCACCAACACAACAAAAAGCACGCTCAAAGCGTGCTTTTCCTATTATATTCTCATATTCATTTTTACCAAAGCTGAGCGTAAAGCATTTCAAGGTCCTTTAAAGTAGGAACCTTAGGATTTGTCTTAGTGCACTTATCGGCAAGGGCTGCTTCAGCCATTGCGGGAATCTGAGCAAAATATTCTGCTTCGGTACATACGCCTGTTTCAGAAATAGAAAGGGGCATATCCATCTCTTTCATCATAAACTGACACCAGTTAGAAAGTGCTCTGACTGTGGTAACGATGTTAAAGTTTTGAAGTCCAAGCGTTCTCGCTACGGTAGCGTATTTTCTCACGTGCTTAGGATAATCTGTTTTAAGTCGTGAGTACTTGTCTATATCGCTGTTATATTCGATGATGTGGGGGAGAAGCATAGCATTTGCACGGCCGTGGGGGATATGGAATGCCGCACCGAGCTGGTGTGCCATACTGTGGTTGATACCAAGGGATGCAGTATTGAAGGCAAGTCCCGCAAGACAAGATGCAACGTGCATTTTCTGACGTGCGTGGGTATCGTTATTATCAAGGTAAGAACGTAGAAGGAAGGAACCCGTGATTTCTATCGCCTTTTCTGCCAGGGCTGCAGAAAACTCGTTGTTGTTGGTACTAACGTAGGATTCAAGGGCATGCGTGAAAACGTCCATACCAGTGTCTGCTGTGATTGTAGGGGGTACGCTCTTAACAAGCTCTGCGTCGAGAATTGCTTCATCGGGGAGCAAAGAGTCGTCAGCAAGAGGAATTTTCTTGTGGTTTTTCGTGTCACTGATAACCGAGAAGGAAGTAACCTCGCTACCTGTACCGCTTGTGGTAGGGATAGCAATAAGAGCGGGACGGGAATAGGAAGAGTCCGCTTTAGATGCAACCTCACGTATCGCCTTTGCCGAGTCTATCGCCGAGCCACCGCCAATGGCAATAAGAACGTCCGCATTAGAATTAAGAACAGCTTCAACACCCTCGGAAATCTTCTCAATGGGTGGGTCGGGGATTACGTTATCGAAAACCTCCCACTCAATTTTAGCCTGCTGTAAACGAGATGTTACAAGATGTATCATACCGCTTTTTACAACGTAAGGGTCAGAAATGATGAGTGCTTTTTTATATGGTATTTCGGAAATGCGGTCGAGAGACCTCTCACCGAAATATATGTGCGTTTTTATATCAAAATGATTCACTTTAAATCCGCTTCCTTTCGCATTGTATGAGAACAGTATATCATAAATAAGTATACTTTGCAAGGCTTTTTTATAATTTTCGAAAAAGCGCTTGACACATTCAATCTAACGTGTTAGAATGAATACGTAATCTAACGTATTAGAATGGAGAACGTGAAATGAAAACACCAAAGGTTTTTGAAAGTGAATATAAATTTTGCTCAATATTATGGGAAAACGAACCCATAAAGAGCCCCGACCTTGCCAAGCTTTGTGCTGAGCAATTGGGGTGGAAACCGTCAACAACGTATACAGTTATTAAAAGATTATCCGAAAGAGGAGTTTTAAAGAACGAAAAAACTGTCGTTACTTCGTTGGTTTCAAGAGAAGAGGTACAATTCGGCGAAATTGATGAGCTTGTAGAAAAAAGGTTTGGAGGGTCACTGCCTGCTTTTATTGCCACTTTTACAAAGCATCAGCAGCTTGATGAAAAGGAAATAGAGGAAATACAAGAAATGATCGACCGATTCAGAAAGGGAAATTAAAATGACTCAAATGTTTTTTAGCGCAATAAATATGAGCTTATCCGCAAGTGTTATTGCAGTTTTGGTGATTGTATTAAGGCTTGTACTAAAAAAGGTGCCTAAATCTGCAATCCTCTTTCTTTGGGGAATTGTTGGAATAAGATTATTGTTGCCATTCTCTTTTGAAAGTCCATTGTCTCTTATGCCTCGAGCACTTGTTGAAGGAAAAACAGTGGGCGATATGAAAGAAACTTATCTTGAAGAGGTCAGTATCATCAAAGACAATTCGGTTTATTACGATGCTGCGGTGTCTGCTGGCAGAGAGCCGGTTTTTGACGGAGAAGAAGGATATTACGTTGTAACTGCCTATGATCAATTAGGAGAGCCCTCAACCGTTGAAAATACAATTGCTCCCATTTTGTCATATGCGTGGGGAATAGGTGTGTTAGCTTTTGGGGCGTATACTATATTCAGCTATTTTAGACTTTCTAAAAGCTTGAAAACGTCTATATTGCTAACTGACAACGTATACGTCAGCCATAGAATATCTTCGCCCTTTGTCTTTGGCTTCATATCACCACGTATATACCTGCCGTCTGAAATTGATGAAAAAAGCTTAACGTACGTTATCGCCCACGAAGAAGCGCATATCAAGAGAAAAGACCATATATGGAAGCTGTTGGGGTACTCGTTTTTAGTTTTTTATTGGTTCAATCCTGTAATGTGGCTGTCATACTCTCTGTTCTGCCGTGACATAGAGCTTGCTTGCGACGAAAGAGCAGTGCGAGAGCTTACCATAGATGAGCGTGCAGAGTATTCTAAGTCACTGCTCGACTGTACTGTCAGAAAATACTCATTTACAGCGTGCCCTCTTGCTTTCGGAGAGGTGGGAGTCAAAGAAAGAATTAAAACGGTGATGAATTATAAACGTCCTGCATTTGTACTAATTCTTCTGTCTGTAATTGTATGTGTGGTTACAGCAGTTTGCTTCCTTACAAATCCTTTAAAGAACGAGGATATATTAACGGTGATTCTCGAAGAAAACGGATATGAAATAGTTGAGCAAGAGGACGAGGAGATAACGCTTTCGGTTCCCTTGTCAGAATTGTCGGAAAAGATTTTTACTAAAGAGGGCTTAACTTATAAAAAGGGTGACGTTATCTCATATAAAAACGATACTACGGCAATTTCTTTGGTATCTGCAAGGATTTCAAATGAGGGCGATGAATACGTTTATTTTTTCTTTGATTTTGAGTATGACCTACCTGAGAACAGCGGAGACTTTTTGTCTGCACGTCTTGTTAAAGACGGTGGCGTGTGGTCTAATAATATCAAAATGACAAATAAATCTTTATACGACAGTAACAACGTCTTTGAAAACGCAGTTTTAGTGAGAGGTGAAGGTCCCGACAGCGTTATTGCTTTTTACGTATCAAGCGACGCTTTGAGAAAAGCAGAGAAATTTGTAAATTTTGACATATCACTAAATAAAATAACGTATAAAAAAGAGGGAGTAGCTATTGAAAACGAAGAAGCTGACGACAATGCTTCAATAGTAGAAAAAGATGAAAAATCCTTCAACGAATTGAGCAATGCCGAGCGTTTTCCTACGATTGACGAACAAGTAATATTTTACGCAAATGGGATCGCATCAGAGTATACCTATGATTACAGCGTAGGTACATCTTTAGGAACAATAATGAAGCTTGAAAAGGTGTATTCTGCCAAAATGACAGATGCCGATGAAGTATCGCTCTATTACATGGAATATTACTATACCCCAACTCTTGCTTTACCGGGTGAGACGGATAACTATGAAATATACAAATTTTATTTTTCGGTAATTCACACAGAGGATAATTCGTGTATTCCGCTTGATTATTATATAGCAGATGAGTTTTTCAAGAGCTTTGGCTCTGATGCAATGAAAGATACCTACAAAAACGAATTCAACGCTGCTGTTAATGAAACGTATAAGGATTATCAAATGAGTAGGTGAATTTAGTTGACAAACAAAACTCACAGGTGTATAATCCAAAGTAAATAAAATAGGAGAAATAACATGAGATACACCGAAATTGCAAAAGCCACGCCCTTTGAGGGAGCACCGAAAATAAATCTTCCCGATTGCTACGCAGCTTCTCCCAATAAGCCGATTCTTTTGAGAATTCCCGTAATCGGAAGCCGCCCAATTACCTACAAGGCGGAAAATCTCCCCGCAGGTCTCACCCTTGATAACGGAATTATAAAAGGTGAGGTTAAAGAGGAGGGCGTTTATAATATAACGATTATTGCCGAAAACTCTCATGGCAAGGCTACAAAAAATCTGAGCCTTGAAATAAAGAAGGACACAGTTCTCCTGACACCTTTGATGGGGTTCACAAGCTGGAACGCCTTTGACTTTCGTGTAAGTCAGGAAAAAATGGAGATGGCTGCCGAAAAAATAGCCAACCTTGGAATAAACGAGTACGGTTATAGCTACATAAACATCGACTCGGGCTGGCAGGGAGAATACGGCGGAAAATTCGATGCTATTCAGCCCAACGAAAAATTCTCCGACATAAAAGGCTTTGTAGATAAAATGCACGCCCTTGGCTTCAAGTGCGGAATATACTCTACGCCTATGCTCTATGCCTTTGGCTGTTCTATGGAATATATACCTTTGCCTCCCGGCTGTACCCAAGGCGAGCCCGACCCCCGTTTTGCTGATGAAAGGGGAGGCATAGGTGTAATTCGCAAGGAAAAAAACAACGCTCTGCAGTGGGCAGAGTGGGGCTTCGATTATCTGAAGTATGACTGGCGCCCCAGCGACCCCGTCAATGCCGAGCTTATGAGACAGGAGCTTGTGAGTACCGACCGTGACTTCGGCTTTTGCGTGACAGTAAAAGCAAGACCTGAATATCATACCTATTGGGAAAAGTATTGTAACAGCTACCGCTGTAATTCCGACTCTGTGGGAAATTGGGATAACCTTGTTGAAACCTACAAGTCATACTTTGATTTTATCGACTACGTTAACAAGGGTCACTTCTTTGACCTTGATATGCTTGACCTTGGAGATTGTGACCTCTTTGAGCTTCTCGGCTACGTAAACGAAGATAACTTCGGACTTAGCGAAGACGAGCAGATTGTGGCATATTCCATGAGAGCCTTTTTGAATTCTCCCTTGCAGATAAGCACAAACTTTAAGAATTTCAGCGAATTTGAAATGTCGGTGTATTGCAACGAAGAGATAATCGCAATAAATCAAGACAGCCTATGCGACGCCGCCAAGCCCTATTTGATGATAGAAAACAGTGATAAGATTTTCCACGTTCTCAAAAAGAAGCTCTCCGACGGAAATTTCGCCCTTGCACTCTTTAACCTCGGTAAAACCGAAATCAACGAGAAGATATATCTCGATGAGGTATCTCACGTGAGAGACCTGTGGGCAAAAAAGGATTTACCCGACACGAAGACGCTGTCGGTAGACATGAAACCTCATACAGTAAAAATATTAAAAATAGGGAAGGCTTAAAGCCTTCCCTAAAAATTTATTTAACTGTAAGTGAGGTCATAAATCTGTAAATGATGGTTGAAACTTCAGCCCTTGTGGCATTTCCCTTGGGGTCAAAACCGTTTTCCTTTCCGTTGATGTAGCCTGCCTTTTGACAGAATGCAACGGAAGTAAGAGCATCTTTTGCTATTTTATCTTTGTCGGGGAATGTGACGCTTGACGCCTCGGTATTAAGTCCCATAAGCTTTGCAAGACGAGTCAGCATCAGAGCCATTTCTTCTCTTGTTACGTCAGCCTCAGGGTCAAAGAGCGTTTCGCTCTTTCCGTTGATAATACCTTTGTCAGTCGCCCAGATAATGTACTTGCTGTACCAAGACTCGTAGTCAACGTCGGTGAATTTTTTGTTGTCAGAAATAGCTAATGCACCGGTCTTCTTTTCGTATGCTCTTGCGAGAATTGAAGCAAATTCCGCTCTTGTAATCTTTTTGTCGGGAGTAAACTTGCTTTCACTTTCTTCAAAAAGTCCACTATCAATTACATACTGAACGTAATTCTTTCCCCAATGCTTTTCAATGTCTTCAAAAACAACCTTTCCTACGTTTGCCTTTTTATCGGAAAGAACAACCATGTTTCTGTAAGGATGCTGACTGCCGTAAGCCGAGAAGAGATGTCCGCCAACCTTGGACTCGGGGTCTGTTTCTTCCTCGTTAAGGTCGTCTATCTCAATAGCAAGACCGATACTGTCTCCCGCCTTTTTACCAAAGGATAGGGGGAGAGCAAACTCACATATATATCCCGTGTCGGTTAAAGCTGTGGAAACCTTGTAGGGCTCTTCACACATACCGAGGTAGTTGGTGGTAGCAATGCCGAGAGCATCGACCTGGAATATGTACTGGTTTGCCTGAACGGGTCTTCCCAGCTCTTCATAGTAAACTCTCACTTCAACCGCATCGTTCTCCCAAGAGAGGGCAGGAAGATTTTTTTCTATCCACTCTTCGCCCCTTGAATAAACCTTTTCATCGGTTACGACAACGCAAACGTATAACGAGCTGTCGTCATGAAGGAAATACGCAATAGCACTATCCTTTAAGGTAAGCTCGTCAGAGCCCTCCTTTCCCGTATGGAAGATATCGTTTTCTCCCGTAACCATGAGCTTATAGCTCTTTGAATATTCGGGGTCGATAACTCCGTCCACAACGGGGGTAGCAATTCGTATATCATTAACAGGGGCAGGGGATATGAGTATGATGTCAGACGCTAAAGCGGAAAGGGAAAGTAAGAGCGCTGAAACTGTAATTAAAATAAGCTTTTTCATAGTTCCTCCTAAAACTTAAAGTAGATGAAAGGATTGTAAGAGCCCAAAGCAAGCTTTATGGTACAAATAAAGAATAATACCACTAAAATAAAGTCTGCTATAATAGGCAATACCTTTGAATTTTCAGTCTTTTCTTTGATTTTTTTCAAAATAGGTGTTGACGCTATTATACCGACGATAAAGGATATAATTGCAATCGTTCCAACGTCAGCTTGATAAAGCAGTGTCCACACCGATGACGTGCCGTTACCGAGAAGTCCGTAGCCACCGAACATTGCTTTTGTAAACTCTGCAATTCCGCTAATGCTTGTTTCTCTGAATATAACCCATCCGTAAACAATTAGGAGAAGCGAGTAAAGATGATTTATAACAGGGAGCTTGGGCAGAATTTTTGACAGTAAGAATTTTTCCAAGAGAAGAATTACTGCAAAGTAAAGACCCCATAAAACGAAATTCCATTCTGCACCGTGCCAAAGACCCGTTAAGAACCAAACGACAGCGATGTTTCTTATCCACTTTAAGGTAGAGCATCTGCTTCCGCCCAAGGGGAAGTATACGTAGTCTCTGAAGAAGGTAGACATTGAAATGTGCCAACGTCTCCAGAACTCTGTAATGCTCTTTGATATGTAAGGGTAATTAAAGTTTTCAAGGAAATTAAATCCCATCATACGCCCCATACCGATAGCCATGTCGGAATATCCCGAAAAGTCGAAATAAATATGTAAAGTATAGGCGAGAATTACTACCCATGATCCGATAACGCCAAGGTAAGAGCTACTCGTCGCAACCGATGACGTGGGATTTATAGGGTTGTAAAGCCCGTCGGCAATGCTTGCCATGGCGTTAGAAAGGAGTACCTTCTTTGAAAGTCCCACAATAAAGCGTCTGAGTCCGTCTGCAAAGTTATCGAGGGTTTCCTGCCGTCCGTTTATTTCCTTTTCAATGGTCTGATATCTTACGACAGGCCCCGCAATAAGCTGAGGGAACATTGTAACGTAGGTGCCGAAGTTGAGTATATCGTGCTGAGCCTTGACCTTTCCGTAATATACGTCAATGGAATATGACATTGTTTGGAAGGTATAGAACGAAATACCAATGGGAAGCGCTATATTTGCCAAAGGCAGATTTACCTTTGGGATAAAGTTTACAGTTTCAATAAAGAAGTCAAGATATTTGAAAATTCCTAAAAGTCCCAGATTTCCTATAAGGGAAACCGTGAGCCAAAGCCTCTTTTTTTTCGTGTTCCCTTGCATTTCTCCCTTTTCAATCATACGTCCGCAGGTGTAGTCGAGTACAGTGGAATAAACCATCAAAAGCACGTATACAGGCTCTCCCCACGCATAGAAGAAAAGTGAGAAAACAAGAAGAGTTATATTCTTACCTCTCAGACCGAATACGTGCCCGAAAAGGTAGTAGCAAATAAAGAATAAAGGCAAAAACCAAAATGCAAAATAAAGCTGTGAAAACTCCATATTTTTACCTCCTTACCAGTTCTCGTCGGGATAAATATTCAAGAATCCCGATGGATACGCATCGCCGTAGCCCTGCATTATACACTTGGCAGGCTCTTCGATTACAAGAACGTCGGTGATGTTGTTCTCCTTGATGAAATCCTCATAAAGAAGCTCTTCAGGGAAATTGTTCCAGCCTCTGTCCTCGTATCTGACGTATGTGTTGTCAAAGTAGCATCCTACAATTTCAAGAAGGGGCAGGGAATAAGAGTCTCCGATAAGGAGAAGGTTTCTTCCCGTGTTACCTTCGTCCAGGGTGATTTCCTTACATACTCTGAAAAAGTCGGTGTAGTGATAATAACCCGAAGCCGTGTTGAATTTTCCTTCGGAGTATTCCTTTATCTTCTTTGAAAGAGAGGACTTTGCACCGTAAGATATAGCACGGTCGGTTATGACCGAGTGTTGAGGCATGTTGTAATAATAAAGTCCGAAAAGGTCTGACGTTGTGTAGTCGGCGTGAGTTCTTGAAAGAGAGCCGTGGAATTCAACGTCCTCGAAAACGTACTTGCCTTCAAGCTCAAAGGGAACGATGTCCGAGTAGTTTTCATTAAACATTCTTACAATGTCCAGATATGCCTCGTTAAAGCCCTCGTGGTTCCAATGGTGGTCGGTAATATAGAATTTATTGTAATAATCTGTAAAGGAGTTAATAAGGAGTGCATCTGTCTTGACCGATGGGTCAAGCTTGCTCAAAAATTCTTCGTAAATGTGACGTGTGGACTCCTCGGGGATTATCTTTTCTGCAAGCTGTGTTACCTCAATGTTTGTTGGGAAATAGAAATACCAGTTGATATTTCTGTCCTTTTCAACCATTGCATTTACCATCTTGACGGTGTTCAGCATATTCTCGTAAAGGGTGTCTCTGTCAAGCTTAACAATGCGTGCATAGGTGGTAAATACGTTGCCGTCGGGGGATTTAGCCGAAATAGCGTAATGACGGAAGATGCTGTCAGTACTCTTGTAGGACGCTGTATAAGTGGTTCCCTCGGGGTCTGGTGTAGTTGTAGGCTCGGGAATGTCAGCAAGCTTTTCGGTGAAAGCGCCCTCGTATGAGTCACCACAGTACTCACAAGTAAAGACGCTGTAACCAAGTCGGATCGTAGCCATGTCGTTCTGTGAGCCAAGGAGTTGACTGGTGAGATTG
>JAZNZV010000033.1:0-5510 GCA_045595105.1 Eubacteriales bacterium | reverse complement strand
TAGTCCTCGGGATGCCACCAAACCTGCAGTCGTGCCATGGCGTGACCCGACAAAAGGATAATTGCCGCAACGCCCACAAAGGCAATACCGCCGAGTATTAAGAGCTGCTTCATTGGAACGTCTCCAAAGAACATCAAAACTGCAATAAGTCCCATTACGATGAAGAGACATGAAATATGAGGCTCAAGGTAAAGGGTAACTGCCATGAAAAGGGCTACTGTGAAATAAGGCAGGAGCTGTCTTATTGTGGATTTTCCTGCATTCTTTTTTGAGCTTATATGCTCGGAAAAATAAAGTATTATGGCAAGCTTGGCAAATTCAGAGGGCTGAATACTCAAGGGACCTATCTGAAACCAACGGGTAGCCTCGTTTGCCTCTGTACCAAAGAAGAGGACAAGCACCATGAGTGCCATGGAAAAATAGAAAAATATTTTTTGAAAGCGTCTTATGACAAGGTAATCAAAGACGTAAGCAAAGAAAAGCATTGCTCCCGTTCCGAAGATTACCCATCTGAGCTGTCTTACCGCAAAAAAGTAACTGTCCTCAAACTTAGACTGAGCATAGGCATAGCTTGCGGAAAAAACCATTATGGTACCGATAGCAACAAGGAGTATGACTATTATTAGAAAGGGACGGTCTATTCCCGATTTTATTCTGACAACGCTTTTGGCGTTTTCTTTTTCTGCAATCTTTTTCTTTTTGGTTGTAACTGTGTTTGCCAAAAGAAAACCTCCTAAATTTTATATAAATGCAAAATATGCCACTATACACATTATGGCTGTGAAAACTGCAAAGCTTCTGACGATTTTATGCTCCGACCACGACATCATTTCAAAGTGATGATGTATGGGAGTCATTTTGAATACTCTTTTTCCGAAAACCTGAAAGGAAAATACCTGTATCATAACCGAAACAGATTCTATCACGTACCAAAGTCCCGCAATAAATATAATGAGAGGACAGTTGAATATGTACGCCACCCCCACAACGAAGCCTCCGAGATACAAGGAGCCTGTATCTCCCATGAAGATACGTGCGGGGTTGATGTTATAATAGAGAAATCCTATAAGTCCGCCTATCACAGAGCCTATAAGCGCCACAAGGGGCAGGTCCTGGGAAATGAAGGCGAGAAGTGCAAAGAGCACTGCTATAACAAGGGTAACACTTCCTGCAAGTCCGTCTATTCCGTCGGTGAGGTTTACGCTGTTCACCATGAAGGTTATAAATATTACGCTTAAAACGTAGTAAAGAAATCCAAGCTCAAGAGCTACGTCAACAAAAGGAATTTTCAAGGCAGTATCGATATATCCGAAGCCTGCCATAGCACCTATGTAGAGAGAGGCTACCCCTATCTGAAGTATGAGCTTTTGGATTGCTGTAAGTCCTTTATTTTCCTTTTTTACAAACTTGGTATAATCGTCAATAAAGCCGATAACACCAAAAAGAAGCATCATCACGGTGGTGATAATAACAGACCAATTATCGGTACGGTAAGCGTGTACGCTACCGAAAAGAAGAGTAAACACAGTTATGGAGGAGATAAAGAAAATTCCTCCCATAGTAGGTGTTCCCTCTTTTGATTTATGCCATCTGGGACCTATTTCAAGAATTACCTGCCCCATCTTTATTCTCATGAGAAAGGGAATAAATTTCTTTTCAAGAACAAGTGTTAAAATAAGACTGAGCACTATACAAAGTGCAAAAATTATACCTGCCGTCATTGTTATCTCCCTGTGCTTTTATTCTTCAAGTCCCGAAAGGGCTATTACTTCCTCCAGCCTCATGCCTCTGCTTCCTTTGAAAAGGACTGTGTCCCCCTCACTCATTGCCTTTGTAAGGCTGTCGGAAAGCTCTTTTTTGTCGTCAAAATGATAAGCCGTCATTCCAAGGGCTAACGCCTTGCTATGCGTGTGCTTTGTGTGAGAGCCGTAGGTAAACAGCAAATCGATTTTATTTTCATATGCCTTTCTGCCTATCTCTGCGTGGGCACTCTCGCTGACAGCTCCAAGCTCCAGCATATCGCCGAGCACTGCTATTCTCTTGCCCTTTGCCTCAAGCTCAGAGAGCATACTGAGAGCGGCAGACATGGACTCTATACCTGCGTTATAGCAATCGGCAATAACGGTAACACCCGACTTCACGTATATTTTCTGTCTGAAGCCTACGGATTTATAATTGAGAAGTCCTTCTTTTATATCGTCTATATCCACTCGGGCAACAAAGCCTACGGCTACCGCAAAAAGCGAGTCCACCACGTTGTGCTTTCCTGTGCAAGGAAGTGTGATCTCATGGCTTTCGTCATACAAATGAAGGGTGTATTTAAGGGAGCTTTGCCCCATCACGATATTTTCTGCCCAAATATCAAGTCCGCTGCTAAGACCGACCCTTATAATCTTACCGTCGATATCAACGTCATCAAGAAGAGGCTCGTCCCCGTTCAGAATAAGAACTCCCCCTTTTTTCAGGCCCTCGGTAATCTCAAGCTTTGCATCTCTTATGTTTTCACGGCTACCAAGGTTTTCGATATGTGAATGTCCGATATTGGTTATCATTGACACGTCGGAGCTTACAAGCCCTGCAAGGTGTGATATCTCCCCTTTATGGCTCATACCCATTTCACACACAAGTGCCTCGTGAGAGTCATCGACGGACAAAAGTGTCATGGGTACACCTATGTGATTGTTGAAGTTTCCCGACGTTCTTGCAGTGTTGTACTTTCTCGTAAGCACTGATGCCGTCATTTCCTTGGTGGTTGTTTTACCAACGCTACCTGTAAGAGATACTACAAGCTTTGGGTGAACAATATTTGCTATGTAATATTTCGACAGCTTTGTAAGTGCCGAAAGTGAGTCTTCTACCACTATCAAAGGAAAGGACACGTCCTCAAGCCTTGAAGTTATAGCTATACATTCCACATTTTCAAGAGTTTTCACAAAATCCGCTCCGTCAAAGTTTTCACCCTTAAGAGCTACAAACAAGTCTCCTTTTTCAACCTTTCTGCTATCGGTAGTCACACGTTTGGCTACCGCAGAAGAGTCGCCGTGGAGAGTTCCTCCCACAATTTCCGCTATTGCGCCGGCAGTGAGTTCTGTCATCATTTACCTCTCAAAATATTTTATAACGATATCCCTTTCAGAAAAAGGATGCTTTCCGTTTTTGTCGATCTCGTATTCCTCGTGACCCTTGCCGAGGAGGAGCACTACGTCTCCATCTTCTGCCACGTCCATTGCTCTGTGGATAGCAGTTTCACGGTTTACGATAACCTCATAGTTGTTTTTCTTTTCATCTATACCCGAAACGATATCAGCTACAATCTTTTCGGTGTCTTCTGTTCTGGAATTGTCGGAGGTTATGATTACCTTATCAGACATATCCGTCGCCATTTTACCCATTATAGGGCGCTTTGTTCTGTCACGGTCGCCACCGCAGCCAAACACGGTTATTATTCTCTTTTCGGCAAAGCCTCTCACCGTTTTTATAACGTTTTCCATGGCGTCGGGAGTATGGGCGAAGTCGATGATAACCGAGTAGGGAGCGTCAATGTTCACTCTGTCCACTCTTCCCTCTACCCTTGAGGTGGCAAGAAGTCCTTTTATGATTGTATCATATCCCAGCCCCAGTGTCAATGCCACAGAAGCGGCTGCAAGTGAATTATAAACTGTAAAATTGCCGGGAATATTTACCTTAATTCTGAATAGGATATCCGAGCCCAGCAGCTCGTATTCCACACCTTCAGCACCCTTGAGCCTTGTATTTTTCGCTGTAAAATCACTGCTGTTACGGTCGATGGAATAGGTTTTAACGTCACAAGATGCCTCTGACCTCATGTAGTCGCCTGTGGGGTCGTCTTCGTTGATTATTCCCACGTCGCACATCTTGAAGAGCTTTGCTTTTGCTTTTTTATAGTTGTCAAAATCTCCGTGGAAATCCAGATGGTCACGGGTCAGATTAGTAAACACGCCAACGTTAAAGTGCATTCCGTCAACCTTATGAAGCTCAAGAGCGTGAGAGGACACCTCCATTACGAGGGCGTCAACTCCTTTGTCACGCATGAGAGCAAGAAGGGACCAGAAATTCTCGGAGTCGGGAGTGGTCAAGTGGTTGCCCTCCGACTCACTGTTGTATTCTTCATCACCTATAAGGTACTTCATGGTGCCGATAAGCCCCACCTTCATGCCCGCTTCCTCAAAGATATTTTTCAGCATTACCGAGGTTGAAGTCTTTCCGTTTGTACCCGTAATTCCAACTGACACCTTAAAGCTGTCCTGTGGACGTGAATAGAAGTTGGAGAGCATGACCGACAGGGCACGTCTTACATCCTTTACAAGTACGTATGGCACATCTGTCATGGGGACAGTCTCAGTAACCACGCAAACTGCTCCGCCTTCAAATGCCATGGGAATAAATGCGTTTCCGTCAAAGCGTGCTCCCTTGCATGCGCAAAAGACAAAGCCTTCCTTTATTCTTTTGGTGTTATCGGTTATTCCCTTGATTTCAAGGCTTAAATCAGCACTGATTTTAAGGGCTTCAACGTCACGGAGAATAGCTTTAAGTTCCATAGAGTCTACCTTTCTAATCTGTAATATTCGAGTAGTTTCTGAAATCTACCGTTACGACCGTACCTCTGTCAACGGTATCTCCTGCCATTACCGACTGAGTAACGGCGATAGCTGAGTCGAGGTGCTCGGGGCTTGTTCCAACGACTGTGATGTTAAGTCCTGCATCTACAAGCGTTTTGTTTGCAACGGACGGTGTCATTCCAACAACGTTTGGAACGAGAACCTTACCCGAGGTGGTGTCATCTGTGTATATAACGATTGTTCCCTCATGGGCGAGAGTTTCTCCCGCCTTGGGTACTTGTCTGAGTACTGTAAGTCCGCTACCTATAACCTTGTATTTGTAGCCGTCCTTTATGATCTTGGCAGATGCATCTGTCACTGTGTCTCCCACGTAGCTTTCAACGTTATATGCTACCGTCTCAAGCTCCTCTTCGTCGTACTGAGGCTCAACGCCAAGATATGGAAGAACCTCGGCAAGGACTCTGGATACAACTGGAGCCGCAACCGTACCGCCGTAGTAAGAGCCAACGGGCTCGTCCACCAATACCATAACCGCAACCTTAGGGTCGTCAGCAGGTGCAAAGGCTACGCAAGAGCTTATATATTTCGTTTCTCCCGTTTCTGAACGAAGGGCGGTTTTAACTGTCGTACCTGTTTTTGCCGCCACTCTGTAACCCTTAACGTATGCGTTTCTCGCCGAGCCGCCGCTGTTTACACCGCCCTCCATATAGGACACTATCTCAGCGCTGGTTTCTCTTGATATAACCTGTCTTTTAACGGTGCTTTCGTTTGTTGACACTACGTTTCCGTCATCGTCAAGCGTTGCTTTAAGAAGATGGGGAGTACCGAGGTAACCGCCGTTTGCAACTGCGGCAACTGCGGCAATGTGCTGAATGGGGGTAACGGTAAAGGTCTGTCCGAAGGCAAAGTCGGATCGAAGCCATGTCGTTC
>JAZNZV010000032.1:0-5448 GCA_045595105.1 Eubacteriales bacterium | reverse complement strand
CCTCTGTTATTGTGTTTACATTATAACAGGGGGTTTGTCCAATAAAACGGACTTTGCCCCAAAACGGTAAAATTTCCGCAATACTTCGTTTATCGCAAAAAAGCAGCTTGACTTACGTAAGTAAGCCATCGCTTTGCTTTTTTTGCTCACGCCTCGTCTTGCAAGAAATTTTCCTCGTTTTGGTGTGGGTAAAAATTTCCGCAATACTTCGTTACTTCATAAAAAAGCAACTCGACTTACGTAGGTAAGCCATCGTTTTGCTTTTTTACTTGTGCCTCGTCTTGCAAAAGAATTTCTTTATTATGCATTAAATAATTCTTGAATTATAGATACTTTTGTGATACAATAACCGCCGAGGTGAAACTATGAAGGATTTCAAAATAACAGACGTAAGAATAAATCCCGGAGATGCGGGATATCTGATAGATGACGGTGAGACCGCTATACTTTACGATACAGGCTTTGGCTTTACGGGAGCCGATATGGCGAAAAAAATCAAAGATACTTTAGGGGAGCGTATGCTTGACTACATATTCTTGACCCATTCCCACTACGACCACGTTTTAGCTACTCCCCATATATTAAGGCTATACCCCGACGCAAAGGTAGTTGCAGGTGAGTACGCCGCAACGATTTTCGCAAAGGAGTCCGCCCTTAACCTTATGCGTAAGCTGGATCATGACGCCGCCACCGACTTAGGACTTGGCGAATACGAAGACCTGACCGACGAATTAAAGGTGGATATAACCGTTAAAGAGGGCGATATCATAAAGGCAGGAGAGCATGAGTTTGAGGTAATAGCGCTTCCCGGTCATACGAAATGCTCTATCGCTTTTTATTTAAGGGAGAGAAAACTGCTTCTCGGAAGCGAGACCATGGGCGTTTATAACGGTGAGGACAACGTTCTTCCCTTCTACCTTGTAAGCTATAAGATGACCCTTGACTCAATCGAAAAGGCACGTAAGCTTGACATAAAGAATATACTCGTTCCCCACGTAGGCTATCTCACCGAGGAAGAAACTGCCTTCTATATAAAGCGAGGACGTGAAAATGCCATATCCGAGGCGGAGCATATTGCCGAAATGCTGAGGGCGGGTAAGGACACTGAGGAGATATTCGAGGACTTCAAGGCAAGGTTTTATAAGGGTAAAATGGTTGAGATGTACCCCTTGCAGGCGATGATACTTAACACCCACATTATTATAGACGTAATAAAAAGAGAGTTTGCTCTGTGAGCAAGCTCTCTTTTTGAATTCTTTATATAAAAAACAACATAAGTAAAAATTTGAGTATAGAGAGAATGGAAAACTCCATTATGCTTTTCCTCCGTCGAGTTTTCTTGCGCTTGTTCTGCCCTCAGGCTCAATTTCTCCTGCTTTTGTCAAAGCAATCTTTGTAAGGAGAGGACCTACAAGCTCATAGATAAGCACTGCGAAAAGGGTGATGTTTGCAACAACGGCACCCTCAGCACCAAGCTCCTCGGCTTTTATTGCCATACCAAGGGCAACGCCTGCCTGAGGAAGAAGGGTAACGCCAAGATACTTTACTATCTGCTTGTCGCATTTTACGGATTTGGCAGATATGAATGCACCCGAGTATTTACCGAGTGAACGTGCGAGAATATAAACCACGCCAACAACCACGATAGCCACGTCGGCGAATACCGAGAGCTCAAGCTCGGCACCGCTTATAACGAAGAAGAGAATGTAAAAGGGGGCAGTCCAACGGTCGAGTCTGTCCATAAGCTCTTCCGAGAAATCACAGAAGTTGCAGAACATAGTTCCAAGCATCATACAAACAAGAAGTGACGAGAAGGAAATGTGAATTCCGAACACCTCGAATTTGAGCATAGAAAGTGCAACGGTGAGAAGCACGAAGGCAACAGACATGGAAAGACGCTTTGAACGAGAATGGAAAAATCTCTCGAAATATGTAAATATAAGTCCCATAACGAGACCGAGAAGAAGAGAGAGCAAAATTTCAAGAATGGGCTCAACTACAACCGAAATTACGTCAATCTTACCCGACATGAAGGCTTTTGCAACACCGAAGGATGCGGCAAAAAGCATAAGACCTACTGCATCGTCGAGAGCAACCACCGGAAGAAGAATGTCGGTAAGAGGACCCTTTGCCTTATACTGCCTTACTACCATAAGGGTAGCGGCGGGTGCTGTGGCTGCGGCAACGGCACCGAGAACTATTGCAGAGGGAAGGGGAAGCTTATCGGGCATTATGAAGTGAAGAGCGATAAGCACAACGTCAACGAGAAGCGTTGTTATAACCGCCTGAAAAATACCGATGATAGTCGCCTGCTTTCCCGTCTTTTTAAGCTGAGAAAGTCTGAACTCATTACCGATAGAGAAGGCGATAAAGCCAAGGGCAATGTCAGAAAGAAGAGAATAGGATTTAACGTCGGCGTGACTGATAAAGCCAAGCCCCTGAACGTTTAACGCTCCCAGACAGTAAGGTCCGATAAGGATACCCGCTACAAGATAAGCGGTAACTGCAGGAAGGGAGAGCTTCTTTGCCAGACGTGAGAGCATAAGTCCCACGAAGATAGCTGTCGATAAAGTAAATAGTATAGTCATATATAAAACCTCTTATTCTTTAAATACCAAAAAAGCATTATAGCACTTAATCTTGAAAAGTCAATAGATTATTTAAATAAATTTCAGTCGATTATTTCTATAAGAAAGCTGACGGGACGAAAGCCGTCGTTGCAGGATATCATAGCTGACATGGGATTTTTCATCCAGCCGTCAAAGAAGTTTCCTCTGCCCTTAGCCAGCTCCTTTACAAAGTATTCCATACTGCCCCAGGCACTTTCACAAAATCCCTCGGGCTTTTCTCCGTTTTTCGAGATAAAGGTATCGCCCACATCTATATCACAGGCGTGTGAAATGGGGTTCTCATACTTTTCCATAAGGTCGGGATATTCGGTTTTTCTCACGGCTGTTATCTTTACGTTATACAATTCTTTCACCTCATATGAAATTTTAACACAATATTCTCATCTGTCAATGCTTTTTCACACAATTTTCCCATAATCGCCTTGACTTTTAATCTAAAAGAAGTATAATTAAATATGTAGATTTTTTTAGAGAGGAGAGGTGAAATGAACGGTAAATTAAAAGAAAAAATTAACGAGTCGCTGTCCAGCGTTCTCCCCATAACACTTATCGTTCTTATTTTAAGTATTACCTTTGTGCCTATGGATATAGGAACTCTCGCTCTCTTTATAGTGGGCGCTGTGCTTCTTATAGTGGGCATGGGCTTTTTCCAGCTTGGTGCCGAGATGTCCATATCACCTTTAGGAAGAAGCATTGGTTCTACCATTACGAAAACGGGCAAGCTGTGGCTCATTCTCATTATATGTCTCTTTATGGGTATCATAATAACGGTTGCCGAGCCCGACCTTATGGTCCTTGCAAATCAGATAGCTACCCTTTCAAACGCCACTATTATATATACGGTTGCAATCGGCGTGGGCGCTTTCCTTGTTATAGCGTTCCTTAGAATTTACTTTAAAATCAGCCTTTCGGTAATTCTTACAGTATTCTATGTAATAGTTTTTGCGGTGTCATTTTTTGCACCCGCAGACTTCCGTCCCGTTGCCTTCGACTCGGGCGGTGTCACCACAGGTCCTATGACCGTTCCCTTTATCATGACCCTTGGTATTGGCTTTTCTGCCGCAAGAACCGACAAGGACACAGCAGGGGACAGCTTCGGTCTTATCGCACTTTGCAGTATCGGACCTATCCTTTCAGTACTAATTCTTGGAATGATATTCAACATCACCGAGCTTTCTCCCAACACCTCGGAGCTTGCTCCTATAATTCATTCCACTACCGACGTAACTAAGTATTTCTATACCGCTCTGCCCCATTATACTACCGAAGTACTCATGAGCATTCTACCGGTAGTGGCAGTGTTTGTAATATTTGAGCTCATAACACGCACCTACCGACTTCATCAGTTGCTTCGTATTTCGGTGGGATTTGTGTATACGGTTCTGGGACTTGTCCTCTTCCTTACAGGTGTAAACGTAGGCTTCGCTCCCGTTGGAAACCTTCTTGGCAACGAGCTTGGAGGGGGCGAGTATAAATATCTTCTCATTCCCATCGGTGCTTTGGTAGGTTACTTCATAGTAAAAGCCGAGCCCGCCGTACAGGTACTCAACGCACAGGTAGACGAGATAACGGGTGGTATGGTATCACATAAGATGATGAACACAGCCCTTTCTATCGGTGTTGCAAGTGCGGTGGTTCTGTCCATGGTAAGAGTAATTACAGGGCTCGATATATATTACATACTTATTCCCGGCTACGCCCTCGCTTTGGTTTTAACTAAATTCGTGCCCTCTGTTTTCGTGGGTATCGCCTTTGACTCAGGTGGAGTTGCCAGCGGTCCCATGACATCAACCTTTCTTTTACCCCTTGCTATGGGAGCATGTGCAGGCGTTGGAGGAAACGTTGTTACAGATGCCTTTGGCGTAGTGGCGCTTGTTGCCCTCTCACCCCTTATTACCATTCAGCTCATGGGCGTTATTTTCGCATATAAATCAAGGTCGGTATCCCAGGTTGCTACTCAGGATATTTCCGATGAAATTATCGAGTTTGAGGAGGAAATGTAAATGGAAAACATACTCCCTCGTATATTAGTTACAATAACCAACGCAGGAAATGAAAAGAAGCTTAAAGAGGTTTTCGATAACTCAGACGTCCCCGTCAGCTTTTCCTGCCCCGCTCAGGGTACTGCCCCATCGGCTATAATGGATATATTCGGACTCAGCGGAAGAACGAGAGTCATAAGTGCAGGACTTACGGTAAAATCACGTGTAAGAGAAATATTTGAAAAGCTTTCAGAAAGCCTTGACTTTAAAAACAAAGGCAAGGGAATTGCCTTTACTATATCCCTTACGGGACTTCAGAGTCATATGCTTTCGTCACTTAAGAGAGCAGAGCAAAACAAAGAAGAAGGAGATGATAAGAGAATGAACGAGCAGACGTATTCCGCAATTTTTGTATCTTGCAGCAGCGGTTACAGTGAAGACGTATTTGAAGCGGCGAGAAAGGCAGGTGCCACAGGCGGAACTATCATAAAGGGAGTCAGAGAGGTAACAGCCGAAACCTCTGAAAAGCTGGGCATTCCCCTTTGCGACGAGCAGGACTTTATTCTTATCATCGCTCGGCGTGACAGTAAGAAGGAGCTTATGACCGCCATTATAAACGAATGCGGAATTCTCACAGAAGCCCATGCAAACGTCATGTCGTTTCCTATTGACGAAGTATTCGGACTTAGCTAAAAAAGAGCCTTAAAGGCTCTTTTTTGTTTGATACAAAGGATTTATCCTTTGTATCAAGTGATATTTTCCACTACGTGAAAAGTTAAGGTCGATTTTGCGTTGCAAAATCCTCTCTTAATTTATATTTTAGAAAAGCTTTTTCA
>JAZNZV010000031.1:0-12099 GCA_045595105.1 Eubacteriales bacterium | reverse complement strand
CAGAACGACATGGCTACGATCCGACTTGTCAGCTTTCGGTACTCCTCCTGGTCGTTCATGACCTCGGGAAGAGAAAGCTTCTCTTCTATTTCAACAAATCTCTTTTCGGTATCCTCAAGTCTCTTAAACATAAAGTCTTATTTCCTTTCTTCGCCCTCGGGTGTGATAACTCGCTTTATTCCCTTTTCAAGCTTGACTCTTGAAACAGTGACCTCTCTTGAACAGCCAAGGCATCTGACCTTCACGTCACTGCCAACTCTCAGCACCTGAAAAGTACTTTCACCGCAAGGGTGCTTCTTTTTCATTTCAAGGGTATCTCCCACAAGCATTATCATAAATATCACCTAAACATAATTATTCATTATATTGTAACACATAAAATCATTTTTGAAAATAGGTAAAATAAAAAAACATAAAAAGTACGTCATTTTCTTCACCCGATGACGAAATTGTCATAGGGGGTACTGACGAAATTGTCACCTCAGGGGGTGACGAAACTGTCACCCAAGAAAATAAATATATTAAATAAAAATATAAATAAATATATCCCCTTGAAAAATCGGGCACTAAAAAAGAGAGTTCTTCACGAACTCTCTTTAATCCTTATTCAACTGTTATGCTTTCAATGGTCTGGTCAATCTGAGGACGGTCACGCATATCGGTGCGAACCGATGCAATTCTGTCAACCACCTCGATGCCTTCCACAACCTTACCGAAGGCGGCATACTGTCCGTCAAGGTGAGGTGCGTCGGCGTGCATAATAAAGAACTGACTTCCTGCGGAGTCGGGATTCATGGAGCGTGCCATTGAAATAACGCCTCTTGTGTGCTTCAAGGGATTGTGGACGCCGTTCATTTCAAACTCGCCCTTGATAGAGTAACCGGGGTTACCCATTCCCGTTCCCTCGGGGCAACCGCCCTGAATCATAAAGCCTGCGATAACTCTGTGGAAGATAAGCCCGTTATAGAAGCCCTCTTTTGCAAGCTTTACAAAGTTTTCAACTGTTATAGGCGCTGTGTCGGGATAAAGCTCAAGCTTCATAACACCGCCGTCTGCCATTGTGATAGTTACGTTTTTGATATCTGCCATTTCCTTACCCCTGCTTTGCCTCAAGATAATTAACGAGGTCGCCTATTGTTATAAGACTGTGGATGTCCTGCTCCTCGATCTCTACGTCGAACTTGTCCTCGCAAAGAACTACAAGGTCGGCAAGCTCAAGTGAGTTAAGCTTTAAGTCGTTGACGAATTCAGCGTCAAGTGTTATAAGCTCCTCGTCAACGTCAAGCTCTTCGATGAGAGCGTTTTTGATTTCCTCAAACATGGTCATTCTCCTTTGATACGTTTAATCTTTTTGGTAGTAGTTTTTTCAAACTCTGTCTTTCTTATCTCAATGCCTCTGATTTGCTTGAAAATCGGAAGCTTCTTATTGAGTTCTTGTATTTCACGCTTTAAGGTATCCGAAATAACGGTGATATCCTCCATACCCATTTCCCTCGCCTTATCGAAGTTCGGGAATATCTGAGCGGTGATGACCGTCTCGCCACATGCGTTGGGCTTACCTACCACAACACACTCGGAAACAAGCTCTATTCTGTAAACGTGCTCTTCTATCTCCTCGGGATAAACGTTCTTTCCGTTATCAAGAATAATTATATTCTTCTTTCTGCCTGTGATGTAGATAAAGCCGTCCTCGTCGATATATCCTACATCTCCCGTGGAGAACCAGCCGTCCTCGTCAATAGCCTCACGAGTGAGCTCGGGGGCTTTATAATAGCCCTTCATGATGTTGTCGCCTCTGACAACTATCTCGCCCTCGGTATCCTCGGGATTTTCCTTATCAATTCTCACTTCAACGCCCTGAACGGCGAGCCCTACCGATGCATACTTCTTCCAATGGAAGGGACACACCGATACAAGAGGTGAGCACTCGGTAATTCCATAGCCTTGAACCAGGTTAATGCCCACGTCCTCAAAGCCCTTAACGTATTCGGGGGAAAGTGCGGCGCCCCCGCATACCACCTTTTTAAGCTTTCCGCCAAAGGCAGAGGTAACCTGTGAGAAAAGCATAGAGCGAAGGTCGATGCCTGTGTGTCTGAGCACGTTTGAAACGGCAATGCCACGCTTCAGCTTCTTTTCCTGATTATTCTTCCTTGCGGTGTCCCATATTCTCTTATAAACAGTTGTTACGAAGAGAGGTACAAGAATGAGTACCGAGGGCTTGAAAAGCTTGAAGTTCTTGAGTAGATGCTTCATGCTGTCGTTGATGCAAACGGTAGCGCCCACAAGCATGGGTGTGAGTATTCCGCAGGTCATCTCGTAGGTATGATGAGTAGGAAGCACCGACAAAAGCACGTCTGAGGGATGGAACTCCAACATAGCGGAAGATGAATTTATAGCCGATGCAATGTTCTTATGGCTGAGAAGCACTCCCTTTGAGGTGCCCGTAGTACCCGAGGTGAAGATGATAACTGCATCTGCTTCACGGTCAATTTCCACGTCAAGAAAGTCAACAACGTCCTCACGAAGCAGTCTCTTTCCCTTCAGGACAAGCTCTTCGGTAGTTAAAAACTTCTCGTTCTTTTTCTTGGTGTCGTCCTCTTTTCCCATTCTTATGAAATAGGAAATGTGGGTATCGTCTGCAATCCTTTCAAAATATTCGTGAAAGCGCTCGGAATAAACAACTGCAGATACCTCGGCAATTTCAAGGAAGCTCTTTATCTCTTCCTCGGAAAGCTCCTTATCGAGGGGCACAATAACTCCACCGCCGTTGACGGTGGCAAGGTATGTTGCTATCCAATCCTTGGAGGTCTCGCCGATAACGGCGATGTGCTTGCCTTGAAGTCCAATCTTAAAGAATGCGGTTCCAAGGCGGTCTATATATTTATCAATATCGTTAAACGTTACGTCAATTATCTGGTCTTTCTCTTCTCCCTTATAGCGGAGATAAACGTTATCGCCGTGAATTTCGGCAGCAGACTTAACAAGATGCTTTAAATCGGTGACAGTTCTGCTTTCGTGGGTAGGGTATCCTTTTTTCATAACTTCTCCTTTCAAACATCTACCAAAGAACATTATATTGACTTTACACGCTTTTGTCAAGTTTTAGGTGGAAATTTTGTTTTTCGCTTTACATTGCGGACACATTGTGTTAATATAAGTAGGTATCAAAAAGCGAGGTATATTATGGAAAAAAGTCTTCACATAAACATTGTTCTCCACGAGCCCGAAATTCCTCAGAACACGGGCAATATAGCACGTACCTGTGCGGTGACGGGAGCGAGCCTTCACCTGATTGAGCCCTTGGGCTTTGAGATTGACAGCGCAAAATTAAAGCGTGCGGGGCTTGACTACTGGGACAAGCTTGACGTACACCGATATAAGTCCATAGAAGAGTTCTTCGAGAAAAACGAGGGAGAGTTTTTCTTCTTCACTACCAAAACCGAAAAGAGCTTTGCCGACGTAGAATACCGTGGCAACGTATATCTCATCTTCGGCAAGGAGACAAAGGGTCTTCCAAAGGAGCTTATTGACAAAAATCCTGACAGGTCGGTGAGAATACCCATGCGAAGCACTCTCAGATGTCTCAACCTCTCCAACTCCGCTGCCGTTGCGGTTTACGAGGTCTTACGGCAGAATTCGTATCCCGATATGATATGACGCCCCGTGCTCTCGGCATAAAGAAGCAATAGAAGCACGAAGAGGGATATGTTGAAGCAAGAGATTTTAACGAGATACAGCCCTGCGATAGCCAACAAAAAAAGAGTCAGCCTTGATATGAGTCCTGTGAGCCTTTCGGCGTCATAGGGCTCTTTTTTCATAAGCAGAAGTGATGTCAGCGCCTGCCCTCCGTCAAGGGCTGATATGGGAAGTAGATTGAATATGCCGTAAAGAGCATTGGACAAAAAGAAGAAAAACAAAAGGGGAGTAAATCTATACCTCAATATAAAAAACAAAATCACAGACGCCACAAGATTTAACAGACTCCCCGACACCGATATCACTACCTCACGTCGGTAGCTGACAAGCTTTTTTTCAAGAAAGATAGTACCCCCGAAGAGTCCCAGCACCAGTGCATTCACACGCACCCGAAGAAATGACAGCGCCACGAGATGCCCCATCTCGTGGATAAGAGCAGACAGGAGCATGAGAAGAGTGTAAACGTAGTCTCCCCCGATAAAGAAGACCGCAAGAGTTATGATAAATGACGGCTCAATGACTATCTTCAAATAAAAACACCCCTGTCCATATTAAAGACCGCTACCGCTGTGTCGCTCTCCTGCATGGCAGAAATAAGACGCTCGCCCGCAGAGCGAAGCGTGGTGTCTTCCCTTCTTGACATAAGGGTAATAATAGCTATTATAAGGCATAAAAGTGCAACTATCAATTTTTTTGACAAAAGAAAACCCCCGCATACAATTTTAAAAATTATATGCGGGGGAAAGCTTTTTGATGACTTATTTCTTCTTAGGAGTGAGGGTATACCAGAAGGAGCCCGAAAGGAATACAGAGGAGTAAAGACCTGCTACAATTCCTACGATAAGAGGAAGTGCGAATTCCTTGATAGAATGAACTCCGAGGATGTATACCATACCGATTGTAAGAAGAGTGGTAATGGTTGTGTTTATAGAACGCATAAGGGTCTGACGTGCTGAAGTATTAATTATCACACCAAAGTCAGTCTTACCCATCTTACGCTTGTTCTCACGTACTCTGTCGAAGAGAACGATGGTTGCGTTAATGGAGTAACCGAGTATTGTCAGCATTACCGCAATGATGTTACTGCTTACGGGGATACCGAGAACAGAGTAGGTTGCAACAACAAGGATTATATCATGGATAAGGCAAAGAATAGCTGCAATTGCCGAACGGAACTCAAATCTTACTGTGATATAAAGAAGCATGAGTATAACGGCGATAATAGTTGCGATAAACGCTGAACGCTTTATCTCACCCGAAATGGATGCACCGATTCTTGACTCTGCGAGAATCTCAACGGGAACTGTTCCGCCGTAAACTATTTCTTCCTCTTCGGGAGCTTCTTCTGTTTCGGCGTCTGCCTCTTCGGCTTCTGTTTCAGCTTCTGTCTCAGCGTCTGCCTCTTCGGTCTCAGCCTGAGCTTCTTCCTCTGAATCAGCCTCTGTTACTTCTTCGGTTTCTTCGGTTTCTTCGGTAGCTTCTGCAGTATCGTCTGCACTTTCTTCGGTTTCCTCTTCACCGAGAAGCTCTTCAAGCTCTTCTTCGGTGAGCTCGTCTTCCTTCTCTTCGGTGACAGGAGCACCGTAAGCCACGTTCAGAACGTTGTAAACCTCGTTCATGACCTCGGGTGTTGCGTCGGCTGCCTTAATGATAACACAGCTTGAGTTGTCACCCGATTTCTGAATAGTGTTGACTGTAATTCCGTCAACCGAATCCACGAGACTTCTCACGTTGTCAAGCTCCGCTTTGTCGAGAGTCTTGTGAAGGTCGTATTGGAGAGTAATACCGCCTGCGAAGTCGGTATCAAGGTTAAAGCCCTTAATAAAGATAAAGAGGAGAGCGGCGATGATAACTATGGCAGATATGGTAAACCACACCTTGCGAAGTCCTGTTATTTCCATTTGTTCTTTAGTGATAAATTTCATTGACTCATTCCCCCTTTCTTATATTCCGTAGAGCCAAGGCTTCTTAGCCCCAAGCCCTACGATAGCGTTCATAAGGAAGCGTGTTATAACAATTGCAGTGAACATTGAAACAACGATACCTATGAAGAGGGTTATAGCAAAGCCCTGAACGGTACCCGTACCGAAATACCAGAGCACTGCCGCAGCAATAAGAGTTGTGACGTTACTGTCGATAATAGAGGAGAAGGCACCCTTAAAGCCTGCCTTAACAGCAGAAACTGCGCCCTTGCCCACTCTGAGCTCTTCCTTGATACGCTCGATGATAATAACGTTAGCGTCAACCGCCATACCGATGGACAGTATGATACCTGCAACACCGGGAAGGGAGAGGTTAACCTTGGCAACAACGAGAACGATAGCCTCAATTGCCATATATGCTACGAGGGCAATGGCAGATACAAGACCGGGAAGTCTATACACTATAATCATAAAGAGCATAACGAGAAGTATGCCGATAGCACCTGCAAAAACAGCGGTTTCAAGTGCCTTTTCACCGAGAGTAGGACCTACTGTGTCGGCTCTCATCTCTGCAAGTGAGAAGGGAAGCTGACCTGAGGCGATAACGCTTGCAAGGTAGATAGCGCCCTCCTTAGTGAAATTACCTGTAATAACAACGTCCTCTGTTACAAGCTTTTCTGAAACGAAGGGCATTGAAATGATTTCACCGTCAAGAACGATCATTATAAAGTTTGAACCGTCGTCCTTGAGCTTTGCCGCTTCCTCAGTAGCACGAGCAAACTTTTCTACTGCCTCGGGCTTGAGGGTAACCGAAACGAAATACTCGGGTGTAAGGGACTGCTCGGAAACCTGACCGTACTGCATGGAAGCTGACTTGATGTCACTTCCCGTCATAACGACCTGGAAGGTGGAGTTCAAAAACTCAAGGTCACCTATGTTTCCAAGAAGGTTTCTTGCTTCGTCAAGGTCCTTAACCTCGGGGATTTCAATCTGAAGTCTCTTGTCGTCCTTCATCTGAGTGATGGTTGCCTCTGTGTAGCCTGCATTTGAAAGACGGTTTGTCATAATGGATACAACTGTGTCCATGTCGGCGTCGCTGACACTTCCAAGGTCATCAACGTCAGGCTCGTAAACGAGGAGTGTTCCTCCTGCAAGGTCAAGACCCTTTCTTATAGCGCCTTCGTCGAAAACGCCGGGAAGAAAGCTTCCTATACCGCAAAGAGCCACCCAGGACACTATGGCAATAAGTAAAATTGCCGCAATAAGTTTCGTAAGATTCTTTGCCATTTTAATATTCCTTTCGTAAAAATATACTTTTCGTATTATACTACATTCAGTAAAAATTGTCAATATGACTTATTTTTATGTTGATTATTTTTATTTTTTGTGATATTATTCATAATGTGATAAATCGAGAGGAACTTAATATGAGCAACAGACCGTTTTTCAACGAGCACAGAGACCTGAAGTATGCAGTTCTTGCTTCCCGTAAAAAGAAAGGTACTAATATGGATAATTCATTTAAGAGAGCATCAGGCGAATACGCATTCAACTATACCGAGCACCTTGTAAAAAGAAGTGCCGATAAAAATATAATTATTGGAAGAATTCTTATTATTCTTCTGACCTTGGTTTTGTTTGGCGCAGTAGTGTTTCTCACCTTCGGTCCTATAAAGCTTCCTCACATAGTGGTGGTTGCAGTGGTTCTCATTTTGTATATTGCAAAGCTCCTTTGGAAATTCACCTCAATCGAATACGAATACCTTATCGTGTCGGGTGAAATGTCTATGGACAAGATATACGGTGGCAGAAAGAGAGTCAAGATGACTGAATTCAATATTCACGATGCCCTCTCTGTTGCGCCTCTCAGTGACACGAGACTTGATGGCGTGAAGGTTATTTTCGGCGCTACCTCTATGAAGGACGACGACCTTTACTGCGCTATTTACAACAACGCCAACGGCGACAAGGAAGGGCTTATCTTCAACGCCCATGAAAAAGCCTTGCAGATGCTCAAATATTATAACAAGGCTACTGTAATAAAATAAAAATCCGAGAATATAGTATCTTAAAGGAGTGACTCTTTTGAAGATACTTTATATTCTTGTTTTGACCCTTTTCCTCGTTTCTTGCGGGAAAGGGGAAGTAACAGCCCTTGACCTTCCCTTTGAAGAGGAGGTCCTATTCTCGGACGGAACTCTGAGTGTCACGGGTGTGCTGTCATATGACGGGGAATTGATGACCTTTTCACCTGACAAGCCGGAGGGCTACAAGGTGAGCATTACGAAAGACGGAGGCGCCGTAGAGTATGGCGGCATGGTTTTCAGTGAGAACGTTCTCCCCTCCTCCCGCTTTCTACCGCTTTTTGAAATGCTGCAAGGTATGGATTTCAAAATATCTGAAAATCCCTTGACGTTACAGAAAGAAAACATAAAAATAACTTTTACAAAGGATAAAAAATGAAAAATCTTCGATGCTATGCAAGAATTTCTATTGAAAATTTAATACATAACCTTTCCTCCATTCGCCGTGTCATAGGAGATGACAAGCTTATCTTCCCCATTGTAAAGGCAGACGCTTACTCTCACGGTGACGTAAGATGTGCCAAGGCGATGAGCGACGCTGTTCACACCTTTGCGGTTGCCGAGATAAACGAAGCACTCCACCTGAGAGAAAACGGAATCGAAAACGATATCCTCATTTTAGGGTACACAGACCCTTCCTTTGCGGCGTTGCTCTGTGAAAACAAAATTACGCAGACCGTCACCGACAAGGAGTACGCCAAAGCCCTGTCCGAAAGCCTTGGTAAAGGAGTGCTTGGCATTCACCTCAAGGTTGATACGGGTATGCACCGCTTTGGTATCGACTGTGAAGGTGACAAAGGAGTTGCAGAGGCAGAAGAGATTGCAAAGCTCCCTAACCTTGAAATAAAGGGCACCTTCTCTCACTTTGCAGAAAGTGACGACCTTTCATCTCCCTTTACCGACCTGCAGTTCTCACGCTTTATGGCCTTCACCGAAAAGCTTCACCAAAAGGGCATTGACACGGGAATTCTGCACGTTGCAAACTCAGGAGCCACTCTTACCCGCCCCGATACTCACCTTATGGCAGTAAGACCCGGTATCATTCTTTACGGCGCTTACCCTTCAAGAGAGGTAAAGGAGAAATATCTCTCCCTTTATCCCGACTATCCTCTGAAGGAGGTCATGACCATGTGTGCAAGGGTGGGACAGGTACACAGAGTAAAGAAGGGCGAGGGCATCGGATACAGCCGAACCTTTGTAGCCGAAGACGATATGACGGTTGCCACAGTCACAGCAGGCTATGCCGACGGAATACCGAGAGGACTGTCCAATAAAGGAAAGGTAACGATAAACGGCGAGGTATTCCCCATTGTGGGTAACGTGTGTATGGACCTTCTCATGGTGGACATCACAAACGCCAAAAACCCTGTGAAGGCAGGAGACGAGGTAATCTTCTGGGGTGAAGAGGGTCTTAGCATCGACGAATACGCAAACGATGCAGGCGAGATAAATTACACGGTTTACACGGGAGTTTCCCCGAGAGTCAAGAGAATATATAAATAAAAAGACCCGAAAAGGGTCTTTTTATTTGATGGATAAATTGTTCAATATTCATTGTTTATTAAAGGTAAGTACTTGTAAAATATAAAATCATTTGATATAATAATAAAACTTAACTTTAAAGGGGGAATTTTATTTTGTTACCGCATAGTACGGTCAAGGACGATTTACTTTTGTCCCTTGGGGCTGATGCCGAAAAGGGACTTACCAATGCCGAAGTGAGTGAGAGACTCACAAAGCACGGCGAAAACAGACTGAAGGAAAAGAAAAAGAAGACACTCCTTCGACGCTTTCTCGACCAATTCTGTGACGTAATGATAATAATACTGCTTATAGCGGCAGTTATTTCTTTCGTCGTTGCATGTGTAGAGGGAGAGAAGAGTGAATTCTTCGAGCCCTTCCTCATCGTGTTTATAGTTGTTGTAAACGCCATAATGGGTGTTATGCAGGAAAGTAAGGCAGAAAAGGCACTGGACGCCTTAAAGAATATGTCTGCCCCTCACGCAAGGGTAATAAGAGACGGAGAAGAAAAGATAATTGATGCTTGTCTCCTTGTACCCGGTGATATAATCAAGCTTGAGGCAGGCGACTTCGTACCTGCCGACGCAAGGCTTTTGGAAAGCGCAAGCCTTAAAAGCGAGGAATCAGCGCTGACAGGTGAATCGATACCAAGCGAAAAGGATGCTCTTGCTGAGATGAAAGAGGATGCACCTATCGGTGACAGAACGAATATGGTATTTTCGGGCTGTTCCATAACCTACGGAAGCGGACTTGGTGTGGTGACAGCCACAGGCATGAACACCGAAATGGGTAAGATAGCAGGACTTCTTGACGGTGAAGAGGAAAGTGAGACACCCCTTCAGAAAAAGCTTGCAAGCCTTGGTAAATACCTTGGCATCTTAGCTCTCGTTGCTTGTGCGATTGTATTTGTAGTAGGACTTATAAACAATATTCCCGTAATGGAAATCTTCATGATAGCGGTATCCCTTGCAGTTTCCGCTATTCCCGAGGGACTTCCCGTAGTCGTAACCATCGTTCTTTCTATCGGTGTTCAGCGAATGGCGAAGAAAAACGCTCTCATACGCCGTCTGCCTGCGGTAGAAACTCTTGGAAGCGCATCGGTTATTTGCTCGGACAAGACGGGAACACTTACACAGAATAGAATGACTCTCGTCAGGGCGTATGCCGACGGAGAAGAAAATACAGAAAATATTTCAACAGAAAACAGTGAAAAAATAAAGAGACTTCTTGCATATGCTACCCTTTGTTCGGACGGAACGGTCAACTTCCACGATGACAAGGAGGAGCACATCGGTGACCCCACCGAAACCTCGATTGTAGTTGCCGCTCACAAGAACGGACTTGAACAGAGCATGCTGAATAACAAGTTCCCGAGAGTTGCCGGAATACCCTTCGACTCGGACAGAAAGCTCATGTCCACCGTTAACGTTATAGGTGACAAGAAGATAGTTATCGTCAAGGGTGCCTTCGACGTAATGATGTCAAGGTGTATCAAGGGCGACCTTGAAAAGGCGAAAAAGTACACTGACGAGATGTCAGCCGACGCTCTGAGAGTACTTGCGGTTGCATATAAGGAAATAGACAGCGTACCCGAAAATCCCACCACAGATGACCTTGAAACAGGGCTTACCTTTATGGGACTTGTCGGTATGATAGACCCACCCAGACCTGAAGCCAAGGAAGCGGTTGCAGTCTGCCGAAGGGCAGGCATCAAGCCTGTTATGATAACGGGAGACCACGTAGTTACCGCCACAGCTATTGCAAAAGAGCTTGGTATTTACCTTGAGGGTGACCTTGCCATAACGGGTGCAGAGCTTGACCGTATGAGTGACGACGAGCTTGACGAAAAGGTGAAAAGCATTTCAGTATACGCCCGAGTTTCACCTGAAAATAAGATAAGAATAGTAAAGGCATGGCAGAAGAAGGGTCAGGTCGTTTCCATGACGGGAGACGGCGTAAACGACGCCCCCGCCCTTAAAGCGGCAGATATTGGCTGTGCCATGGGTATCACAGGCACCGACGTTGCCAAGGGTGCCTCGGATATGACTCTCACCGACGATAACTTCGCAACTATCGTGGATGCAGTAAAAGAGGGACGTGGAATTTACGCTAACCTCAAAAAGGTGGTAGGCTTCTTGCTTGGCACCAACATCAGTGAGGTCATCGCCGTCTTCGTATCTATGATGGTATGGCACAAATCCCCCTTCCTTTCTATGCATCTACTCTGGATAAACCTTGTAGGCGACTCACTTCCTGCAGTAGCTCTGGGAATGGAGCCGATAGAAAAGGATATCATGTCCGAAAAGCCAAAGCCGAAAAATGAGGGTATCTTTGCTCACGGACTTGGAGTGAGAATAGTGCTTCAGGGCATTATGTTCTCACTTCTCACACTCCTCGCCTTTTATCTCGGCTGGAAGGTTCTTCCTCCCGAGGGCTGTGACCCACTTTCGGCAGGAAGAACTATGGCGTTCATGGTTCTTGCCCTCTCCCAGTCAGTTCACACCTACAACATGAGAACAGACAAATCGGTATTCAAGATTGGATTTTTCTCCAACAAGTACGTAAATCTCGCAACTCTTGCGGCAGTAGTGCTTATGTCACTTGTGCTCTTCACCCCTTTGAGAGTACTCTTTGGTCTTGAAATCCTCTCCCCCGCACTCTACCTTATTGCTCTGGTTCTTATCGTAGCACCTCTGGGTATTGTAGAGCTTGCAAAAGCACTGAAGCTTATAAAATAATGAAAAGCACCCGAAAGGGTGCCTGCGATAGAGCAGCAAACCTGCACAAATAGAAAAAGGATAGAAGAATTTTACGTTCTCTATCCTTTTTCTTTACAAGCACTACATTTGTAGACACAACTCTATTTTCAGTTATGA
>JAZNZV010000030.1:0-5888 GCA_045595105.1 Eubacteriales bacterium | reverse complement strand
AAGAGTCTTATTTTCTCTATGATACTTTATAAGCTCCTTGACAAAGGGGAGTATTTCGCTGTTTTCAACAGTGGGTGCGTTCTCTCTTGTATCGGTAGGAAGGTAGGGTGTATCGGAGTCTGAAAAGCCGTGATTTTTCTCACCGTTCCACTGCATGGGGGTACGTGAGCCCGTTCGGGTATATGAGCCTTCCTTAGACCTCAGACCCTCGATGTAGTCCATGCCTATTTCGTCGCCGTAGTAGACAAAGGGAGTGCCCGGCATAGTGAAGAGAAAGACTAAAGCGCACTTCAGCTCCTCGGTGCTTCTCCTATAAGCAAGGCGGGGGATATCGTGGTTGCCCGTTATGTGACCGATATAGCCCTTACCTGAAATTGCTTTAAGGTCCTTTTCGATAACGTCAAGGTAGGTGTTTATGTTGCCTTTGCCCTCTAAATTAAAGTAGCTGTGACCGGGGAAAAGCATAGTAGTGTTTCTGCCTGCCTCTGCACGGAATAGATAGGTATAAGCAGGCTGACCCGAATGGAGATAAAAGTCACAGTCAAAGCCTGAATTTATGGCAGTTCCGGGGAAGCCCCACTCGGAAATAAGAAGGGTTTCGGGGTTCTTTGAGTGCATATGCTCCTTTATTTCTTTCCAAAAAGCCTTCATAAAGCTTCCGTCAGTGTCCCCTTTTATAAGGCTTGCCGCCATATCTACACGAAAAGCATCTGTGCCAAGGTCTGTCCAGAAATCTATGATCCTTTTAAGCTCTTCTTTTGTTGCAACGCAGTCAGGGTGAGTGACAGGCAGTTGCCAAGGCTTTTCGGGGTCGGGATGAGCGTAGCCGTAATTGAGTGCGGGCTGGCACCAGAAGAAGTTTGTTACGTAATTTGCATCTCTTTCGGCGTATCCCGCTATGCCCTCGTTATTCTCAAAGGTATGGTCTGCCCATATGTAGCGGTTGGTGTACTCATTCTTTTCTGCCTTGCAGGACTCCTTGAACCAAGGGTGTCCCACAGAAGTATGACCTGCCACAAGGTCAAAGATAACCTTCATTCCACGCTCATGCGCCTTGTCGCAAAGCTCACGGTAGTCCTCGTTTGTGCCATAGCGGTCTGCTACCTTATAAAAATCGGTAACGTCATAGCCTGCGTCATAGTACGTGCTCTCGCAAATGGGATTGAGCCAGATGACGTTAAATCCGCAATCCTCAATATAGTCAAGCTTTTCTATAATTCCCCTCAAATCTCCTATTCCGTCACCATTGGTGTCATAAAAGGACTGAGGATATATTTCATATACAACTGCATCGTTGAGCCAGTTCATAACAATCTCCTTTTATTCTATATAGTCTCCCACGTCGATGTCGAAAAAGTCCAAAAGGAAATTAACGCTGGGAACAGACAGGTTGTTTGCCATGTCAAATTTTAAGGTTTTCTTAAATTCAGCAACATACTCGTCAAGTCCCTCGTCGGGAATAGTGTGGTCAAATTCCTGAGGATTATTCATGCGGTAAGAAGCAAGTCTTATGTAATCCGAATGGTTTTCCAAAACGTAAGCCTTGGATATTCTTCGGCTTCCGTCAGCCGATTCATCCAGAGTCGCCTGTATCGCATCAACAACGGGCTCGAGTACCCAAAGCTGATGGTCTGAAAATCCGAAGGAAAGAGGCTCGTCAATCTCGTCGATAACGGTCTGAAGCTCCTCTCTTACAGGCTCGTTATCAGCCTTGACCTGTGGGTCAACCTCCCATTTTGCAGTCAGAGTATTAGAGGAAAGGTCGGCGTAGCATTCTATGTCGATAAGCTCGTCGCCGTCATACCAGCCTGCAAATAGCATATCATACCTTGTAAAGCCGTCCTCGGGAAGCTTGTCTGAAAGGGGCTCGTAATAGGTGAGGGTTATACTTGTAGTAATAACGTTCTCAACGTCGGAGCCATAGCTTAAATTAACCTTATATGGTCTGGGGGTTTCTTTGAAGATAGGATAAATGTCAAGGTCGCTTGTTACATAGTCAAATGATGTATCCCAACGCTCAAAAGTATAGGTATACTCGTCGGTCTTAGCCTTGGTGGGAGTAGATGAAGGTGCCTTGGCAGAACCGCCGTACTGCACGTTTCTCGTTGCCATCACCTTGCCGTTTCCGTTATAGAAGGTAACGGTAAAGCGATCTACCCACTTTGCCGTGAGTGTGTCGGGCTTAAGGTCGCAATATCTTTCACTGCCGATAAGAGTTGAGCCGTAGTACCAGCCTGCGAAAAGCTTATTTCCATTCTCAAAGCCCGTGGTAGGAAGAACGCTTGAGAAATATTGCTTATAGGTCATTGTTATATTCTCAGTGCTTCCGTTTGCGTAGTCGAGAGTAACAGTGTAAAGTATGTCCTTCTTAGAGTAGGTGGGATATACGTTAAGGTCGCTTGTAACGCTTTTAAACGAAACGTCCCAGCCCGTGAAGGTGTAGGTGTACTCATTGTCCTCTGCCTTTGTGGGAGCTGCGGGAGCTGTTGCCGACTCACCGTACTTCACGGTTTCTTTCTTTATTTCTTTATTATATGCATCGTAGAACTTAACCGTAAAGGTATCTACCCATTTTGCCGTGAGTGTGTCGGGCTTCAAGTCCGAATATTTCTCGGTGTCAATAAGCTCACTGCCAGCGTACCAACCTGCGAAATATTTCGTGCCATTCTCAAAGCCCGTCATGGGAAGAGCACCCTTGAGAAGAGCGTTATAGGTAACCTCTATCTTTTCGGGCATAGTTCCCGTTGTGCTTGCTCCATAGTTCAAGGTAACTGTATATACACGCTCTTCTTCGTCAAAGAGAGGGTGTACGTCAAGGTTTTGACTGACGTTTGTAAAGTCGGTGTCCCAACCTCTGAACGTATAGGTATATTCATCGGTCTGTGCCTTTGTAGGTTCTGCGGGGGCAGTTGCCGACTCACCGTACTTCACGGTTTCTTCACTTATCTTATTGCCTTTAGCGTCATAGAACTTGACAGTAAAGGTATCTACCCACTTTGCCGTAAGCTTTGTGGGCTTCAGGTCGGAATACTTTTCAACGTCTACAAGCTCGCTGTCTGAATACCAGCCTGCAAAATATTTCGTGCCATTCTTAAAGCCCGTCATAGGCAAAACGTCAGAGAAGAGCTGGTCATATGTCATCGTTACCGACGCAGGCTTTGTGCCCGTAGTACCCAAGCCATAATTTAAGGTAACAGTATACTTTCTTACCGTTTCATTAAATACGGGGTAAACGTCAAGGTTGCTTTTAACGCTCTTAAAGGACTTGTCCCACTCCTTGAAGGTATAGGAATAATAGTTGTCGGTAGCCTTTGTAGGCTTAGCTGTGGGGGCGGTAGCGTTCTCACCGTACTTTACGTTGGTCTGTGCCTTCATTACAGAGCCGTCGCCGTTGTAGAACTTGACAGTAAAGGTGTCCACCCATTTTGCAGTAAGGACAGCAGGCTTCAGGTCAGAATACTTTTCGCTGTCGATAAGCTCACTGCCTGCGTACCAGCCTGCAAAGTGTTTCGTGCCGTTCTTAAAGCCTGTCACGGGAAGCTTTTCTGAAAGAAGTCCGTTATAAGTAACTTCTATTTCAGTCAACGTCTGTCCTGTGGTTCCTGCTCCGTAGTTTAAGGTAACCTTATAAAGCTTTGCCGTTTTATTGAATTCGGGGTAAATGCTGACGTTTGAAGTAACGTTCGTATAGATACCGCTCCAGCCCTTAAAGGTGTAGGTATACTCATCGTCCTCTGCCTTTGTGGGAATAGTAGTGGGAACGGTAGCGTTATCCCCCTTCTCTACCGTCTGTGTGCTAAGCACTGTTGTTCTGTCACCGTCATAGAACTTGACGGTATACTTTGTTACTGTGGGAATTGTAGGACCCGAAGGTACAGAGGGTACAGATGGAACTGAAGGCTCCTGTGGCTTTTCCTTCACAAAAGCATCAAGTGCCATAGCAAGCTCGGCTCTCGTTATATTTTCCGTTGCACGGAAATTGCCGTTCTTATCGGGGGTCATTACAAAGTTTGCAATGACCTTCATAACGTCCTTTTTCGCCCAATCTGAAATCTTATCCTTAACAACAGTCACGGTAGGCAGGTCGTAAAGTCCTGCGGTAACGCTTATGATCTTACAGGCCTGCTCTCGGGTAAGGTTTTCCTTACCTCTGAAGGTCTTGTCCTCAAAGCCTCCGATATATCCTGCTTTCCTTGCTACAAGGACATAATCGTAGTACCAATCGGTGGTTTTCACGTCCTTGAAGTTTTCACTGTCCTTTTCGGTGTAGCCGAAAATAAGATTTACTATTTTACAGAGCTCGGCACGGGTGAGAAAGCCGTCAGGACGGAAGGTGCCGTCCTCATAGCCTCCTACAATTCCGTTGTCGGCAAGCTTATATATAGCGTTTGCCTTTTCACTTCCGTCTCTGGGCACGTCGGGAAAGGTTATAGCAAATGCCGTTAAGGACAAAAGCGATATACAAACAACTGCAAATATAAGAACTTTTAGTGTTTTTTTCATAGGGGATACCCTTTCTTTTCTTTTAGGGGTTAGACTTCTTTTTCAAAAAAATGTTCCGTTATAAAATGGGCAGAAGCTTTTCTGCCCATTTTATATATTTTTTAGTTTTTCACAATTTCACGAACAAACTCAGCAGTATTGCCCTTGACTTCTACCTTGTAGGTGTCTTCGTCAATCTTGTACTCTGCAAATCTGTCGGGAAGAGTAATATCAAAGAGCTCGTCGAGAGTGAACTCTTCGTTCTGATAGTTCTTGAAGAAGAAGTCGAGTACCTTCTTCGCCTTATCGTAGTCCTCGCCTGTAAGTTCTCTGTTGAACTTGGAGTTGTAGAACTTATCGATAACTGTATTGAATCTATCATTTGCAATTATCTTATCCTTGATTGCCTGAATCTGAGCTGTGCGGTCGATTATTCCCTGAATATCGTACTTCTCAAGAAGCTCACGGATCTTATCGTCGGGAAGGTCGTCGATTTCGGGTATCTCTCCTGATTCCTTATACTCGTTTATAAATCCGATAAGGGTATTTATATATTCCAGAATCTTGTCTTCAAGACGGTCAACAGCCTTGTCAACCTTTGCCTTGTCAACGTTATCGTGGTACCACTTGCCTGCATCGTCTGCAAGAACTGCGGTAGTATAAAGAATGGTGTAAAGCTCTTCTGCCGTAGGAATTGTGTATCCGCTGAATTTCTCTTCATCGGGGTTTGTTGCCATCTTGTTAAGAAGAACGTCGGGTGACAGGAAGTCAACGAGAGCTACTGCATAGGGGTTATCCTTATAGTAGTGCTTGTCGTCAATCTTTTCTTCAAGGATAGGCTTGAACTCGTTGTAGAGAGGATAAAGAAGCTCGTCGATGGGGTCAACCTTAACTGTGACGAAGGTGTCAACGTAGTAGGTTCCCTTGTTGTCAACAGGGTCTGCCTCGTACTTGTCGTGAGCGTCCTTGAGCTGGTCAAGGTAAGGTGTGAGAGAGTTGTTGTAGATGTTCTCAACAATATCTCTTATCGCATCGTTTGAAAGCACCTTATTGAAGGCATCGGGAAGCTTAACCTCTGCAATGAAGCCGTCAATCGTCATACCGTTGTATTTGTTGTACATAGCCATTGCAATGAGTGACGAGAAGTTATCGTGAACTGTGAACTGCTCCTCGTTGCGAAGCTGTTTTGTGAAGGTGTTGATAGTAGCGCTGTAAAGGTCATCTACTACCATTTCAACAAGGATGTCCTTCTTGTCGGGATGGTTGTCGAGGTACAATACAACGTCTGCCGAGAATTCCTCTACAAGAGCAAGGACGTCGGGGTCGGTTGAATTTGCAATGTCGTGAACTACGATGTCAACCGCCATGTCAAGCTGTTCGCCGTGATTTCCGTCGAAGAGGTAATC
>JAZNZV010000029.1:0-7669 GCA_045595105.1 Eubacteriales bacterium | reverse complement strand
AATTGTTGACGCTCAAGATACGAGAGGATTGCCGAGAATGTATTTGCAAACCTCTCGTTTACAATACAATCTCCAAAAGATTAGTGTTTTTCAAACAGCACACTCCGATAAAAATATTCAAGCCAAAGCTTGTAAATATATAATATCATAAAAATGTGAATAGTTCAATCACCTATCCTTATAAAACGATTGAAGTATTCATAAAAATATGGTATAATAATCCCGTCAAAAATTAAAATTTGCGAGGTTAGAATATGGCAATGTGGAATCCGTGGAGAGGTTGTAAAAAGTGTAGCGACGGCTGTCTTTATTGCTATATCCACAAGAGTGATGCAAAGCACGGAGTTGATACGAGTATTATCGAAAAGACAAAGGATTTCGCAAAGCCCATAGAACGCCTTAAAAACGGAAATTACAAAATGAAATCCGGCATTGTCTATACTTGCTTTTCCACCGATTTTCTGCTTGAGGAAGCTGATGGGTGGCGTCGTGAGTGCTGGCAGATGATAAAGGAGCGAGAGGATTGCACCTTTCTGTTTCTCACAAAGCGTATCGACAGATTTATGGACTGCATCCCCGATGATTGGGGAGACGGCTATGATAACGTGGTGGTTTGCTGTACGGTCGAGAACCAAAAGAACGCAGACTATAAGCTCTGTATATTTTCAAAGCTCCCAATCAAGCATAAGTGCATAACGGCTCAGCCGCTTATCGAAAAGATCGACATAGAACGGTATCTTGACGGTGTTGAGCTTGTGGTTGTCGGCGGTGAATCGGATACGAACGCAAGACCGCTCGACTACGCTTGGGTACTTGACATCAGAGAGCAATGCATCCGAAAAAACGTGTCATTTGAATTCAGACAATGCGGAACGCACTTTATCAAGGACGGCAAGGAATATAAATTGCAGACCAAGGATTTGTGCGCTCAGGCAAGAAAAGCGGATATTGACTTTAAGCGCAATGGTTGATCAAATTCCAATGTTACGGAGAAATGATATGAGATTGAAGAACATTTTGATCGTTGTTAAAGACATAGAAAAATCGAGAAAATTCTATCACGACTTGTTTGGCATAGATTTGGTGCTTGACAACAACGGCAACTTAATCGAAGTGGGAACACCGATGTAATTATTAAATTTATATTTGACGGAAAGAACATAGTTCAATGAAAAATAAAAAAGCTTCTTGGAATCACAATTATGCCTATAATAGTTGGGTTTCTAAAAAAATAGGGAAACGAAGCAGTATTCTTGATGTTGGCTGCGGAGACGGAACTCTTGCTCTGCATTTGAGAACAGCAGGCAACAAAATTATCGGAATCGACATATCCGATTCTTCTATTCAAAAAGCCAACAATAAAAATGCATATAGCAACGTTTCATTTATTCGGACAGCTTTTGAAGGTTTTCAGGCAAACAATGGAAGCTTCGATGCAATTGTTTTTGTAGCATCTATTCATCATATGGACATGGCAAATGCTATTGATAAAGCAAAAAAGCTGTTAGCAAAGAACGGTATATTAATTATCGTAGGTCTTGCAAAGCCCTCAGGTTTGTTTGACTGGATTGTGGAATTTGGAAGAATTATTCCAAGCAAAATAGTTTCTTGGATTAAGGATAATACGACCTCGGAAGAGTTAGATATTGATGTATCGTATAATTTCCCTGCGATGAAAACAGTTCGTCAGATTTGCAAAGAGAAGCTATGCGGATATTCGCTGAAGTTTGGACTGCATTACAGATATTTGCTGACATGATAAAACACAAATTCCCATTTGACAGTATAATAATAAACATCGAGGGAAATACACTTACTTTAAAGGGAACGGCAACGGTCACGGAGTGCTTGAAAGACTTCTTTCCTCTTAGTGCACTTCAAACGATGCTCTATGCCGATGTGTATTGACAAAAAACCACATGGTATGATAGAATGGTTAAAAACAGATAATAAATGAACCAGCTAACTTCATAGTACGTTGGTTCCTTTATTCTTCTTAGAGGGAAAATCGTATGGTTAGAAAAAAGAAATTTATACTCTCAACCACGCAGATCATATTGCTCAGTTTTCTCGTTACCATTCTCATAGGAAGTGTACTTTTGGCATTACCGATTAGTTCTGCAAGTGGCAAAGCTGTGCCGTATCTTGATGCACTTTTTACGGCAACAACCTCTACCTGCGTGACAGGACTTGTTACACTCCCCACGGTTTCAACGTGGAGCGTGTTCGGACAGATCGTTATATTGCTTTTGATACAGATCGGCGGTCTTGGCATCATCACCGTTATGTCAGGAATAATGCTTCTTCTCAATAGGAAAATGGGTATTGGTGACCGTTTGCTCATTCAGGATGCCTTTAATCTCAATACCATGTCGGGACTTGCCAAGTTTGTTAAAAACGTACTGTTTGGCACGCTGGTCATCGAAGGGATAGGCGCTGTGCTGTATATGCTCGTGTTCGTACCCGAGTTTGGTACGAAAGGCATCTGGATATCTGTGTTCAATTCTGTTTCTGCCTTTTGTAACGCAGGCATTGATATAATATCAGAAAACAGCCTTTGCAATTACGCCACAAATCTCTTGATCAATATCGTCACCTCTGCGCTTATCGTTCTCGGCGGCCTTGGCTATATCGTCTGGTGGGACTTGCTTCGTGTTATCAAGAGCCGTTCGAAAAAGAACCGCAAAATATTCAGACACCTGACCTTGCACTCAAAAATTGCCATCACCGTTACCGCAGGACTTATTTTATTCGGTCAAATTCTTATATTTATTTTTGAATACACAAACACGTTGACCATTGGAGAGATGTCACTGCTCGATAAAATTCAGGTGTCCTTCTTCCAGTCGGTTACCACGAGAACTGCGGGCTTTGCTTCCCTTCCGCAAGAAAATCTGACGAACGCCTCTGCCGCAGTATCGATCATCCTGATGCTTATCGGCGGTTCTCCCGTAGGAACGGCAGGCGGAATGAAGACCGTAACCATTGCTGTACTTATTTGCTCGGCATTTGCCACCATCCGTAATAAGAACAGTGCAACCCTGTTCGGTCGCCGTCTTTCCGAGGACTCGGTAAAAAAAGCGGTTGCCGTGGCAGTAGCGTTTCTTACAATATGCTCTGCATCAACGATACTATTGATGGCAACGAGTAATGCATCCGCCCTTGATGTGGTTTACGAAACAATCAGCGCTACGGCAACAGTCGGTCTTTCAAGAAACTTGACGGCAACGCTTAACACGTTTGGAAAAATAATTATTATAGTAACCATGTATTTTGGCAGAGTCGGTCCCATCTCACTTGCGGTTGCGCTTGGCAGTAAGAACGAAAGTCAAAACGTCATTTCCGAGCCGACAGAAGATATCAGTATAGGATAAGGAGAAAAACAATGAAAGCAAAGAAAACTTACGCAGTCTTCGGACTTGGTAGATACGGTAAAGCAGTAGCAAGAGAGCTTGTAGAGAACGGTATGGAGGTCATTGCCGTCGATACCGACGAAAGGATCGTCAACGATGCGGCGGCATATCTGCCCGTGTGTAAGTGTGCCGACGTGACCGATGCGGAAGTCATCTCCCGTCTTGGAATCGGCAATATTGATACGGTTATAGTTTGTATGGCGAGTAACCTTGAAGCAAGCGTAATGGCTGTCACGCTTTGCAAGTCGGCAGGCGTTAAAACAGTTATTGCAAAATGCGCCAACGAAATGCACCAAAAGATACTACTCCGTGTAGGCGCAGATCAGGTGGTCTTTCCCGAAAATGAATCGGGCATCCGCCTTGCCAAAAATCTTTTAAGCTCGGGCTTTATTGACATGATCTCTCTGTCAAAGGATGTATCCATGATTGAAATTGACGTAAAGAATGAATGGTGCAATAAAAATCTGATCGAATTGAATCTTCGTAAAAAATATGGCTTCAATATCGTTGCTATCAAAAAAGGCGATAATGTTAACGTTAACATAAATCCCGAGCAGACACTGGATGCGGAAAGCTCGTTGATCGTTATCGCAAATACGGCAAAATTAGGGAAACTGAATCAATAATTCTATTCAAGACTTTTTCATCTAAGAGCTGACCGCAGGGTCAGCCCTTTTCTTATACTTTTCTCACCTCTCGTCGCAACACCTGTCTCAGCCTTAGTCACAGCATAAAGTTGACTATGTAGACATTGTTTTTTAGAAAAAATTGAAATGCAATTACTATGTAATAAAAATCTTCAAACTATTGATTTTTTCTCTTTTCAGGTTTATAATAAATAAGTACGAAAAAGTAGAAAGGATGTTAGAATTATGAGTGAATGTACTCACGACTGTTCTACCTGTGCTTCCAAGGGTAACTGCTCCTCGGAAATACAAAAGGAACAGCTTAACGCTTACAGTAAAGTAAAAAAGGTTTACGGTATCGTCAGCGGTAAGGGTGGTGTAGGCAAGAGCCTTGTTACCTCTCTTATGGCTACCACAATGATGAGACGAGACTACAGAACCGCTATTATAGATGCCGATATTACAGGTCCTTCTATCCCCAAGATGTTCGGCGTCAAGGACTCAATAGAGGGCACGCCCGAGGGCCTTATGCCTGCCAAGAGTAAAATGGGCATTGAGATGACCTCTGTTAACCTTATGCTGGAAAACGAGACCGACCCTGTTGTATGGAGAGGTCCTGTTATTGCAGGCATGGTAAAGCAATTCTGGACCGATTTCATTTGGAGTGACATTGACTATATGTTCATCGATATGCCTCCAGGAACAGGTGACGTGCCTCTTACAGTTTTCCAGAGCCTTCCTCTTGACGGAATCATCATCGTTACCTCTCCTCAGGAGCTTGTTTCGATGATTGTTGAAAAGGCAGTTAAGATGGCAGGTCTTATGAACATTCCGATTGTGGGCATTGTTGAAAACATGAGCTTTGTTAAGTGTCCCGACTGCGGTAAAGAAATCAAGGTCTTCGGCGACAGTCATATTGACGAAATCGCAAGCCGTCACAACCTCAAGGTACTTGCACGCATTCCTATGGACCCCTCTCTTGCAAGCCTTGCAGACAAGGGCTCAATCGAGCTCTTCGAGGGTGACTTCCTTGAAGACGCAGGAAATGAAATTGAAAAATAAGTTTTAAGGGGAAGGCTTTTTATAAAAGCCCTCCCCTTTTACCCCACGAAAACAAAGTGCAAAAGCCTGCCGATTTCTCGGCAGGCTTTTTAAGTTCAAAGTTTTGAAAAAAGAAAATAATCAGTCTTCTGAGTCTTCCTCTTCTTCCAAGGGTGTTACCTCAACCTCGGCAGATACAAGTCTGTTTGCTTCGGTTTCTGTAATGGTGATTTTAAGGTTTTTATATTCGAGAGAGCCCTCTTCGGGAATTTCTCCCAAGTTATGTGCAACAAATCCGCTGAACGTGGTGATATCGGAATCTTCAAACTCTTCGTCAATTTCAAAGAATTCAAAGAATTTGTCGATAGCGGTGCTACCCATTATCTTATACTTATTTTCTGAAAGCTCGACGATATCTTCAACAACCTCGTCATGCTCGTCGTAAATCTCACCGACAAGACTTTCGAGAACGTCCTCAAGAGTAACAATACCTGCGGTACCACCGAACTCGTCGCTGACAACTACCATGTGGCACTTGGTTTCCTGAAAATACTTCAAAAGCTTGGATATCTTCATGGAAGAGAAGATAAATTTCACAGGCTTAACAAGCTGGAACACAGGGGAAGAGGTATCGTTGTAAAAGTCCTTTTGATAAAGGATACCTATAATAGTGTCGATATTTTCGTCGTAGACGGGAAGACGTGAAAATTCAGACTGTGAGAAGACCTCGGAAATCTGATTTCTGTCCCAACCCTTTTCAACGGCAACGATATCAACTCTGGGTGTAAGGATGTCGCCTACGTCAAGGTCGCTGAACTTAATAACGTTCTTGATGAGCTCACTTTCCTGCTCGTCGATCTCGCCGCCTATCGCCGCTTCTTCAACTACCGTGATGATTTCTTCTTCGGTAACACCCGTATCGTCCTCGTCTTTTTTAGCAAGCTTTATGACAAGTTTTTGCCAGAGTCCGAAAAGATATGTAACGGGTGTAAGAAGTGCCATTAAAAAACGCATCGGCTTTGACACGCTTTTCGTAAGCTTGTGAGAAAGCTTCTTCGCCATTGTTTTAGGTGTAATTTCACCGAAAATCAAAATAGCGAGGGTCATAACCACAGTTGAAACGGTTACGGCAAGCTCTTCGTTTGCAATAAGGCTTGTAAAAAGCACAGTTGCAAGAGAGGTGGCAAGAATATTAACAATATTATTGCCTACGAGAATGGTGGAAAGAAGCTTTTCGTACTTGTCGTTAATAGCGAGTACGAGCTTTGCTTTCTTGTTTCCGTCGTCGGCTTCGGTTTTCATCTTCGTTTTACTAAATGACATAAAAGCCGTTTCGGATGCACTGAAAAATGCTGATAATGCACACAGTACGATAAGTATGAGTACATATAAGGGTATACTACCCGGACTGTCCATGCTGGACGTTCACTCCTTTTTTTAATCAATTTATGTGTAAGACACATATACATCGTGCATTATACCACATAAATTTCTTTTTGTCAAATATTTTAATTTTTATCCCCAAGCACCGCCACAACAGGCAAATTACTATGAAGGACAAGAGTGTATTTCCCCGACGGTATCTTATACTGCTGGTCACAGAAGGGCTCGTCAAGTTTGAAAGAAGACACTCTTTCGGCGGGAATAGCTAAAGTCAGTCCTTTTATAGGCTCTCTGTCCTCAAAATAAACGTCAAAGGATAGCTTTGCATCAGCTTCGTTTAAGTTTGTTACTATCAGCAACTCATTAAGCTCTCCGCCTGTAAAAATCCAATTTAGCTCCGCTGTTTTTGACATATCGTCACTCTCCTTTTTACCATATTTTATAATAAAGCAAGGTTTAAATCAAGTAACTATTGAAAAATTTTCAAATCTATTATATAATAAAGAAAAACTTAATACGAGGAATAAAACTATGTTAACAGATATCGAAATAGCTCAGGCGGCGAAAATGCAACCTATCGGCGAAATAGCGAAAGCTGCGGGTGTGCCCGAAGAAAAGCTTGAGCCTTACGGAAAATACAAGGCAAAGATAGACTTGTCTCTTTTGAACGAGCTTAAAGACAAGAAGGATGGCAAGCTCATTCTTGTAACTGCCATAACTCCTACCCCTGCAGGTGAGGGTAAGACCACAACCACCATCGGTCTTGCAGACGGACTTTCAAGAATTGGAAAGAAGGCGATGATTGCTCTTCGTGAGCCTTCTCTCGGACCCGTATTCGGTGTAAAGGGTGGAGCCGCAGGTGGCGGTTATGCTCAGGTCGTACCCATGGAGGACATCAACCTTCACTTTACAGGTGACTTCCACGCTATCGGTGCCGCAAACAACCTTCTTGCGGCTATGCTTGACAACCACATATATCAGGGTAACTCCCTCAACATTGACCCTCGACGCATCACATGGAAGAGATGCGTTGACATGAACGACAGACAGCTCCGTTACGTTACCGACGGACTTGGCGGAAGAGTAAACGGTGTGCCCCGTGAGGATGGCTACGACATTACTGTTGCATCCGAAATCATGGCTGTACTCTGTCTCTCCTCTTCTATAACAGACTTAAAGGAACGCCTTGGCAAAATAATCGTAGGC
>JAZNZV010000028.1:0-4103 GCA_045595105.1 Eubacteriales bacterium | reverse complement strand
TAACCATGGAATACATGGAAGAAAAGCTCGGCAAGGGTTGGTGGGGCAGCGATGCTTACGCCTCCTACTACGAGGATATGGGCAGTGAGGACGATCCCTTCTCATACATCAAGGTTATACCCCTTATCGGTGCAGATGCACAGATCAAGTGCGGCGGATTTGACCATGCAGGAAAGTGGGAAACAAGCCTTATGATGGGAACCTACCCCGAGCTTGTTGACCTTGACCGCTGTGATCGTAACACCGAATGGTTTGCTGAAAGCGCCAAGGAAGCAAGTGTTGAAACAGGTAAGCACATGGTAAACTGCACGCTTGAATGGCTGAGAAAGACTATTGTATAAAAAATATAAAAGCTGTCACAAAAACGCTTGTGACAGCTTTTTCTTTACTATGTTTTACGGATAATACATTGTACTATTGTTAGATTATTTTTAAATATTTTGCTATTTTTTAAGTATTTTGCTGTTTTTAAGTGTTATTCGGGTTAAGGTATTGAATAATTCTTACGTTTGTTGTAGAATTCAAATATCAAATAATCGTTATAAAAAGGAGTTTGAAATGAGCAAGGCAACTAAGGGTATATCCTTCTTAAATCCCGTAATAATTGAAGAAAAGTATCTAAAAAAGTGTGCCGAATACGCAATTGAGAACGGCATAAACCATTTTGAAATAATTGGTCCGACTCATGACCCTGTCAAAGGAAACTGTGACGGTATGATGTTTTACCGCAAGTATTCTCAGTTCAATGAGGGGAAAGACACAGAGTATATCAAATACTGTGAGAAGGTAGTCAACGAAGCCCTTGATATGGTTGCTGCACACGGCATCAAGAGCTACTATTGGCATCATGAGCTTGAAATACCTATCGGATTTGATGAAATTTATCCCGAAATACATAATGAAGACGGCGACGTTGAGGTAACTCATCCGCTTATCAAAGACTTTCTTGAGAACAAGATTGAAGATTTCTTCTTCACATACCCAAAAATGTCGGGTATCGTTCTTACTCTTCACGAAACAAGAATACCACTTCTCAAGTTAAAAAATCAAAAGCTCGATAAGGTTGAACGTGTTAAATACGTAACCGAGATACTTTACAACGCCTGCAAAAAGCTCGGCAAAGAGCTTATCGTAAGACCTTTTGCAAGTATAGCTAAGGACTACGATGACCTTATGGACGCATATGAGCGTATATCCGATGAGCTTCTTGTTTGTGACAAGTGGACAAAATACGACTGGTCACTAACAAGACCTTCAAATCCCTTCTTCAAGAGGATAAAAAACCCACTTATTGTCGAAACAGATATTTTCGGAGAATATTTCGGTAAAGGCTTTTTGCCTCTTATGTTGAAAAATCATATCATTGAAAAGGTCGCTTACTGCAACGGCTACAATGTCCGTGGATTTGTGTCACGCATTGACCGTGCCGGATACATTCCCTTCGGTACTCCCAATGAGGTAAACCTCTACATTATGAACGCTGCTGTGGAGGGGAAAAACGTTGATGAGGCAATTGATGCATTCTTTACACGTGAGTATGGCGAGTACGGACCAATAGTCAGAGAAGCAATGAATGACACCGAAGAACTTCAAGTCAAGGCAATGCACGTAGAAGGGTGGCCTCTTCATTGGCTTAGCCTTTTCCCTCCCTTCTTTTCTATTAAAATGCAATACAGAATATTTAGGAAAGATTATAAAGTCGCTGAAGAAGATTTATCCGAAGGCTTTAAATTCTACCGCCCTGAGATCGTGCTTCCAACTCAAAAGGAGGCTATTCGGATAATCGAAGAAAAGCTTAATTTGATCAAAACACTTGAAGGCAAGCTTGACCCCGATAAATACTATAGCATATATATGCGCTTTACTAACTTCTTGTACGTTGCAAAAATATTCCATGAGCTTGCTAAGACCTATATCGCTATGTCAAAATACTTTGAGGATAATGACGATAGCGTACTTCCTGAAATTTATGCTTCAATTGATAAAATGACCGAGCTTGACGAAGCGGGCTACAATGAGCTTGGCGAGGATTGGCACTGTGAGGCTCTTTCTCTCAAGCCGGGCAATGCCTTTTTGACATATAGCATTAGCGTAGACTACTCTAAGCGTACAAGTCAGGTATATCACCTGAAAAATATGCTTGGCCGTGCCATAGAGCTTGAAGTAGAGACAAGACGTTTGCTCACAAAGAATAATCCCATAGACTTCATCATACCGGGTGGTTTCAATGAGGGACACAACTTGAAATGCGAGCCAAACTTCTCAGGTGCTCTCACTCTGGACGACGGAAACTGCCGTACTGCAGGCTCAGAAAGAGGTGCATTCTGGTCGGTTCTCAAGGCTCACGGTTGGTTCTCCTATGATATGAAGGTTAAACCAAATGCAGAAAACACTATCGTTATCCGTGGAAAAGGACACAACGGTACGTTTAGCATAGACGTTGATATCGACGGGGATATGACCAGACACAGTGTTACCGGTGACGGAATACTTGAAATATCGAGAACCTTCACTCCTAAAAAGGATGTAGAAACAGTTACTGTAAGAATAGACAGAAACTCTGAATCTCTCCCCTTTGTTTACTCAATTATGATGCTATAATGAGAAAAACATATCCCCTGTCGCTTGACAGGGGATATTTGCTTAATAGTTTATTTATTCCCACTCGCTCATGGTTTTGTAACCTCAACTGAATTAGTTAATAAACCGTGTTTCGTAGTGGTTATATTCTATATATTACCATAATTCCATTGGCTTTTCAATATTTTGTTGCCAAAATGTTGCCGAAACTATAAATACATTATGCTATCTTGCGGAAATAATTGTGCGATATAACATAGATAGTCTTTCGTTTCCCAACCCACAAAAATCATCAGCCGACTCGAAAGCAAATCGTCTATGTAAATCATCAATATATCCTACATACACGGGAGCACCGCCAAATTGATCAGTAGTAATATCAATAATCAGGCCATCCTCAATATCACTTTCATCATATCTTGTAATATCAACAGGTTTATTGTAGGCATTTGCGCTATAAGAATTTAATACACATCTGATATCTTGCGGAATTTCTAAAAAACATTGAATGGGTGTTTTAACTCGTTCATCTTTTACAACAAGCCAAGCATGGGTTTGTCCATCATCATCTTCTCCCCATACATAAATTGTTTCAACACCCTTAGACCGAAGAAATTCTGCCAAAAGGCAAGATGCATCACCACAGCAAAAATAAGGAAATCCATCAAAACAGAGATCCCTTTTGAAGCATTCAGCATCTCTTGCATTTTCTATATATGTCCTAAATTTTTTTGCTAATATTTTAATTTCTGCATCATTCATTCTGTATCATACCTTATCATTTTTCTATAATGTTTTATCGGGAAGCTTTATTTACTATTCTGCTTATTTCGGGGAAGATGTTTCCTTCAACATTTCTTGCGGCTTGAATTTGTCCTCTAAGCGATTGTATATCTTTTGAATTACCAAAATCATTCTTTTTTGCTTCCTTGAAATTACGAATAATCTTATTTTGAAGGTTGTTTGAAGTTTTCAGTTCGTTATCCGGAGTAACAGCAACACCTGTAATAAGCTTAAAATCCTTTGGAGAATAGTACTTCGTTTTTGATACTTTTAACTTATGCCCATATTTAAGCAATACCGAATTTACCGTATCTCGAATTTTGTGAGGATCAAAAGGCAGAGAGCTTGAAAAAGTCATATCATCTACATAAAGTGTAAAAATACAATTGTTTTGTTTTGCAATGCAGTTGACTTCCTCAAACATATCCTCATAAGCGTAATATGCTATTATTTGACTCGTCGGGCATCCCGTTGGCACCTGCTGATTATATGTTACTATATCAGTTAATATTTGAGCCACATCGGGAGATGTTTTTAATTTCTTTATAAAAAACTGATATACCTATTCTCGTGAACAGTTCGGATTAAAACTTTTAACATCCATCGTCAAACAATACTTTGAGTCTTGATGTGCCTTCCCATTATCAATATAGCTTTTTCCTTTTTGACTTGAAATCAACCAATCGGGTTTTATAACTTTTGATAATAATACCAATATTCTTTTCTGTATTTTCTTCAAT
>JAZNZV010000027.1:0-6693 GCA_045595105.1 Eubacteriales bacterium | reverse complement strand
GAGAGTTTAAGAGAGGGGGCTTTTATAAAAAGCCTCCTCTCTTTTAAATTTACTTAATTTTTATGCCTAATTCATCAAGGCTCTTCTGGGGTACCTCGGAAGGACACTGAGTCATAAGCTCGGAAGCGTTCTGAACCTTGGGGAATGCGATAACGTCACGGATAGCGTCAAGACCGAGCATAAGGCTGACAAGTCTGTCGAGACCGAAGGCAAGTCCTGCATGAGGAGGAGCGCCATACTTAAACGCCTCAAGGAGGAAGCCGAATTTAACCTCAATTTCCTCGGGTGAAAGTCCGAGAGCGTCGAACACTTTCGCCTGAAGGTCCTGACGGTGAATTCTTACCGAGCCACCGCCAAGCTCTGTGCCGTTGAGTACAATGTCGTAAGCACGTGCATAAACCTTGTCGGGTGCGGACTTGAGATACTGAATATCCTCTTCACGGGGTGCTGTGAAGGGGTGGTGCATTGCAACGTATCGGTCGTCCTCTTCCGAGTATTCGAACATGGGGAAATCGGTAATCCAAAGGAAATTAAATACGTTTTTATCACGAAGCCCCAATTTTTCCGCAACCTCACAGCGGAGTGCGCCAAGAGAATCGAATACAACCTTATTCTTGCTGTCTGCAACAACCAAGAGAAGGTCACCCTTTTCAAACTCTGTTTTAGCATAAATGGCGTTTACCTCGTCCTCGGTAAGGAACTTAGCAAAGGATGAAGAGACCTCATCTGCCCACTTGGACCATGCAAGACCCTTTGCACGGTAGGTCTTAACGAAGTCGGTAAGCTTGTCGATTTCCTTGCGTGAGAACTTGTCTGCACCGCCCTTGACGTTGATGGCACGCACAGAACCGCCCTCAGCGATAGCACCGCCAAATACCTTGAACTCGGTGTTCTTAAGAATTTCGGAAAGGTCGCATATCTCAAAGCCGAAACGCAGGTCGGGCTTGTCCGAGCCATAGCGTGTCATAGCCTCGTCCCAGGTCATACGACGGAGAGGAAGCTCAACCTTCATACCCATAACCTTATCAAAGAGAGAAGCAATAAAGCCCTCAACCATGGTCATGATATCGTTTTCGTCAACGAAGGACATTTCAAGGTCTATCTGTGTGAATTCGGGCTGACGGTCGGCACGAAGGTCCTCGTCACGGAAGCACTTTGCAATCTGAATATATCTGTCAAAGCCCGACAGCATAAGAAGCTGTTTGTAGAGCTGAGGAGACTGAGGAAGTGCATAGAATGAGCCGGGGTGAACACGGCTGGGAACAAGATAGTCACGTGCTCCCTCGGGAGTAGACTTAATGAGCACGGGAGTTTCAATTTCGATAAATCCGTTGTCCTCAAAATACTCTCTTGTATGTCTTGCTACCCTTGAACGCATAAGAATGTTTCGCTGAAGAGGTGCACGTCTGAGGTCGAGATAACGGTATTTAAGTCTCAGCTCCTCCTTAACGTCGGTCTCTTCCTTGATTTCAAAGGGAGGTGTCTGAGCTGCCGACAGCACTTCAAGCTTGTCAACGTAAAGCTCCAGCATACCCGTCTTCATGTTAGGGTTGATAGCGCCCTCGCCTCTTGAACGGATAACGCCCTCAGCCGAGAGTACGTACTCTGCTCTCACGCCGAATGCTATATCGAAAATTTCCTTATCTGTCTTGTCGTCAAATGCAAGCTGTATGATACCTGTTCTATCTCTTAAATCTACGAAGATAAGAGTACCAAGGTCTCTCTGCTTCTGCACCCAACCGCAGACTTTAGCTCTTGTGCCAATGTCGTTTTCTGTGAACTCGGCACAGTATTTTGTCCTATACATCTGTTTTATACCTCTTTTGTTATATATGGGGAAAGAATGCTTTTGAAGTCAAAAGCACCCTTTCCCCAAACCCCTATTCCGAAAAACAAGGATTTGGGGGATAATTTATTTAATTCTGCATTCTATCGACGATATCTTGGATATCGTTGATATCAACCTCAACGGCGTCTCCTGTTGCCATGTTCTTGAGAGTCGCCTTGCCTCCTTCAAGCTCACTGTCACCAAGAACAAGCGAGAATTTAGCACCTGTCTTGTCGGCATACTTCATCTGAGCCTTGAGACTTCTACCTACCTGGTCAAAGGTCACGTTAAGCCCGTGCTTCTTGAATGCAAGCGACATTTCAAAGCTTTTGAGCCTTGCACTATCTCCCATAGAAGCAATATAAAGGGCAGGGGCTGTGTCGAATTCGGGAATCTTATTTGCCGATTTCAAAGCCAGCATTACACGGGTAAGACCCATAGCAAAGCCGATACCGGGAAGTCTTGGTCCCCCAAGCTCTTCTACAAGTCCGTCGTAGCGTCCGCCTCCGCAGATAGTGCTCTTGGAGCCGATATCCTCGGATATGAACTCGAATACTGTTCGCTGATAGTAGTCAAGTCCTCGTACGATCTTGGGATTTATATTGTATTTGATACCTGCACGGTCAAGATATACACGAAGCTCCTCAAGATGCTTCTTACAGTCGGGGCAAAGATAATCGATGGTTTTGGGAGCATTTGCCGCATGCTCTGAGCAAATGGGGCTCTTACAGTCGAGAATTCTCAAGGGGTTTTTGTCAAGTCTGTCAAGACAGGTCTCGCAAAGGTCGTCACGGCAGGACTCGAAATAATCGTGAAGTGCCCTGTGATATATGGGTCGACAGTGACGGCAACCGATAGAATTTATTTCAAGGCTAACGTCAAGACCGAGATTTTTGAAAATATCGTAACCAAGAGATATAACGTTGGCATCTGCTGCAGGGTTCTCAGCACCGAACTGTTCAACACCGAACTGATAGAACTCTCTCGACCTTCCCGCCTCGGGCTTTTCGTAGCGGAAGCAGGATATAAGATAATAAAGGGGGAGTGGCATAGCCCCCGAGGCAAGACCGTTTTCGATAACGCTTCTTACAACGCCTGCTGTGCCTTCGGGTCGGAGTGTGATGCTTCTTCTGTCGTTGTCCTCGAAGGAATACATTTCCTTTTGAACAACGTCACTTGTCTCTCCAACGCCTCTCTTATAAAGCTCACTTGATTCAAAGGTAGGCAGTCTTATTTCACTATATCCGTAAAGAGCCGCCGTTTCCTTTATTTTGTTTTCCATCCACTGCCAGACTTCACTCTCTCCGGGGAGTATGTCGATGGTTCCTCTTTGCTTTTGTATCATTTTTTTCTTCGTCTTTTTCCGTTCTGCTTCGCTACTTACTCGACTCGGCTTCGTCGCTTTACGTTTGTGTAAAGCGTCCTCACCTCGCTCGTGTGCACTCGCAGAACGAAAAAATACTTCGAAAAATTAATTCTTGTAATGCTACTTTAATTTAGAAATTTTTTGCATACAAAAATAATTTTCGAAAACCTCCTTATGTCATAATGGTTGTGCGATATATTAATTAAACTAATTTTGCTTTAGCAGTATAACTGTCAAGTAAACTCCGTTTACTTGACAAGCATTCTCCAATCAAGGTCCCCTCGCTCGAGCGCCATGATGAGAGCCTCTGCGGTTGCGATGTTCGTCGCATAGGGGATGTTATAGCTGTCGCAAAGGCGGAGAATTTCTTCCTCGTCATTTTCAGCCAAAAAGTTCATTTCGTCTCTGTCCCTGAAATAAAGGAGCAGGTCTATTTCGTTATAGGATACCTTGGATGCAACCTGTTGAATTCCGCCGTGCTCAGGCATAAGAAGAAGCTCTATCTCAAGACCTGTGGCATCTTCTACCGCCTTACCGAGACTTCCCGTAGCGCAAAGCTGATGACGGCTTAAAATCCCGCAGTAAGCAATACAAAACTGTGTCATAAGTTCTTTTTTCTTTTCATGAGCCATTATTGCGATTTGCATAGAAGTGTATCCTTTCTCTTTTAGTAATATTTAAGTCTTTTGTTTTTGGGAATGATTCCCTCAAGCAAATGAACAGCCTCACCTGTCACTCTTCTCGCCACGTTCATAACAGCAACACCTGCCTTCGAGCGTTTGTCCTCCGAGGCAGTCTTTCCCGAAGACACAAGTCTTTCAACACGCTTGTCAAAAGGAATGACACCTATAAGAGTGACCGAAGAGTGGTCGATAACGTCCATTATGCTCACGTAATCGTCTTTCCCTACTCTGTCGGGGTCAAATGAATTTATAATAAGCCTTACCTCCTCGTCCTCCTGAGAAGCGAAGGTGGAGCCAAGCTTTTCGGCAGCTCTGACAGATGCGGCATTTTGCGTCGATACGATAAACACGTGGTCTATCATACCGCTCTCTCTTGCCATATCAAGTAGCTTACCCGTACCTGCCGCCATATCGAGAACCACGAAGTCGTACTCTCTTTTCAGATCTGCAAGGAACTTTTCAAAAAGCTTTGGAGTCACGTCCACGTCGTAGGTTATGTCCACGTTCATGGGAGCCGAGATGAAGAAGAGATTGCCGTTCCTCTCGTCGCTGTCAACCGCAAGACCGAGGGATGCTTTTCCCGTCATAACGTCGAAACAGCTGGGAGATGCAGAGTTCTCGTGACCGAGGGCAATGTCAAGACTTCTTACTCCGAAATCCATATCCACAGCCACCGTCTTATAGCCGAGCTTTGCAAGGCAGTAGGAAAGGGAAGCCGAGACGGTAGTTTTACCCACACCGCCTTTAAGGGAGGCAACCATAATAATTTTTCCCACTTTTCTCACTCCTGTCTGCAAGGTACTTTCAATAAATAATATCATATATTATATTAAAAATCAAGTAGTGACAAGGGGTAAGTTTATGAAAAATTTACTGTTTGTACTTGAAGTGGGAGAAGTTTTCTGCTAAACTTAAGAAAAAAGCAGAGGTCACTGTCAAAAGGAGCAAGCCGTGAAATATCTTACACGAAAGCATACAATACTTCTTCTCGCCTTATCTTTTATAGTTGAGGTGGGAATTTATCTTATACCCGTTTTTCTTCAAAGCATGGTGCTTCAAAGAATAATTACTATTTTGTATATCGTTGTGGGAACCGCCCTGGGCGTGGTATTTTTCGTTGTGAACGGTGCCTCTACTGCTATCATTGACGGAGAGTATGAAAAGAAGTATATAAAAGCGTTGAGAGAGGGTAAAGCTGTGGATGAAGGGGAGAACCTCCATTGGAACCCCTTAAAGCTTTCACTTGCTAAAAGAATTTATTATTCAAAGATAACTCTTTGTTTTCTTGTGCCCATTCTTATGATATTCTTCATGGAGTACGTGTTACTCCTCGTTTCACAATTTACAGATTGAGAGGATTTTAAGATATGTTTGACCCCAAAACTGCCGACAGCCTTATGCTCGCATATCTCGGAGACTCGGTGTGGGAGCTTTTTGTAAGAGAAAAGCTCTTTTTTGATACCCCCGAGGGAACCGCCATGGCAAACAAGCTTGCCCTTTCCTACGTCACCGCCGCCGCACAGGTAAAGGCTCTTGAAAAAATCGAGCCACTCTTCACCGAAGAAGAGGCGGACGTTTATCGAAGAGGGAAAAACACAAAGACGAACAACACACCAAAAAGCGTTACCCGTTACGAGTACAAAAAGGCAACGGGTCTGGAAGCTGTTTTTGGCTATAATTACCTCATGAACAGGCATGAAAGGAATAAAGAACTGTTTGATGCCGCCTTTAATTGTTAATTTTTTATGAACAAACGTTATATATATGGAAAAATTATTCCATTTATGTTATACTGATATGCAAAACAAAATTTAGGAGGAAACAAATGAACAAGAAGTATGTTTATCTCTTTACCGAAGGTAACGGTAAAATGCGTGAGCTTCTCGGTGGTAAGGGTGCAAACCTTGCAGAAATGACCAACCTTGGTCTTCCCGTACCTCAGGGCTTCACAATCACAACAGAAGCGTGCACACAGTACTATGAAGACGGCAGAAAGATCAATCCCGAGATTGAAGCTGAAATCATGGAATACATCACAAAGATGGAAGCTATCACCGGCAAGAAGTTCGGCGATAAGGAAAATCCCCTTCTCGTATCTGTTCGTTCAGGTGCAAGAGCATCCATGCCCGGTATGATGGATACCATTCTTAACCTCGGTCTTAACGAAGAGGTTGTTGAAGTTATCGCTAAGAAGTCAGGCAACCCCAGATGGGCATATGACTGCTACAGAAGATTTATACAGATGTACTCCGACGTTGTTATGGAAGTCGGAAAGAAGTACTTTGAGGAGCTCATCGACAAGATGAAGGAAGAAAAGGGTGTTAAGCTTGACGTAGAGCTTACCGCTGAAGACCTCAAGGAGCTTGCAAATCAGTTCAAGGCTGAGTACAAGGCAAAGATTGGCTCTGACTTCCCCAGCGATCCTAAGGAGCAGCTCATAGGAGCTGTTAAGGCAGTATTCCGTTCTTGGGACAACCCCAGAGCTAACGTTTACCGCCGTGACAACGATATTCCCTACTCTTGGGGTACCGCTGTAAACGTGCAGGCTATGGCGTTCGGCAACATGGGTGACGATTGCGGCACCGGTGTTGCATTCACCCGCGACCCTGCTACGGGCGAGAAGAAGATGATGGGTGAGTTCCTTACCAACGCACAGGGTGAGGACGTTGTTGCAGGTGTACGTACACCTATGCCTATCGCTGAGATGGCTAATAAGTTCCCCGCAGCTTACGAGCAGTTCGTAAAGGTTTGCGAGATCCTCGAAAACCACTACCACGATATGCAGGACATGGAGTTCACTATCGAAAACGAGAAGC
>JAZNZV010000026.1:0-6490 GCA_045595105.1 Eubacteriales bacterium | reverse complement strand
TTTAACTTATACCCGGTTCTCTCTTTAAGGCAGGCACAGTTAAGAATTGAAATGACAACAGGGAAGGCTATATCGGCTATAAGCCTTGCGTAAATACCGAGTGAAGTGAATTTTAAAAGCAGGTAAATTAAAGCAGTGTGGAAAACAAAGGATATCAGAGCATTAATAACAGGCTCCTTCATCTTTCCGTTACCTTGTAAAATTGAGGTGGTGATTATTGAAAGAGAATAAACAACGCATCCAACCGACCCGAAAGTCATAAGCATTATCGCCGTTTCTCTGAAAGTAACGAGGCTTGGAAAGAGAATAGTCATAATTGGACGTGAAAGAACGCTCAGTCCTACTGCTGAGGGAATAGTCACCGCCATTGCAAGCTTTATAACCGAGCTCGTCTTTGCGTTCATTTCTTCATGCTCGCCTTTGGTGAAAAGCCGTGCTATTTCGGGAAGTGTTGATGCCGCTAAAGCCGTAACGATGGCAATAGGCAGATTTACAAGTCCGGTGTATTGCGTATTGAATACTCCCTGCAAGGATGAAATAACTTCATCCGAAAAGCCTTTCGCTTCCATCACGTTTCCGAAAATCAAATCATCTACGGTGAAGCTTATCTGAAAAGCCGTCTGACTCAGAATGATAGGAACCATTGTGAGGATAATTTCTTTATAGGTGAAAGCTTTTCTTTCAGGTGCAGTTGTATCTTCTTTTAGCGATGCTCTGATGTATGAAACTCTCGACGCAAAGAATAGGGAAAGCATAACGAGTGCACCGAAAGCCCCTGCAAGAGTTCCGAGAGTGGCGCCCGCCGCTCCCATTGCCGACGAAGAAAAGCTTTTCATGAAGAGCCATGTTGCCAAAACGCTGACAACAGCGTTTATTATCTGTTCTATAATTTGAGACAGGGCAGTGGGCACCATGTTTGAGTGACCTTGGAAATAACCTCTGAAAACGCCCAGTAGTGCCACAATAAAAGTAGTGGGAGCAAGCACTCTCAAAGGATGCATAAGTCCTGCTCTGCCATATAACGCCTCAAGCCACTCTGCACCGAAAAATAAAACGGAGAACGCACAAAGTCCTGCAATGACTGCAAACAGTAAAGCTCTCTTAAAAAGAAGAAAAGCGTTTCTCGGGCTATTTTTCGCAAGTCTTTCCGACGTAAGCTTAGAAAGTGCCAAGGGCAATGAATAGGACGATAGCGTCAAGGCGACGTTGTAAATTCCGAAAGCCACCGAATAGATACCGTTACCTTGTTCACCGAGCATATTTGCCATTGGTATTCTGTAAACAAAACCAATAATTTTAGTAATAATCCCCGCAAATGCAAGAATAGCACCCTGCACCATAAGGGAGCTTTTTTTATTATTCATAAAGCACCTCATTTTTTCTATGATATCACTTTTTTACAATACTGTCAATAAGTGTGTTTTCGACTTTTGACGTTCATTCCAATGATAATTGGTGAAATAAGAAGGTATCTGAGAGATAACAATATGATAAGGGTAAGCCGTTCGGTACGTGATACCGCTTATAAAGCCTTGTCGGCAAAAGAGAAGCTCGGTGCAACACTATCCCGTGAGGCAACGCTTGAAGAGATTACCGCCGAAGTAAACCGAAGAGCTATCGAGGATGCCGAAGAGAAAAAAAGGGTAGAGGGAATAGAAGTTGAGCCTATTAAATATACCGAGAAAATGATCTCTGATGCTCTTGACGCAGTCGTTGCCCCCGTTTCTTTGTACGAGCCTGTCTACTCGGATAACGGCGACTCTATTTATATAATGGACCAAGTGTGTGACAATAAAAACAACGATGCCTTGTGGACAGAAAGTATTGCAATTTCCGAGGCTATGAAAAAGCTCTCCGACAGGGAGAGCAAAATTATAAATATGCGCTTTTTCATGGGGAAAACACAAATGGAGGTAGCCGAGGAGGTTGGTATAAGTCAAGCGCAGGTATCAAGGCTCGAAAAAGGGGCGCTTGCTCAGATTAAAAAGAATATTTAAAAAGGCAAAATAAAAGGAATGCCGTTGGCATTCCTTTTTGATGATTATTCCTTCACTTCGGGCTTTTCTTCTTTAGCCTTTTTATCTGCTTTTTTCTCCTGTACGGGAGCTTCGGGGCGAGGCATAGGATTAACTATCTCTCTGACTGCCCAACGATAGATCTTCATTTTTGTTCTGTCTTTGTTGATCTCAAGAGTAAGTATGTCTTCCTTGATACTGCATACTCTGCCGATAATACCGCCGTTTGTGCAGATTTCATCGCCGATCATAATGCTGTTACGCATATTGGCAATTTCTCTTTCCTGCTTCTTCTGGGGTCTTATCATGAAGAAGTACATTACAACGAAAAGCACTACCATCATGATGATCATTGACATTCCGCCTCCCTGTGCTGCAGGAGCGGCCGCTTCAAGAATATTGAACATTTAATTTTCCTCCAAATAACAATTATGTGATTATTATACAGTAATATATCCGAAAAAGTCAATAGACAAATTGTAAATCAAAAAATCTGCGCAATAATAATGCCGACAAATACAAGTGCTGAACCTATAATCTCAGGTAACGACATTGCCTGATTAAGAATTACCCAACCTGCAAGTGCGGCAAAGACCGACTCAAGACTCATAAGAAGCGTTGCAAGAGTTGGCGGTGTGGATTTCTGTCCCACTATCTGAAGGGTGTAAGCCACGCCCGACGACATGATACCTGTATAAAGGATGGGAATTGTTGCAAGCTTTATTGTTGCAAGTGAAGGCTCCTCAAACAGGAACATACAAATCATACAAAGTGTTCCGCAAACGAAGAACTGAATGCAAGATAGCTTTATGCAGTCAACGAGAGGGGAGAACTTGTCCACGGTGAGTATGTGAAAGGTGAAAGCAAAAGCACCGCACAAAAGATAAATATCAGCCATCTCAAGGCTGAAGCCTTCCTTGACGCACAATAGATACATTCCGACAGTGGCAAGAAAAACCGCAAGCCATATGGTAGCACGAGGCTTTTTCTTAGTAAAAAGTCCAACGAGAGGAACGAAAATGATGTAGAGCGCAGTGATGAAGCCTGCTTTACCCGGCTTTGCACCTGCTGCTATTCCCATCTGCTGAAAGGATGATGCAATAGCAAGGGCGCAACCGCAGGAGATACCGCCAATAATAAGAGTTTTTCTATCTGATTTTGTAGCAGAGGTTTCTTCTTTTTTTGTTTTGCCCATTACAAAAATAACAGGAAGCAGAGCTACGGCTCCTATGTAATTTCTTATAGCGTTAAACGTAAAATTTCCTATACTGCTCAGTCCAACCGATTGAGCAACGAAAGCCGTACCCCATATAAGCGCGGCAATAAGCAGAAATAAACTTCCTTTTGCTTTGTTCATAATATACCTCTTTTTTGTAAGTCCTCGGTATTATATCACAGGTTAAAATAAATTGCAATACGAAACTTTTTTGAAAATATTGCTCTTTCTTTTAAATAATTGCTTGAATTACACACTATCATTGACTTTTCATTATTTTTTGTTAATATTATACTCAGAAATAAAACACAGGAGAAATACTATGAAAAGAATTATAACCTTTGGTGAAATCATGCTACGCCTTGCCCCTGAGGGCTATATGAGATTCGTTCAGGCGGATACACTGGGCGCTACCTTTGGCGGAGGAGAGGCAAACGTTGCCGTTTCTCTTTCCAACTACGGAATGGATGCCGCTTTTGTTACAAAGCTTCCCTCACACGATATAGGTCAGTGTGCGGTTAACTCTCTGAGAAAATTCGGAGTTGATACCTCTTCTATTGTGAGAGGGGGAGACAGAGTCGGAATTTACTTCCTTGAAAAGGGTGCAAGTCAGCGTCCCTCAAAGGTAATTTACGACAGAGCCCATTCATCTATTGCCGAGGCTGATCCTTCGGACTTTGATTGGAAAGAAATTTTCAAGGGTGCGGATTGGTTCCACTTTACAGGAATTACTCCCGCTCTGGGTGATAACGTTGCCGATATTTGCCTTGAAGCTTGTAAGGAAGCCAAGAAACAGGGACTCACCGTTTCTTGTGACCTTAACTACCGCAAGAAGCTTTGGTCAAGAGAAAAAGCAGGTAAGGTCATGGCGGGTCTTATGGAATACGTTGACGTCTGCATCGCTAACGAAGAGGACGCAGGAGACGTTTTTGGTATTCACGCCGCAAATACCAATATTACAGGCGGTAAAATAAGCGAAGAAGGCTATAAAGACGTGGCGAAACAGCTCTCTGACCGCTTTGGCTTCAAGAAGGTTGCTATTACACTTCGTTCTTCTATCAGTGCCAACGATAACGATTGGGCGGCAATGCTCTATGAAAACGGGGAATACTATTTCTCTAAATCATACCGCATGCACATAGTTGACAGAGTTGGCGGTGGCGATAGCTTTGGTGCAGGCCTTATTTATGCCACTCTCAGCGAAATGAAGAGTCAGGAAATAATTGAATTCGCAGTAGCCGCAAGCTGTCTTAAGCACAGTATAGAAGGTGACTTCAACCTCGTGAGCGTTGCAGAGGTAAATCAACTTGCAGGCGGAGACGGCTCGGGAAGAGTTGTAAGATAAGGAGAGAAAAATGGATATTACTACAAAGCTTGGTGAATATAAGGTTATTCCCGTTGTAACCATAAAAGACCCATCAAAGGCAGTAGCTCTTGCTAAAGCACTTGTTGACGGCGGACTTCCCACTGCAGAGGTTACCTTCAGAACAGCGGGTGCCGCCGAAAGTATAAAAGCTATGACAGAAGCTTATCCCGAAATGCTTGTGGGTGCAGGAACAGTCCTTACTGTAAAACAAGCCGACGAAGCCATTGACGCAGGAGCAAAGTTCCTCGTAGCCCCCGGCTTTAACAGAGAGGTCGTGGAGCACAGCTTAAAGAGAGGCGTTCCTATGATTCCCGGCGTGTGCACTCCCACCGAAATTGAAGCGGCAATGAGTATTGGTCTGACTACACTTAAATTCTTCCCTGCAGAAGCAGCAGGTGGAGTTAAAATGATAAAAGCAGTCAGTGCTCCTTACGGAATGATAAAGATAATGCCCACAGGTGGTATTTCACCCGAGAACATCGGAAGCTACCTTGCATGCAAATCGGTTATATGCTGTGGTGGAAGCTGGCTTACACCTTCCGACCTTATCGAAAATGGCGATTTTGAAAAGATAACAAAAATCGTTAAGGAAGCAGTAGCCCTTGTAAAGAATTTATAAAAATCAAAGCCGACTCGCTTGAGTCGGCTTTAATATTTTAATTACTCGGGATCCCACTCGTATTTTGACGTGAGGTCCATGATCATATCTCTTGCGTCTATTATGTCCTTGTTTCTTTCACTGCCTTCTTGAATTTCACGCTCAATTGTGAAATGTCCTCTGTATCCGTGGTCGTGAAGTCCCTTAACAACAGCAGGGAAGTCAACCTCACCCTGACCGATCTGAACCATCTTACCAAGGCTTCTGCCGTCTGTGGGCCAAAGACCGTCCTTGAGGTGAAGACACTTAACGTAGTCACCGATTATCTTGATAGCGTCAACAGGATTAGCCTTACCGTAAAGAATGATGTTAGCAGTATCAAGGTTAACACCAACGTTACCTGTTCCGATATCCTGAATTGCACGAAGAATGGTGATGGGAGTTTCCTGTCCGGTTTCAAAGCAGAACCACTGATCTCTGTTTTTAAGCTCACCGCAGAGATATTTCATCATAGCAATAAATGAGTTATAAACGGGGTCGTTGGGGTTTTCGGGAATGTATCCGCAATGGGTAACTATGTACTTAACTCCCCAAGCCTTTGCTATGTCGGAAGCGTTCATAACAAGGTGAAGTCTCTTTTCACGGTATTCGGGAGGAATAAGACCGATAGTGTTCTGACCTTCATAGAAGTTCCAGAAGCAAGGAGCGCCCCAGCCTGCCCAAAGAGCGTTGATCTCAACGTCGTATTTTTTCATGTATCCCTTTACCTCGTCAACACGGTTGATGAGGTCGTCTCTTACCTTATCGTTAGCAAGAAGACAGAACATCATACTTTTAACTCCAAGGGAAGCAGCGTTTCTGAACATTTCCTCCAGATTGTCGTCTGCATAGTCGCCACGGTATGTGGACATAACGCCGAATTTGATTTGACTCATGTTATTTCTCCTTTGATTTATTTATTTTAATATTAGTTAAAACAATAGAAAAAATTACAAGTACTATTCCAAAATACTGTAATATGGATAAATTATCCTTGAAAAAGATACCGCCGATTATTGTTGCAACAACGGGCTCAATAGCGGCGATGACCGCAGCCTTACCCGACTCAAGCCTTTCAAGACCCGACGTGTAGAAAATATAGGGGAGAACTGCGGTAATGAGTCCTGTCAAAGCCATTATAACACCAAGCTCGGGCTTTTGCAACATTATTTTTCCGATGGTAGGGAAATCTGTAAAAGGTATAAGACCGATAGTAGCAAAGATGAAAGTATAGGTAGTTATGGTCAAGGAGGAAT
>JAZNZV010000025.1:0-5397 GCA_045595105.1 Eubacteriales bacterium | reverse complement strand
AAAGATTAAGACCGCAGTAAAGACAGCTCTTGAAAACTTCTTCATAAGCTATGCTTATACTTCGGACGAAATTATACCTGCCTCTGAGCTACTGACTATGAAGGTAGCCCGTGCAAAGCTGTCGGCATTCGACGGATTTATGGTGACACCTGTAACTCCTAAGGTGGTTTTCGCAGTAATGGACGAAACGGGTAAGGTCAGCGAGTACACGTGGACGGGCAAGGAAAAGCTGTTGAACTACCTTGACTCCGCATTCGTGGAGGATACCGTCGATGCACAGTCGGTACTTCCCGATAGTGGTTGGGTCGTGGGCTTCAGATACTATCCCATGACCGAGATATCCCTTGACGATATAACTTATTATAAGGATACTAATACCTCGGACAGAATTTACGAGGTCATGCTGAAGGTGGGCTCTATCTATGAGGGCTATTACGAGATAGACGTTCCAAAAGCTGAAAAGCCTGAGGGTATCACCTACGACGGCGAAACAATGACCCTTTCGGGTCTCAAGCCCGATACAGGCTACGCTATGGCACAGTATACCGTTCTTGGCAGAGACAACAGAAGTGAAATCCTCTTTACAAGCACAGGTGAGAGCTATACTCTTCCATCCGATATAGGAACAGGTGTTTGGGGTATCAGCTACGCCGCCGATGATAGCTTCGCTACCTCTGATCCCGCTCTCTTCTACGTGAAGGGCAAGAGTGATGACAGAAAGACACTCGGCAGTTATAATGAGGGAAGTGATATGCCCCTCGCTACCCGTGACAGACAGGGTGCTGACGATATATGGAAGCTTGGATATTTCTACGGCGCAGGCATTGCCGAGGGTAAGCTGAGTAACAATTATGCCTTTACTGAAGGAAACGTTGTAAGTATATTCGGCGCAGATATGTCACCTACTCCTAAAGCACTTTTCGATGCAACGAAAGCGGGCAACACCGAAGAAGCCGACAAAATAAGACAGAACGTCAAGACAATTCTTGAAAACTATTTTGTAAGCTATGCTTACACCTCCGATGAGATAATCCCCGTAGACGAGCTCTTTACTATTAAAATAGGACTTATGAAGGTAAGTGCCTTTGATGGCTTTATGCTCACTAATTCAAAGCCGAAGCTTGAAGTGTACGTTATGGGCACCGACGGAACTATAACTCCCTACACCTACACGGGCAAGACGAGAGGAATAAGCTATTACAGTAGCTCGTGGGTATACGATACTATAAGCCTTAAAGAGGATATGTCTCTTCCCGAAGAGGGTTGGGTGGTAGGCTTTAAGTATTATCCTATGCAGGATATCAATCCTTCCGAAATTACCACTTATAGCAGTAACCCCACATCCTCTCCCAGAGTATACGAGCTCTATTTTGCAATGGGTGATCTTTACTCCGATTTCTATGAAATAAAGGAAGACGGAGCTACACCTGAGATTTCCACCTTCCCCATAATTCCGGGCGGATACGGAGAAATAGGTGGCTTGTCGGCTGAATATCAGTATGAAATACAGATATATGACGCTGAAACAGGTGAGTGGTCACGCTGGCAGGACGTTCCCGCAGGGTCAACGGCAGTCAGAGTGACAAAGTCGGGTGACTACCGAATAAGAGTCAAGGATACTCCTCTTCACGGCAAGTCGGATACCGTTGAGGTTACTGTTTATGACTATGATTCAGAGTTTGAGTCCTTTAACAGTGAGATAGTAAAAATGCATCTTCCCAGCGACTATACCGAGCTTGAAGCCGATTACACTATGGACGTAAGCGTAAAGAACTGGGTGTCCTATCTTACTCTTGAAAACATCAAGCATTTGTCTCCCGAGTCTGTCATTACCTTCGACGGCGGAGACTATAAAATAGTTGTAACAGCGAAGAACGTGCAAATCCCCGCTGACGGAAAGTCCCACTACTACAACATGGCAGTGTCCTTTGACGGAGAAAGCCGTCACGACAGACTTTACGAGATGTTCCGTGAAAAAGCGGGAGACAGATATCTTACGGAGATTTACTTTGAATCCTCCAAGGCTCTTCCCTTTAAATCTGCTCAGCTTATGATTTACGTAGGTGATGAGCACAGCGGTCTTGACCTTGAGCTAAGGTCCTACTTTGAAATTATCGACAGACTCAGAAAGGTAGAGACGGCAACAGTCTTTGAGGGCTGGGTAACCTTTAATAACTTCAGTGAGACCTATGTGGTTTTGCTTCCTAAATGATAAAAGAGCACCTTCGGGTGCTCTTTGTCATTGTGGCTGTCAGAGGAAAGCCTCAATTTATTTTAAAGGCGCAATATTGTTCAATAACCTCACAAGATATGACTTGATAAAGCCTTATTTTTTATTTAAGATAAAATTAAACTTTTTATACTCGCCCGTGGTGTATCTGTTTACTACGTTCGGGCGGTGTAGTTATAACAACCGTTTAAGGCTTTTTTTAAAGGTGTAACAGTACTTTTTGAGAGCTTTTGGACGAAAAAATTAAAAATGGAGGCAATCTTATGGCACAAAAGAAAATTTACCGTTACCTGATAATCACGGTAATGGCAACATTCTTCACAGTTCTCCTTGCACTTAATACCCTTGCGGCTCCTGCAGGCGGTATAGGTCAAATTATAGGACTTGAAGATGGCGTAACATATGAAGCAAAGCCCGTCACAATCAATGCGGCAGGCACAGGCTACACAATGGGTGAGGCTATCACCCTCGACGAGACAGGCAACAAAAACCTTGCAGGTCTCTACGTCGTATCCACCGACGGCTTTACGACTTGGTCAGACCTCATATACGTTCAAGGTAGCTTAGAAGGAAGACAAAAGCTTGGTACGTTTGCCGAAGGGGCAAGTGTTCCTGATTCCGATCGTACTTCTATGGATTGGGAGGCAGGAGTTTTCAAAGGATATGGCAATGCAGCTGTGATGAATGATGGTTATCAGTTTGATAACTTGTATTCTCTTTCAATCCCTTCGGGTGATTTAATGACAGCTGTTAACAACAATGATGCAGATGCCATTGCCGCAGCAAGGGCAGTTATCAAGGGAAAACTTGAGGCGTACTACCTTAGCTATGCATATGCACCCGATGAAATAATCCCAACAGATGAAGTTGTTTCATTGACTTTTGCAAATTACAAATATGGTAGTTCTGCTATTACTGTAAACAGTGGTACTGAACCTGCATGCAAGCCTAAATTGGAATTCTATGTAATGAACGAAAAGGGAGTAGTTAAAACATATACATGGGAAGCGTCAAGCTTTTGTGATAGTACGCTTACAGGCTGGTATGCTCCCAGAGGAATACACACGATAGATGCACAGTCGGTTCTCCCCGATAGTGGTTGGGTTGTTGGATTTAAGTATTATATTTATGGAACAGTTAATGCTGAACATATTAATATAAGCGGAACCAATGCTACTCAGTGGTATGGAGACAGACTGAGATTGGCGGGCGATTATTATGTGATTTCAAATCCTAAGGCACTTACCCCCACAGGTGTTAAGTACGACGCCAAGACAAATACTCTTTCGGGGCTTACAGCAGGTACTTCTTATACACTTGCTCCCTACACAGTTGAGGGCGCAGGAGCGGGTACAACCTTTACAGCAGAGGGCACAACCTACACTCCCGCAACAGCTCTTACAGCAGGTCTTTGGGGTGTGAGCGTTAACGAGAGCGATAACTATGCAGCATCAAAGCCTTACGTTTTCTACGTAGAGGGTTCTTATAAGGATAGAGCAGACCTTGGTACAGAGACCGACGGTGTGATTAATGCAACCCGTGACAGAAACGGTGTTGAATGGAAGTCGGGATACTATTTCGGTGCAAACCACAGCACTTCTCTTGATTTTAACAATAACTACGGTTTCAGTAGTGGTAAGGCAGTAAGCTATTTTGGCGCAGATTTTACCCCTACATCCAAAATGCTTTATGATGCCATTACAGCAGAAGAAACAGGTGACGAAACCTACACGGGCTATTCTTCAACCGAGATAAAGACACAGGTTAAGACAATTCTTGAAAATTATTTTATAAGCTATGCATACACATCAGATGAAATTATCCCCGTAGACGAGCTTATTACGGTCAAGTTTGCTCGTGGTAGACATGGCAATGGTACATTCTATAACTTTAAGGTAAGCCCTGTTACAGGAAAAGCAGTGTTCTATGTAATGGATAACACAGGTAAGGTTACTCCTTATACATGGACAGGTACAAGCCAAGCGATAAGTTGGAATAGTGTTTACGGTTACGATGAAGTAGATGTTCAGTCGGTACTTCCCGAAGAAGGCTGGGTAGTGGGTATGAAATATTACCCTGTGGGCTCGGTAGACCTTGATAACATTACTTATGCAAGTGAAACATTGGATAATGCTTACGTATATGAATTCAAGGTTCAGATGGGTTCAAAATATGATGGCTTCTACGTAATTTCAAAGCCCAAGGCAGCGACCCCCACAGGTGTAGCTTATGATGTGGATACAAAAACTCTTTCAGGTCTTACAGCAGGTGCATCTTATACACTTACTTCTTATACAATTGTAGGTGCAGGTGCAACGCAGACTGTTACTGCACAAAGTGAAACTGCAACAGTTGAGCTTACAGCTGGTCTTTGGGGTATCAACGTAAACGATGGTGAAACTTATGCTGCCTCTGACCTTTACATCTTCTACGTTGAAGGTGACGAGGATGCACGTAAGAGCCTTGGCGTTGATGAAGAGGGAACTGTCAGTGCTGTTCGTGATATGACAAGCATTACAGAAAACGTTTGGCAGCTTGGCACCTATTACGGTGTGAAGTATGCTCCCGGAGCAAATGAAAACGTATTTAATAACCATTATACTTTTAATACTACAAGAGTAGTTAACGTGTACGGAGCAGAATTTGCACCTATTCCCAATAACCTTACTCAGGCATTGGCGGACGAGGACGAAGAAACTGCAAATTCTATAAAGACACAGGTTAAGACAATATTTGAAAATTACTTTATCAGCTATGCTTATAATTCGGATGAAATTATTCCTGCATCTGAGCTTTTGACTCTTAAGTTCTCCCACCGTATGAACGGAGGTATAAAGTATTTTGGAGTTGAAAAGGCAAAGAGCACGGTAGTGTTCTACGTTATGGATAATGCAGGTAAGGTTACCGAATATACTTGGACAGGAACAGAAAACACTCTTGACATGGCAGAAGGTGCTTGGACAACTGATACAGTTGATGCACAGTCTGTTCTTCCCGATACAGGCTGGGTAGTAGGATTTAAATATTACCCCATTGCAGAAGTGGCAATTGACAGCATTTATGCATTAAATACTACTTCCACAGGTGGCGGTATAATGTTCCAGGACTTCCAGTTTGGTTCTACCTTTGACGGTTACTACGTAATCAAGGAAGAACCCAAGTTAGAG
>JAZNZV010000024.1:0-13799 GCA_045595105.1 Eubacteriales bacterium | reverse complement strand
CTTCGGCGAGGCTGAAGAGCTTATCGGCACACTTCTCTGGCTTGTGTGTGACGAGGCATCGGGCTTTGTTGACGGCACGGTAATTCCCGTGGACGGCGGTTTTAACGCTTATTCAGGAGTATAGAGTCTGAATAAATTCAGACAGTTAAGAGTTAAGAGGTAAGAGTTAAGAGTTTAGGTAAGAATTTCTTAAAAGAAATTCTCTCTATTCCTTTTCATTTTGTGCCTTATATATTAGCAGAAAGGAATGGTTATAGCTGTGAAAGAAATTTATGAAGCACCAATAATTGAAGTGTCACTCTTTGAGGAAGATGACATTCTCACCTCAAGCACCGGAGGCCCCATTGAGCTTCCTATCCTTCCCATCTGGAATGGATAATAAAAATAGCAGTAGCAAATTTGCTACTGCTATTTTTTTACTTATAGAACTTTTCTTTTGCTTCCTTCAGGAACTTAAAGGACTCTTCAAAGTACTTTCTGTTCTTCTCGGTGGTGGTGAACCAAGGAGCGGTCATAAAGCCAAGCACCTGATTGTCGGGAGCGTTATCCTTGAAGTACTCAAGAAGGTCGTGAGTATTCCAGTCGCAACGGTTGAATACCGAGGCACAGGGAACGTAGTTGTAGCCTTCCTTCATAAGAGGAAGAGCAACCTCACGGAATCTCACAAGGAAGGGGTCTTCCTCAACGAATTTGATACCCATTTTCGCATAGTCGCCCTCATTGTAATAAGCCACGTACTCGGCTCTCGACTCAACGGGCGTCCAATGCTCGGGCTCGAATGCGTTATAGTACCAAGGAGAGAGCACTACCTCGTCGGGGTCGATGTGCTTCTTGAATTCCTCGGGGTGATTGAATAAGGGGCAGGACCATATCCAAGGCTTAGCGCCTGTCTCGATAACCGAGTCCATAAGATATCTTAAATCATGCCAGAAAAGGTCTCCTTGACGGTAAACCGCAAGCTGGGCGCCTGCAACGTGCTTTCCGTCCTCTTCGTCGAAGCCGATGTGAATATACTCGGGCTTCTCGAACATATTGTAAACCTCTTTAATAAGGTCGTCGCAGACTCTGTAATAGGTGTTTGTGGATATCATTCTTGCGTATTCACCAAGCCATATGTCATGGGGAGTAGCAAAGTTGATTTTAGGAATAAGTGCAATCCCCTTCTCACGGCAACGCTTTATCTCATCGTGAACTCTCTTTCTTGTCCAAGCATCGGGGAGAGAGATTTCGGGATGTGTTCCATACTGAACGGCGTCGCCAAGGTCGAGAACTATCATGTTGATGCCCGTCTTCTCGGACTCTTCAACTATGTAGTCCCAAACGTCCTCGTCAAAATTTTCTGCAACGGTAGGGTATTTCTTCGACCACATGTTCATGCTCAGATGAACGAGTATCGACCATATCTTCTTATCTGCCATAGCTTTTTTCTCCTTATCTTTAGCCTTTAAGCTCTACTGTTTCGGGAATAGTCGCAAGTGAGTAGGTGGGAACCTCGTTTCTCTTCTTGTCCTTGTTCTTTATCCACTTGCCGTTAGTGAAATCGGGTACTGCAACGGGAATTCCTCCCATAGCAAGGGAGTCCTCGGTAAGAGTACTGATAGACATCCAAGCGGCAGTATCGTATACGTCGATGGGTGGGTCAGCCTTTGCCATAGCGCTTTCATAGAAGGCACGAAGCACAAGCCAGTCCATACCGCCGTGACCGCCCTTGATTCCCTCTTCCTCATACTTCTTCCAGATGGGGTGATTGAATTCCTTAGCATAGGTGGTTTCTACGTTGTTCCAAAGGCTCTTTGCAACAACCTCGCCATATTCCTTCTCGTACTTATCTTCGTCACGGTCAAGGTAAAGAGAGTTGGTTTCCTCCTGGAAGTAAGCCTTAGTTCCCGAGATATCGAAGTCTCTGGAGTATGCACGGGGCAAGGTGATGGAAAGGGTAAGTCTTATAGTTTCACCGCCTGCACACTTGATAACGGTTGTAACAACGTCGCCCTGCTTGAAGTCGATTGCGGCAAGGTCGCTGTCTGCACCCTTCTTATTCACGATATACTCGTGAAGTCCTCTCGCCTTAGACGACATGGAAACAAGAGAAAGGAAACGGTTTCCACGGTTTATGTTAAGAAGCTTTGCAATGGGGCCAAGAGCGTGAGTGGGGTAGTTGTCGCAGTTGCGGTGTGTGTAGTTACGAAGTCTGTAATGACGGATTTCGTTACCGCTTGAAACCTCGTTTCTCAGGTCGTGGTGATAAGCGCCGTTACAGTGAACGAGCTCACCGAAGTCGCCGTTTTTAACCATGTTGAGGCACATGAGCTCTTTTTTGCCGTAGCAGCAGTTTTCAAGCATCATGCAAGGCATTCCTGTCTCTTCGCTTGTATGAACGAGTCTCCAACAGTCCTCGATAGAGTAAGCGCCGCCAACCTCAACGCCAACGTACTTACCTGCCTTCATCGCCGCAAGGGCAACCTCAACGTGAGCCTCCCAAGCAGTAGCAATTACAACCGCCTCCACGTCCTCACGCTTCAGAACCTCACGGTAATCGGTTGTAGCAAAGGGAGTGTACTCTCTCTTTTCCTCAACCTTTTTCTTTGCCGCCTCGGCTCTGTCCTCATACTCGTCACATACTGCCACAACGTCAACGTCGTCCATGTTGAGAGTAGTAGCAAGAAGTCCGACACCTCGCTGTCCGTAGCCAATAAAGCCTATTTTAAGCTTTGCCATAAGTTTATCCTCCATATTATAAATGTTTTGTTACGGTCATACCCTGCAGACCGACTGTGTTTTTGCCATCCTTGAAGTAAAATTCTATAACGTAACTGCCCGACTCCTTTATTTCTACGTCGGCACAGATTATGTCCTTATAGTTGTGAATGTTTCCTGTGTTTATTACAAAAACATCCTGGAAAACTATTTTTCCGTCCTTCTTCACTCTCACCGTTGCGTCAAGGGCTCCCTTAGCGCTGGACTTTAAGAAAATTCTGTGTGTTCCGCACTCCTCAATATCCAAGGTGTGCTCAACAGTACACTCCCAACCGCTTCCTATATGTATAAGGTTTGAGTAGGTAGTGCGTGAGCCCGTTATAACCGCATCGAAAATTCCACGGGTGATAGCCTTGTCGCTATCAAGAGGAACGTCGGGGAACTTAGGCTCCTTAGTCTTGAAATCCGCCTCAATAAAGTCGCCTTCGATATACCATGCAGTAAGCGGGCTGACCTTAACCTTGTATTCAGTATTAGGTTCAAGCTCGAAAAGTGAGTAGATATAATTCTCTCTTCTGTTTTTAAGGAAATAATCGCTTATAATTCTATGATTCTTTATAAGCTCATTTGTCTCTTTAGAATAGAGCGCTACGTTATAGTAAGCTATAACACTGTCTATTTCTTTGCTTCCTTCAAGAGCGGCGGGGAAGGTTATTGTAGCATCAACGTCGCCTGCTTCTATTTGAAGAGCGCTTCCCTTTTCAAAATAAGGTTTTGCACTGTTTTCTTTTCTTTTGTCAGTGTAGTTGTAAACGTGGGGCTCTATGACAAATTCAACGTTTTCGAGATAAGAAGGCTCTTTTTCGTCGGCATAGAACGGCTTAACCGTAACGTTATTCGTTTCTTCGTCAACAAACAGCATAAAGCCCTGTGTGGGATATTCAGAGTGTCTTTCTGTGGCGGTAGGAAGATTAAGTCCGTTTCCGCCCATAATAGTGCTTGTATAGATGAAGGTAGTACCGCCGTCAAATTGAGTAACGGTGCGGGGGTCGGAATTTGGAAAATGATAGTGACCCGAAATAATTATGAGGCGGGGCTGGTTTATAATAAATTCTCTGAATTCTTCGGTATAGCTGTGAGCCTTTTCGGTTCCAAAGAGAGTATTGTCTATGGGGAAATGCGTAAGAAGGAAAACAGGCTTGTCACTTTCCTTGAGGGCAGAGGTAACCTTTTCCTTGATAAACCCTTCTATTTCCTTTGAAGGGGTACCTGCATAATCTAAAGGACCTGCCGTTATAAAGTGATATCCGTTTATAACTGTATCTTTTTCGGGAAGAAGTCCTGTCTCTTCGATAAAGGTTTTCTTTGCAAGCTCGGTAACCTCTTCGTCGTCAGCCCACAGTGTGAATTCGTGGTTTCCCATTGCAAAGATAAGCTTACCTTCATTTTTCATTTTAGTATAAAAAGCATTTGCATTGAGCCTTTCGTAGGACTTAGGAGAGGCAAGCACTCCCGTGTCGTGATATACAATATCTCCTACTAAGGCAAGGGCATCTAACTCTCTGTCCTTCGATAGCTTCTCTATACTGTCCATTACAACGTTTAAATAATATTGATTGTTGTGCAAATCTGAAAAGAAAGCAACTTTTAACATTTCAAAATCCCCTCTTGCAAGTTAAAGTTTATTGACAAAAAATCTTTTTCAGCTATAATACAATTAGATTATATCACATCTAATTCATAACACAAGTAAAAAACCGATAAAAAACATTTAATTTCAGACACTTTTAAGGAGCTTTATATGTACGAAAAACAAACATTTTATAAAATCCCCAAGCTCTTGGAAATAGAGTCGTTTATTACTGCTTTCATAAGGTATTATGACGGAGACTACCGCTTTGAGGGTGAAATGCACGATTTCTGGGAATTTACCTACGTTTTCGACGGCTCAGCATCGGTAGCAAAGGATGACATGGTCTACGTTCTGAATAAGGGAGAAATGGTTTTCCATAAGCCCATGGAGTTTCACAGACTTTGGGGCAACGGCAAGCCCTTTTCGGTGCTTGTCATGTCCTTTCAGGCAAACGGTGATATAATGCAAAATCTTCTTGACAACGTATACACACTTAACCTTTCGCAACACAACGCCATTATGGATTTAAAAAGGGAGATAGACGCAAATTACGATATAGCAGAAAGAATAATGCTCCAGACTGACGGAAGCGCTCCTCTTTCGCTGAATGCGATAGCCCTGAAATTCGAGCTTTTTTTACTTGAGCTTATTAAGTCAGGCGGCAGCGAAAAAGAAGCTGAAAAGTCATTAACGTCAATGGAATTTACAAAGATTGTAAATGTCATGTACTCAAATCTTGATAAGGATTTATCCGTTGAGGATATCGCCGAAAAATGCAACATGGGAGTCAGTAACCTTAAAAAGATATGCCACCGCTACGCAGGGGTAGGACCTGCAAAGCACTTTTTAAGACTCAAAATAACCCACGCAATCAAGCTCTTTGACAACGGACTTAGCGTAACTGAAGTAGCCGAAGCGCTGGGCTTTTCAAGTCAGAGCTATTTTTCGGTGGTCTTTAAAAGAGAGACGGGACGCTCTCCCGGTGAAATAAAAAGAAAAACTCCATAGGCGAAAAGTCCAATAAATTCGTCAAAATTTAAATAAATTGCCACTTGTATTTTGCACCTCGTTATGATAAAATTGTAAAGGATAATTTACAATGGAGGGATATTTTTGTTATGAAATGTATTAAAGGCGCAAAAATAATTCTGCCCAATTCAATCGAGGAGGGCAAGGCTCTGCTTTTCAACGAAAAGATCGTAGGATTGGTTGAAGAAAAGGATATACCCGCAGATGCCGAGATAATAAATGCCGAGGGGTGTTTTGTTGCTCCCGGTCTCGTAGACGTACACATTCACGGCTATCTTAACGAGGATGCTTCCGACGGAACTGCCGATGGCATCAGAAAAATGGCTGAGGGAGTTATGAAGAACGGTGTTACTTCTTTCCTTCCCACCACAATGACCGTTTCTATGGCTGAAATAGAAAAGGCACTTGACGTTGTTCGCTCTCTTCAGGAAGAGAGTAAATCCTGGAAGGGTGCTTACCTTGCAGGCGTGAACTCCGAGGGTCCCTTCATCAATGAATCAAAGAAGGGCGCTCAGGCAGCCGAGCACATCAAGAAGCCCGACGCTGACTGGGTCATCAAGAACAGCGATATTATAAAGATTTGTACCATAGCTCCCGAAACAGAGGGTGGCTATGATGCCATAAAGAAGATTACGTCAGAAAGCTCCGTCAAGGTTTCGGTAGGACATACCGACGCCACCTTTGAGGAAGCGATGAAGGCATTTGAATGCGGTGCCACACAGGTAACACACCTCTTCAACGCACAGACAGTTCTCCACCACCGCAAGCCCGGTGTAGTTGGAGCAGGTCTTGCCTCTGACGCTTACACTGAGCTTATCGCAGATACCTTCCACGTAAACAAGGGTCTTTATACCCTCGTTTATAAGTGCAAGAAGGACAAGCTCATCCTTATCACCGACTGCACGAGAGCAGGCGGTATGCCCGACGGAGAATACTCTCTTGGCGGTCAGCCTATTTTCGTTAAGGGCATTCAGTGTCTCTTAGAGGACGGTACAATCGCAGGAAGCGTACTCAGACTCAACGATGCAGTCAAGAACTTCCGTGACAACACCGACATACCTCTTTACGAGATAGTTAACGCAGCATCTCTTAACCCTGCAAAGGCAATAGGACTTGACTCCAAGGGCTCTCTTGAAGAAGGCAAGGATGCTGACATTATAATTACGGATATGAATTTTGATATCAAGAAAACAATTATAGGAGGAGAAATAAGATATGAAGCTTAAAGTTGAAGCAATTCTCGACAAAGAATTTACCCCTATGGCATTGGTATACCGTGAGTTTACCGAAAATGCAAAGAAGGCAGGCGGTGTAAAGCTTGTTATAGGCATTGAGCGTAACAAGGGATACGTCAGCGCATTTGAAACAGTAGTTTATCCCGACAATTCGGGTCACGATGAAGAAAACTACGAGTTTGTAGAAAGACTTGTAAAAACACTTCTTTGGATAAGAGGCGGTCATAAGATAATCATTGCAGGCTCACCCGTTATTGCAGAAAGAATTAAGAAGGACTACACAGCAAGCGGTAAGAGAGCATTTGACTACGATTTCATGAGCGGTGTTTATGAAACAGAGGTTACAGTTGAGTCAAGAGCTATCGAAGATGCTCCCGTAACAAGCGAAAGTGCTACTCCTGTCGGACGCCACCTTGACGGATGCAGAATCGGTTTTGATGCAGGCGGAAGTGACAGAAAGGTAAGCGCCGTTATCGACGGTAAGAGCGTTTACAGCGAAGAGGTTGTTTGGTTCCCCAAGACAAACTCCGACCCTCAGTATCACTACGACGGAATTCTTTCGGCTATGAAGTCTGCGGCAGAGCACATGCCCAGAGTTGATGCTATCGGCGTTTCCTCTGCAGGTGTATACGTAGATAACAGAATAATGGTTGCATCTCTCTTCCTTAAGGTTCCCAAAGACGAGTTCAACGCTAAGTGCAAGGATATGTATATCAACGTTGCTAAGGAGTTCGGCGACGTTCCCCTTGAAGTTGCAAACGACGGTGACGTTACTGCACTTGCAGGCGCTATGGACTTAAACGACAACAACGTACTCGGTATCGCTATGGGTACAAGTGAGGCAGGCGGATACGTTGACGGTGTAGGTAACATCACAGGCTGGCTCAACGAGCTTGCATTCGTTCCCTGCGACTACTCCAAGAACGCTATGGTTGACGAGTGGTCGGGTGACTACGGTTGTGGCGTTAAATACTTCTCACAGGACGCAGTTATCAAGCTTGCTCCCGCCGCAGGAATTGAGCTTGACGAAAGCCTTTCTCCCGCAGAAAAGCTTAAGGTAGTTCAGGGTCTCATGGCAGAAGGCGACGAAAGAGCAGCGAAGATATATGATACCATCGGTGCATACTTCGGATACACTATCGCTTACTACTCACTCTTCTACGACATAAAGCACGTTCTTATTATGGGTCGTGTAACTTCAGGCGAGGGCGGAGTTATCCTTCTCGACAGAGCTAAAGAGGTTCTTGAAAAGGAATTCCCCGAGCTCAACTCTAAAATCGAGCTTCACATTCCCGACGAGTCCAGCCGTCGTGTTGGTCAGTCTGTTGCAGCTGCAAGTCTTCCTGAGATTAAATAAACTATGATTATTTCGCAAGAAATAATCATATCATAACATTCGGCGAAGCTGAATTCATAACTCTAAACTCTAAACTTTCTCGTTCTTGCGAAATAAGTTATGAGTTTAGGTTGCCTTATGGCAAGTTATGATTGGCTTCGCCAAGTTTTATAGGAGCGATATATGACAGAAAGTATTATAAGAACAAAATCCAAAGAATTTGCAAAAAATATTATATTTCTTTGCCGTAGATTAAAACAAAACGGTGTGGAATCAGCCATTGCCACACAGCTTCTTCGTTCGGGAACGTCTGTTGGCGCAAACGTTCATGAAGCACAGTACGCACAAGGTACAAAAGACTTTATTTCAAAGCTTGAAATAGCCTTGAAAGAATGCAATGAAAGCGAATATTGGTTAGAACTGCTTTTTGAAGTAGATAATATTTCAAAAGAAGAATTCGATTTTTTTAGCAAAGCTTGTATCGAACTGCGCAGAATGCTTGTTTCTTCTGTTACAACGTTAAAGAATAAACTATGATTATTTCGCAAGAAATAATCATATCACAATTACAAAACAGAGCAAGAGCGAATATTCACTCTTGCTCTGTTTTTATATTATCTTCTTTAGCATATGACAAAAATCCGAAAGGGGAAAGCCCACAACGTTCAAAAAGTCGCCCTTAATTCCCTTGACAAGATATGCGCCAAGTCCTTGGGCACCGTAACTGCCCGCTTTATCAAAAGGTTCATTTGTGTCTATATACCAGTCTATTTCCTCTTTTGTCAAGGGGTGAAGCTCTACCTCGGTTGAAACAACTCTCGAAAAGGAGCGTCCCTTATAAAAGACAGCATAGGAGGTAAGAACGTGATGAACTCTGCCCGACAGAGCCGACAGCATCCTTTCGGCGTCCTCTCTGTCCCGTGGCTTTCCCATTATCTCGCCGTCAAGTACTACCACCGTATCGGCAGAAACCACTATTTCGTCGGGATACTTCTCCTTTGCGTCTGCCCCCTTTTCAACTGCGAGAAACTGAACCGTGTCCTCGGGAGAAAGCTTTTCTTCGGGCATTGTTTCCTTTGCCGATGGCACAACCTCCACGTCAAATCCCATATTAGTTAAAATTTCACGGCGTCGGGGTGACCCCGATGCAAGTATTATTTTCATAGCTTCTATCCTTTTCTTGTAAATTCTCCATTGATTTTTTCACCGTTTATTACAGCCTTTACGGTTTTTACGCTGTCCTTTTCGTCGGTAATGAATATGGCTCTGAAGGAAATACCCCTCGTCGCTTCTTTATCGGCGTTGTAGGTGGGAACGCTGTTGAATATCTGACAGCGGTGGAAATATTCGGGGTAGACGGGGAACTTCACCCCTCTTCGGTCGGTGAGGGTAGTACCCTTTCGGCATTTTTTGAAGTCAGAGCATTCACGACAGTTGTCTTTCAGATTCATGATGCAGTTTTCCATTATCATAAGAGGCATTCTTCCGTAAACCGTCTCACCTGCAGGGAGTACTTTTATAATATCTCTTTTAAGAGACGGGGACAGCTCGGGAGAAAGAAGTGCACCCTCAAAGCCCATATCCGAAAGCGCCTTTGCGGTAAATGAATTATAAAGGTTGAGCCTGACACCGCCAAGGACTTCAAAGCCAATGCTCTTGGCGATTTTTGCCACTCCCACGTTTTCGGCGTAAGCACGTCTTACGCCAAGGTCGTAAAGCCTTTTCATTTCCCTTTGTGCTTCTTCTCTTTGACTGTCAAAAAGTATGGCAGGAAGTACCACACCCGCCTTTTCCACTCCTTCAATTTCGGGGAAGTGAAACAAGGGGAAATATACTCTTTGTGCAAGGCTCAAGAGACTCTTCGCCTCACTGACGTCTACTCTTCTGTGAGGTGCCAAAATAACGTAATGCTCTAAAGGCTTCACGTCTTTTTCCACGGGCTTCTGAACAGCCTTTCTTTCGGGCTTTTCTACTTTTTTTATAAGGGCAAGTCTCAGCGCCTCGGCACACTCACGTCGAGCCGAGTTCAAAACTGAGCGAGGGTAAATATAATCACCGTCGGCAGAAAAGTCGAGCTTGTCCAATTCAAACTCGGTGTCTCCCAGCCTTGAAAGCTGAGCCATGGCAAACTCACTGTCAAGAGGACGTGTCTCGGCAAGGTCGGGGGCAGGCAGGAAAGCCGTGGCACTCTTGTTTTTCGAGGAAAAGGTTAGCCTTCCCCCCTCCTTCGTTACGTCAAGCTTTACATCTATCTTGATTTTAGGCAGTTTAAAGTCTTGAGAGGAAATATCCCTTGTCTCTTTTTTGTCCTCTTCACGCCTTATGCCATACATTTTTCTGCCAAGCACTCGGTTATAGTATCCGTCTGTAAATCCGTTTCGGCTGAAAAGACGGGCAAGATGCTCTTTTTCTTCCTTCTTTATGTTTCTGCCCTCATCGAGAAGCCGTCTGAAAACAGATACCACTCCTCCCACGTACTCGGGGCTCTTCATTCTGTCCTCAATTTTGAGAGAATCAACTCCCATCTCAGAAAGCTCTGTCACGTAGTCGGAAAGACTAAGGTCGGAAAGGCTCAAGGGATAATCTATACCGCCTCCCGAAAAAGGAAGTCGGCAGGGCTGAGCACATTCACCCCTGTTTCCGCTACGTCCTCCGACAAGAGATGAGAAAAGACAAGAACCGCTATGGCAAACACAAAGCGCTCCGTGAACGAAGGCTTCTATCTCTATCGGCGAGTTCTGACAAATATATTTTAAGTTCTCTCGGTCAAGCTCCCTTGCTACAACCGCTCTTTTTACCCCCATGTCTGACATTGCTTTTATCTGCTCAAGTGAGTGTGTAACACATTGGGTGCTTGCGTGTAATGTAATACACGGAAAAGCTTCACGGAGTGCCGACATAAGTCCAAGGTCTTGAACGATAAAGTCGTCTGCCCCCATGCTAAGTAGTGACTCAACCTCGCCAAGCAGTTCATAAAGCTCTCGGTCAGATACAAGAGTGTTGAGAGTAACGTATATTTTTTTGTCGAAAAGAGAGGCTAAGTCAAAAGCCTTTTTAAGTTCCTCGCTGTTAAAGTTCTTGGCATTCACTCGTGCATTGTGCTTGGGAGTGCCGAGATACACTGCATCAGCGCCTGCCGAAATTGCGGCAGCGAAGGCTTCGTATGAGCCCGCAGGAGCAAGAAGCTCGGGCAAGTTTTTATTTTTCATATAATCTCACTTACAACACTTGAATTTTTTTATTAATATTAGTATAATACAAAAAAGGAATAAAAGAAAGAGTTTTTTAAAAAAACGGAGATACTATGGATAAAGAAAAAGTTTTAGGTGAAATAAAAGCAAGATGCCTCGACTGTACGGCTTGTCCTCTTCACGAAACACGAACCAACGTGGTGTTTGGCAGAGGAAATATCAATGCTGATATTCTCTTCATCGGTGAAGCGCCGGGTGAAAAGGAGGACCTGTCGGGTGAGCCCTTTGTGGGAGCGGCAGGAAAGCTTCTCGACAAATTTCTCATTGCTGTCGGTCTTTCTGAAAACGACTATTACATAGCAAATATTATAAAATGCCGTCCTCCCAAAAACCGTGACCCCAAGCCCGACGAGGAAGACGCTTGTATCGGATTTTTGAAGGAACAGCTCATGGCCATCAAACCGAAAATCATTGTTTGTCTTGGAAGAATATCTGCAAAAAGGATAATTAAGGAAGATTTCAAAATCACCGAAGAGCACGGAAAGTGGTTTAAAAAAGGCAATTTTCTTATAACTGCGGTGTTTCACCCTGCGGCAATTCTCCGTGACCCTCGACGCAAGCAGGCAGAGCTGGAGGATTTTGAAAAAATTGCCGAAATGAAAAACAAAATATCGGATATAATATGAGTGTGACCAAAAGTCACACTCTTTTATTAAAGATAAATTGAAAAAATGAAAAAAACCTTTACTCTTCTGTTTTTAACTTTTGTTTTTACCTTGACTGCGCTTGCAGGAGTGTCAAACAAAAAAATTCAGTGGTACTACAAGCCAACCTGTGACGGCACAAGACCGTCGGGGGCTCTTGAGGCTCACTTTCTGTCGGAGTACGACGCACACTTTATAGGTAAGGACGAAAAATGTGTTTATCTTACCTTTGATTTAGGCTACGAAAACGAAAACGTCTTTAAAATTCTTGACACCTTGAAAAAAGAAGAGGTACCCGCCACCTTTTTCCTTTTGAGACATACCGTAGTAAACGGCAAAAGTCTTGAAAGAATACTTGATGACGGTCACTGTGTGGGAAACCACACCTCTCATCACAAGGATATGACAAAGATGGGTGATATAAACTCCTTTAAAGAGGAGCTTATTTCCCTTGAAGAGGACTTTCTGAGGGTAACGGGCAAGGAATTATCAAAGCTTTACCGCCCGCCCGAAGGAGCTTTTTCGGAAGAAAATCTCGCTTGGGCAAAGGAGCTTGGATACAAGACCGTTTTATGGAGTCTCGCCTATGCAGATTGGGATGAAAAGGCACAGATGTCGCCCGATGCGGCACTTAATAAGCTGACCTCCCGAATGCACAACGGCGCTGTAATTCTCTTGCACCCCACCTCATCAACAAATGCCGAAATCCTTGGAAGCTTTATTAAAAAGCTAAAGGAAGACGGGTATATCTTCAAAACTGCTGACGAACTGTAAAAAAGCCCCCGTTTGGGGGCTTTTTTGTCTTGAGCACCCAAGACACTTATGTCATGTGTTGAGCAGCTGTAATATCAATGGCATTGTTACTATACTCATAATTGTACCAAGTAAGAATACGTCCGCCGCTTCTTCCTGACCTTCGCCAAGCATTTCGGCAAAGTTGAGTACAACGCTGGCAACGGGACAAGCACCGATAATGAACATAACTGTTCTCACGTCCATATCAAAGCCGAAAAGGGATATAACGCCAAAGCAAATAAGAGGATTTACCATCTGCTTGAAAAAAATAGTGAAATAAAAAAGAGGTGTAGTAAAGATAGGCTTTATTCTGACAGTAGCAAGTCTTATACCGAGAATAATCATTGAAACAGGTGTGGTCATTTTACCGAGAGTGGTAAAGGTTGTTTCAATAGGTCCTGTAAGCTTAATATTAAAGAGATAAAGAACAACAGCCACCGCAAAGCCTATAATTGCAGGATTTAATAGAATTTTCTTTATTTTTATATAGTTCTTATCCCTTGTTATAACAGCAGAGCCTACTGTCCAGGCAAGAATATTCATACCCACGCCGTATGCATTTGCAAAGATAACCGCTTCGGTAAAGTCGGGCATAAGCGTCTCTATAACGGGAGCACCAAAGAAAACTGCATTTCCAAAGCAGGATGCAATAGTGCATATTCTATATCTTACGCTTTCCCATTTCTTTTTATAAACTACAAGAAAAAGCCCTACTATAATGAGCTGAGTTGTAACTGTAAGCGCCATAAATAGCATTACTCTAAGGAAAAGATTTGGGTCATACTCGGCTTTGTTATAGGCGTATATAGCGAAGCAAGGCTGACACACAAACACTAGAATTTTGGAAAGTGCAGGTACAACACTCACGTCTAAAGCTTTTGTTTTCTTTAAGACAAATCCCGGCACTGCATAGATAAGCATTGATAAAACCGTAATAAACGTATTTAAAATACTCATAACAATCTCCTTTGCCTATATTTTACCACAAACTTCAAAGTTTTACAAGCCATGTTTCACGTGAAACGTTAATATTTTTAATACACTCAGGGGATACTAAACGAAAAGCAGGTGATTGTATGAAGAAATATAATAAAATACTAAGAGAGCCAAGCATGGGCAGAATACAAGCGCTCATGATATCGGGACAAATTGAGGGGCACACTGCCGTCCCCGAGGGTG
>JAZNZV010000023.1:0-13996 GCA_045595105.1 Eubacteriales bacterium | reverse complement strand
GTAAAACAAAAAGCCTCATGACGAGGCTTTTAAATCAGTGATATTATTTTGCAGTCAAGAAGCTTCGCTTCTGCCCTGTCGTGGGTGATTACCACGAGGGTCTTATTTAAGGTAAGTTCTTTCACCTTCTCTGCCACTCTTCTTTTTAATTCTTCGTCAAGGCCTGTGAAGGGCTCATCGATGAGTAATATATCAAAGTTGGCGGCAAGAGCACGGACAAGAGCAACTCGCCTTTTCATGCCACCCGAGAGTGTGTCGGGGAAAAGGCTTTGTGCGTCAGATAGCTCAACTTTATCAAGGAGCTCTTCGGCTAAAGCTTTATCAGAGGTGACGGCAAGAATATTTTCAAGGACGGTAGAATTCGGGAAAAGTCGGTCTTCCTGAAACATATAGGAAATTTTACCTTCTACGTTGCAGGTGCCTGAAAACTTTTTGTCAAGTCCCGCAATAATTCTGAAGAGAGTTGTTTTTCCACTGCCTGACGGTGAAACTATGGCGACGTGTTCCCCGTCATTTATTTTGAGTGAAAAGCCGTCAAGTACTTTTTTTCTGCCGAAGCTTTTAGAGAGGTTTTTAATTTCAATCATGCTTTTCGTCTCCCCTTTCCAAGAAGTATTTCGGCAAAAAACACAACCGTTTTTTCAAGTAAGAAGCTCAGTATTATAACCGTCAGCGTCCATGCAAAAAGGGTAGGAAATTCAAAGTAAATCTTTGCTTCGTAGAGCATGAGTCCTATTGAGTTCATGGGAGTGCAAAGAACCTCGGCGGCAATGCCCGCTTTCCAAGAAAGGGACAATGCGCTTCTGACTGCCGAAACAAAGTAAGGCATGAGAGTGTGTCTATACAGCATTTTCCATGATTTTACAAAGCCGAAGTTATAAAGCTTTGTAACCTCGTATAGATCTTTATCGATGCGGTGGAGTCCTTCGTAGACGTTAGAGGAAACGATAGGAGTTGCCATCATAAGCGCAATAGCGAAAGGAATATGCTCCTTCCCTATCCAAACGAGAGCAAGAATGATAAATGACGCCACGGGAGTTGCTTTCACAAGGGAAAGAAGAGGTGCAAAGAGATACTTAAAGAATGGTGTTATGTAGGACAGAAGTGCAATGCACACGCCTGCCACCACACCTGCAAGTGCTCCCGAAAATATACTTTTCAGAGAATTCAAGGCTGTGAGCCAAAATTCACGTGTTTTAACAAGTGTCAAAAAGACCTCTGCCGTTTCAGTGGGTGAGGGCAACAGTATGGACTTACCGATTTTAGTTGCGGTAAGGTGCCACACTGCTACCCAAAACGCCAATGAAAGAAAGGCAAGTAAAAAATTAAGTATTTTTTTATTTATTTTCATAGTAGAAATCGTCACCGGGGAGTGCTCCGCCGACAGACTTGGGGTTGGCGTCAAAGAGAACTTTGAGGAAGCCCGAGAGCTTTTCCTTCATGGAGTCGTTTGAGTCAACGTAGCAAATATTTGCACCGGGGATGGCGCTCTTTGCGATAGCAGAGCTTCCGACGATACCAAGGTTGGCAATAACTTCGGGAGCGGTTTCGTCGGTGTTTGCAAATTCAACCGATGCCTTATACTCTTCAAGGAAATTCTTTACTGTATCGGGGTATTCTTCTGCAAAAGCTGTTCTTACAACAATGCATCCCTGAACGAGAGCGGAATCGGGAGAAGCCTTTGCCCACTCCTCTGTAAGATTTATCACCTTCTTACAGTCAGCGTTCTTCATGAGAACGGTTGAAACCTGAGGCTCGGGGAGCATACCGATAGTAACATCGCCACTTATCATATGAGTTGCAAGCTCAGCGTGGTCGGTATAATAATTGATAGTAACGTCCTTTTCGGGGTCAATGCCGTTTGCCTTCAGTACGTAGTCAAGAACGTATTCGGGAGTTGAAGCCTGACCTGTTGCACCGATGGTTTTACCCTTGAGGTCATCGAGTGTTGCGACTGTGCCGTCGGAGCACACTATATGGAGAACGCCCAGAGTGTTGAGGGCGATAACCTTTACTCCTCCACTTGTCTTATTATAAAGAACAGAGGCGAGGTTAGTAGGAACTGCGGCAATATCAACAGTACCCGAGATAAGGGACGATGTTACGTCGTCGGGCATTGAGGTAAGCTCAAAGGAATATTTAGGGTCGGCGTCGGTGATAAGCTTTGCCATGCCCATACCTGTGGGACCCTTGAGTGCTACGACCTTAGTAATTTCTGCAACCTTAGGTTCTTCGGGAGCTTCAACGTTATCGTTTACGGGTGCTTTTTCCACGTCGGGGTCGGTTGTGGTTGTGCAGGCGGTAAATACGCCCACTACAAGAATGAGAGAAAGTAAAAGTGCTAAAAGTTTTTTCATAGTGTTTATCCTCACTTTATTAAAAATATTTTTTTACCTTGTTTTTTTATATATCCGTTTTCTTCAAGGCTGTTAAGTGCCCGATAGAGAGAGGCTCTGCCGATATCGAGTATTTCTGAAAGCTTTGTCATAGGAAGCTCGACAAATCCGTTTTGTCCTGCGGTTGATAGAAGGTAGGCGTGAAGCTTACCTTCTGCGCCCGAGGTAGTGTAAAAATCGATGCGACGGTTAAGATAGCGAAGCTTTTCACTGAGCAGTACTATAAGACGCTTTGAAAATTCGGGGCTATCAGAAACGAGAGTTTCCACGTCTTTTTCAGAAAAAAGCAGAAGGGTTGTTTCCGTTTTTGCAAGTAAGGTGGAAATATAGGCGTTAGTGTTATCAAAAAGTGTGGCGAGCCCAATGACTGACGGTTCAAAGACGGTCTTTAAAAATGCGTCTTTTTTGAATATCTCGGCTCTGCCTTTAACAAATACCGCCACTCCCCTTTTCACCTCATAGGTGTCACCTGCTCTCAAAACAAGAGCTTGTGGCAATTTAGACAAAGTAATGTCCTTAAACAGCGGAATTGTTTTAAGAAAATCACGTATTTCTATTTCCGTCATGCTTACCCCCCACGAGTGTCTCATTTGGTACACTTTGATTATATCATAAAGAATTCAATTTGTAAAGAGTTATTTTTCAGTTCCGTCATAGGTTCTGATAAAAAATTTAAGAATGCCTTTTTTATTTTTGGGGTCGAATGGAAAAAGATAGTTTTTATTATCTGCGGTTCTGTTGATAAAGAGGATAGCAAGGAAGAGAAGGACGGCTACGGCAAAGCCTGTAAAGCCAAAGAGAGCTATACCTAAAATAAGAGATATGCGCCAGAATTTGAAGGTATATCCAAGCTCGTAATTAGTGGGAATAAAGTTGGCAATAGATGCGATAGCGGAATAGAGAATAGTCTGAGGGACGAGAAGTCCTGCCGAGACAGCGAAGTCGCTGAGAAGAAGACCGCTGACAACGCTGAGGGAATTGGAAATTGTATCAGGTGTATTGAGAGATGCGATTTTTAGTGCATCTATCATAATTTCCACAGTTATGAGCTGAAGCCATACGGGAATAAAACACTCAGAGTCAACGAGAAGAAAGGTAAGGCTTTCGGGGAGAAGATGGGAATAGGTCAGGCAAAGTAGCCACAAGGGTGAAATAAACACAGACAGAAACAGCATGAAGACTCTGAGAAGTCTGAGGTAGGATGCTGTTACAGGTGGAAAATAGTAGTCATCGGTTTCTTCCATCATATCGTATAGGGTAACGGGGAGAAAAATGGCGCTGGGGGTGGTATCGCAGAGGATGGCGATTTTCCCTTCCATGAGCATAGAGGCTGCGGTGTCGGGACGCTCTACGTATCTGACCTTTGGGAAGGGATTGAGCTTTTTCACAAGGCTTTTGCCGAAGAGATTATCTGTTATTGTTTGTTGAGAAAGGGTGAGGGATTTTAAGTTCATGTTTGACAGCTTATCCCTTACTCTCACAATCAGCTCCTCCCCTGCTTTACCCTTCATATAAGCAAGTATTACACGGGTTTTTGTGGCACTTCCGATATCAAAGGCTTCAAAGGAAAGGTCGGGAGATTTAATTCTTCGGCGAATGAGTGCTGTGTTGGTATAAACGCTTTCCGAAAAGCCGTCACGTGGCCCTCTCAGCGTCTTATTTTTTTCGGGCTCGGAAATTCCTCGGGAGGGGTATTTTTTCGTATCTAAAATTACTGCGCTGTCAAATCCGTCAACGAAGAGAATTGACATTGATGCAAGAAGAGCGGAAATGAGCTTATTTATTTCTTTTTCTTCCTTTTTGTCGTTAAAGGGAATAGCTTGTCGCATAAGCTCTGACATTGTTTCAACGCTTACTGAAGCAGATAAAAGATTTTTTTCTATTTCTATCATGGCGTCTGTGTCGGTAGAGCCGTTAATGAAGCACAGCATTGCTTCTCTCTCCCCCACTTTTAAAAAATCAGTTTTAATATCCGAGGCTGTGGCTTCGGGGAAAACCTCTCTTATCAAGTCTGCGTTTGCCAAAAGGTCGGTTGACACGGTTTTATTCAAAAAAATCCCTCCGAGTTAACAGTTTTTAACTATTTTACCCGAAGGGACCTGCTTTTATTTATTCTCGTATTATTCTCTTTTGTGTTATACGCCAATAGGACTGAGGGAGGTCGCCCGTTTTATAAACATTTTCAATAGGAAACTTTTGAGAGCCGAAGAACGTAACGTCCGCATCAAGAAGATGCAAGGCGACGTTTTGCAAAGTAATCGGTTTATAGAAGGTCATTGTGTTATCTGCGTTTTTGACTTGAATTGCCGTGCAGGTTTCGGGATAATAAGTAAAGGTCAGGTAATCGCAAAAGTCATAGCTTTGTAAAAAGAGGGTGTTCGGTTCTACGTTATGTTCACGGCATTTTTCGTACAGGCTGTAATAATCTAAATCAAATTCTCCCGCAATGACGAGAGTAAGCTTTCGGGGCTTTACTGCGTCGAGGATAAGGTCGATTCTCTCGGGATAAAAGCCCATAGTGAGTATTATGACGGCTTCGTCAGCTTCGTCTATCCTTCTTTTCTCAATTAGAGTCATGAGAGGTGAAACGTTCTTTGAAGAAGTAGCAGTCATATCGAAAAAATAGCTTTCATCTTTTGAGGAAACGAAAAGAGCATTGCAACCTCTTTGCCAAGCTACGCTTACTCTGACATCGTCATAAGTTATTTTGCCGACCGTAAAATTGAAAATAGAAAGAGCTATTGCAACTGCGACGGCTGTGACAGGTAGGGTGAGGATTTTTCGTGACAAGAAAAGAGAGGGCAAAATCAACGCTACGCATAGCAAGGCACCAATACCTACAAAGCCCATATCTACGCCAAAGAAATCGGGAGCGACCGATGCAAGAGCATGAGATATGGTCAAGGTGACATCGGAAACAAAATCAGACACGAGCAATAACAAAGTAGAAATTGCAGGAATAAAAGAAAAGGTACTGCTAAGGAATGCCGTTATCATAATATACTTTATGAAGAAAAGAATAAGGAGGTTTGCAACGGATGAAATAAGTGATATTTCATTGAAATATAGAATAATAACGGGCAGAGTAAACAGGCTCGCAGACAAGGTCGAATAAAGTGAAATAACAACGTATTCTACAAATTTGAAGCGTAGCTTTTTAAAAGGCTTTGGGTATCCCTTCACTTGTATATATTCAAATTTTCTTCGGTCAAGGAGTCTTGAAACGCAGGGTAAGAACACGAGCATACCTAATGTTGAAAGGAAGGACAGTCTGAAGGATAGGCTATATAGCGTCCACGAGCTATTCAGTACAATGAGAAAGCCTGCGGTAAATAGTGCTGTTATACTGTCGTTTACACGTCTGAGCATACGTGTTACGAAGTAAATTATCATCATTTGTCCTGCTCTTACCACCGACACCGAGAAGCCAGTTACTGCCATGTATAAAAAGGCAGCTACTATACCTATCAAGGATGAAAAGCGACGGCTTGCACCTAACTCGGTAAGGAAGAGATAAATAGACATTACGAGAATAGACAGATGAAGTCCCGATATCGCAAGAATATGAGAGGTGCCAAGCTTCTTAAAGTCATCGGTTATCTCGGTTGAAACGTCGGATTTATCACCGATAATCAATGCCTTTAAAAATCCTTGGTTTTCGCTATCCGACACCGAGCTTCTCACGTGAGAGCGAAGCTTTACCACAAGCTTATCAAGCACACTTTCGCTTTCATACGCCTCTACCTTACCGACAAATGATGTAAGAAAGGTTTCTTCACCCTTGTTATATGACTCCGAGTCGAAAATCAGTTCACCTCTGAAGGTCACTCTTTTGCCAACGTCAACGTCAAGGTCCCTGTCATAACAATAGGTCTTGACACGAACTCCAAGTTTTTCGTCCTCAACTATAAAAGACAGGAATTTATCCCCTTTATTATAGGTTTTAACTTCGCCGTCTACCGTTACGGTCTTTTCATGAAGGGTCTCTGCCAACATACGCTTTTCAAGGTCGATGTAATTTGTTTTAAAAAGAGACAGCAAAGAAAATAGGCACACTAAAGTTAATGCGCCTAAAAAACGTTTTTTGAATATTATGAAAAGTAATAAAATGAGTGCTGAAGCCGTGCTTAAAATCGGCATAGCAATACTAAAAAAGTCTTTGCCGAAGGTAAGAGTTAAATATGCAACCAATGCATAAGCACCTATACAAATACAAAACGGACGTTTCATTTATAACCGCTCACCTTTCAGTAATGCAAAGTGAATTACATTTTTATATTCGCCTTTGATAAAAAGCTCTTCCTTGCCTTCTCCCTCTTGTGTCATACCGCATTTTTTCAAAAGGGATATTGAGGGGTCGTTGCCCTTAATGACACGTGCTTCTATTCGGTTAAGCTCGAGTGTATCAAAGGCATATTCTATGATTTTAGTAACAGCCTCAAAGGCATAGCCGTTTTTATGATATTCGGGATTGAGCACGTAACCGATTTCTCCCTTGGCGTTAGCCAAGTCAAGAGAGGTAAAGCCACAAGTACCGATAAGCTTGTTTTCTTCTTTCAGCACTATACCCCAATCAAGGTATTCCCCTGTTTTATATTTTGACACAAGAAATTTAAGATACTTTTTTGTATATTTCAAATTCTCATGGGCAGACCACATCAAATACTTTGTGACACTTTCCCTTGAAGCATATTCAAACATATCCTCAGCATCGCCCTTCTTCATCTTACGCAGAATAAGACGGGGAGTTTCAATTTTGGGCATGTGCTTGATAACGTAATCTATGTACTTATCGTTCATTTTACCAGGCCGTCAACGTATTCCTTCATATCGATAACCTTGCCTGTTTTTCTTGCTTCTTCAGCAGCAAAAGCAATAAGGTGGCTCATACAATACACCGATATATCAGAAATAGAATCAGAGGGCTTATTCTCGGCAACGTAGTCATAGAGGTCGTGCATTATTCCCGCATCTCCTCCACCGTGTCCGCCAACGGTAACCTTTGCCGCAAGCTCAGGGTCATAGACCTGTGTGGTCTTTCGTGTTGCGAACTCGTAAAGATACATTGTCTGTGCGTCTTCATCGGTACGAAGCTCGCCCTTTGTTCCCATAATGGTTGAGCATCTGCCACCCTTATTAAAGCCCGACATTGTAAGGGTGAGAATTTTATTCTCGCCAAACTGTGCGTTGACAATCTGATGGTCAACAACGTCGTTATCGCACTGATATACGCATCTTCCGTAAGGAGAAGTAACGAGAGCGCTGTCAACCTCTTCGTCGGTGGGATTGAACTTATTGGCTACAATGGCTCTGAAATGACCGACTTCGGTCGTGTCTATTCTATAAAGAGAGGGAGCGTAATAAAAACAGGTATCTTTATACGGACAGCCGTCAAGACATCTTTTAGGTGCGCCCTCGGGTTTGTTCTTTTCGTTAAAATGTGTAAGTGTTCCAAAAGACTGCACCCTTGTGCAAGGCTCCGAGAGGAGCCACTGGAAAAGGTCTGTATCATGACAGCATTTAGCAAGTATCATAGGAGCGCTGTCTTCTTCTCTCGACCAATTTCCTCTGACAAAGCTATGGCTCATATGGACGTTACCTACTGCTTCGGTATGTACTACGTTCATTATCTCTCCAAGCTTTCCGTCATCAATTATTTTCTTTATGGTTCTATAAAAGGGAGTATATCTGAGAACAAAGCAAACCATTACCTTGACCTCTTTTTTACGTGCCGCTTCCGAAAGAAGGTAGCACTCCTCGGGAGAAGGAGAAATAGGCTTTTCGAGAAGGATATGATAACCCTTATCTATTGCTTTCATTCCAGGGTCAAAATGCATTTTATCCTGTGTGCAAATCATAACGATGTCTGCAAACTTAGGCATATTAAAAATATCATCGTAGCTTTCAAAGCACATATTTTCGGGAACGTTATATTTATCCCTCAAAAAGTCTCTCTTTTCCTTAACAGGCTCAGCTATTGCCTCGAGAGAAAATTTTTCGGGACACATATCAAGATATTTAAGATAGCAGCTTCCTCTGTCTCCGCCGCCTATAAGTATAAGTTTTAGCTTTTTCATATAAATCTCCTTACAAATCTCGATGAATTATATCACACGTTAACATTTTTTTCAAGTATACAACCTGCTTTTCTGAAAATATTATCTACATATTCGCCACAAAAAGATAGAATTATATTGATATTAATTAGCACAATATTGACTAAATGAAAAAATCAGCTCAAATGAGCTGATTTTTCTTTACTGTGCGCCTGCACCTGTGAAGGTGGATTTTACTTCGTTTATCTTTGTATCGCTTGCGGCTTCGGTGGGATACCAGCCTCTCTTTGACATTTCTTCAAAAACCTGATGCTGAAGTGTGTGCTCCTCGTTGAGAAGGTCCATCATTGTGTTCTTAACGTTGGCGTTAGCAGCTTCGTTTGCAGAATAATTATAGCAAGCGGTAACTGACTTCTGAGTAGCAAGGGCATCTGTCATAATGTTCTTGTCGGTAAAATTATTGAGTTCGGGGCAGTTGTTCATATTGCGTTCCTCCTATGCAAGTAAAGTTACGAGTCTGTCGAAATGTGCCTGATGCTTTGATGCAATTGTGCTGAGCTGTTCCTTTAGAACAGGGTCGCAGGTTGTTGCAGAATACATCTTGTATTTTGCAATAAGGTTTTGTTCTTCGCCAAGCTGTGCTTTTATAAGGTCGAGTTCTTTTGTGGTAAGGTTTGCCATTGAATTTACCGCCTTTCTTAAAATTTACAATTGTATTATTTTCAAAGTAGCCTTTTTTTATTCTTGAAAAATGTCGTTTTTTACTGTATAATCTTATCCGAGGTGCAAATTTGTGAAAAAGAACAGTATTTTAAACGTAAAAATAGAAAATATGTCTGCCGACGGAAACGGTGTTGCCAGAGCTGACGGAGAAGTAATCTTTGTTCCTAACACTGCCGTTGGCGATGAAGCTGAAATAGTAATTATAAAAGAGCTGAAGCGCTACTCTGTTGGTAAGGTAAGAAAAATCATCACTCCGTCTGATAAACGAGTTGAAATAGACTGCCCTGTTTTTGAAAAGTGCGGAGGATGTGTTTTCAGACACGTGTCTATGAAAGAGGAAGAACGGATAAAAAAAGAGCACGTAGAGTCTGTAATGAAAAGAATCGGAAAAATCGACGTTGAAGTAAAAGACGTAGTGACACCCGCCCTCTGCCGTTACAGAAACAAAACACAGTTGCCTGTGTCTGAGGATGATAAAGGGCTTCATTGCGGTTTCTTCGCTCCTCACTCTCACAGAATAATCGATGAAAGCACAAGCTGTATTATTACTCCTAAAATTTTCGGAGAAATTGCCGGGTTTATTCTGGATTTCCTCAAAAGAGAAGGAATAAAAGGTTATAGCGAAGAGACGAAAGCGGGTAACGTCAGACATCTTTATTTCAGAATTAACAAAAATAACGAAATAATGGTAACTGTGGTTACCAACGAAAAAAGCCTCGGCGGTACTGAAACGGAAGAAAAATTCACACATGAGCTGACAGCACAGTTCCCTGCTGTGGTATCTGTTTTTATAAACTTCAACGACAAGGATACCAACGTTGTTTTATCCGATAACTTCCGTCTTATTTACGGCAAAGAATATTTTGAGGACCAGCTCCTTGACTGCACCTTCAAAACGTCTCCCGACTCCTTCTTTCAAGTAAACAGAGCGGGAGCTGAGACTATCTATAAAACGGCTTTTTCCCTGCTTGAGGAAAAGAGTTACGAAAACGTTTATGACCTCTACTGTGGTGTCGGTACTATCGGTATCACTCTATTTTCCGAAATAAGGAACGGTAAAGTCAAGGCTGATGCAAAAAAGCTTTTCGGTATAGAAATAGTTGAAAAAGCGGCACAATGTGCGAGCGAAAACGCCAAGGCAAACGGAATTGATAATGCGCTTTTCAAGGCGTCCGACTCGGCTGATATACTAAAAACAGACTGGTTTGATAAATTCCCACCCTCTCTTGTAATTCTTGACCCACCGAGAAAAGGCACTACAACTGAGCTGCTTGACTTCCTTTCGGACAGAGAGGTTAAGGATATCCTTTATATTTCCTGTGACCCTGCCACTCTTGCCAGAGATATGGGATATCTTTACGAAAAGGGATATACCTCAACTGCTGTACACCCAGTAAATCTTTTCGCAGGAACAAAGCACGTGGAATGCTGTGTGAGATTGTTTAAATAAAAGGAGTTATTATGAAAAAAAGTCCTGTGGCGATATTCATTGACGGAGTAATACTCACGACGTTTTTGGTATCTGTGGCATCCTTTGTTTTATATTATTCCAAGGTTTTACCAAGTGATATTTTATTATGGGTTGGTATTGTTGCATTCATGATAATGTATCATTTAGGACTGAGGATTTTCTTTGGAGAAATAACAAAGCACATCAAAATTAACTACAAGCAACGCTTTTTCAAGCCGTTGTTCTTTGAAAGCTCACTGTATAAGCTTTTGAGAGTAAGGCAGTGGAAGGACAGGGCTTTGACCTATGACCCCGATGCCTTCTCCCCTAAAAAGCACAGCTGGGAAGAAATCGCAAATACCATGTCAAAGTCAGAGGTTGACCATTGGATAAACGAGGTTATTTCTGTTATCAGTATTCTTTTCTCACTTTTGTGGGGAGAGTTTTACATATTTCTCATAACTGCAGTTTTAGCAATGCTTTTTGACGCTCAGTTCATACTGATACAAAGATACAACCGTCCTCTTGTAATAAGGCACATGGAGAAGAAAGCAAAGCTTTTAGAAAAAAGAGCAAAAAAAGTACCTGTTGAAGTCTGACTTCAACAGGCTTTTTCTCTTATTCGCCTTTAATTCTGGCGATAGTAGTGTTGTCGCAGGTTCTGTTCTGAAGCTCGGGGACGGGATTGGGCTTTGTTTCATAACGGTAGTCCATACCCTTGCATCTGATATAGTTATCAATAACTCTGTGTGAAGGAACACAGGGCACGTCACCGTTGAGTCTGTTTTGAAAGAAGAAAAACTTAGCGTCATCGGGGATATCGTTAATGTTGGGATAGTCGTCAAAATAAGATGTGTTTCTGACGGTATTCTGAAGGACGTCTCTAACGTAATCGATATTTGAACTAAAGCTGAGAAGCTCGGGAAATTCTCCGCCGGGAATAATTTCCTGCCAGCTTCTGTTTTCATATTTCTGAAGAAGCTCTGCTGCCTTGTGGAGATGGCTGAGCTCCTGTTCAAACAGCTCTTCCCATATCTGTTTAATTCTCAGGTCTTTTTCATCCATATAGCATGAATAATAGAGATAGCATTCGTTGTATTCATGCATGAGTGCCATTTCAAGCCAAGTACCGTTGGGGTCGATGAGGCTTTCGTACTGACTTACGTGCTGTTCTTCTATAAGTCCTATTTCCTGATAAAGCTGTCTGCCTATATCATTATAGTAGAAAGGTGCTATATTCATATAGTAGTTCATCGTCTGCTGTTCGGCGGCAGTAATTATATTAACGTTGAGCTTTGTAATGAGGTCAGCGGTCTTAAAATCGGTTGAGGGCTTAACGTTGTCATAAGGGTACCTGTGCTCAGCGATTGTAGGACGGCCCGGCATTAACTCGGTGTAGCCTCCCACAAGCTCTTCTGCTCTTATTCCGCTATCCATTTCAAGGAGGTCGGCGTATCTGTAAAGGTGGTCGAAGTCCTCAAGAAGTGCAAAGTCGAGTGCTGCCTTGACGTGAGCATCGGGCTCCCTTTTTGCGAGAATTGCGGTAAGGTCTACTGCAAGCTGTTCATAGCCGATAGTATGCTCCAAAGGAGATTCGTCGATAGGCTTGAGACAGCACAATTGCATCTGCTGTTGCTTTTCAACTCTTCGGGTGAGAGCTATCTCACGTCTTAAATCCATGTTGTCGGTGTGCCTTGCAAATTGATGTGAAAACCAATTTGCTTCAAACTCTGTACCGTTCATAAGGATGATACGTGTTTTTGTGTATGGGTCAGCAAATTCCTTTTTATACGAGCAAGGATAAATATTTTTCCAGGACGTAAAAGCATCATCAACAGGTCTTGAATTTTGTTCAAATGGATTCATTGTTGTTCTATCTTTCCTTTCATAATAAATTTGCACAAAATACGTGCATTTTATATTATTCACGAATGTGGAAAAAAGATACAAAACACCTTGACGAAAAAAAGAAAAAGAAGTATACTTCAAGAAGTAAAAAGGAGATATGCTATGATTTTTTGGGATTCTCACATTCACAGTGATATAAGCTTCGACGGAAAGTTTTCTATTGACGAGTTTGTAGTGAGTGCTCGCAAGTTGGGACTTTCGGGGCTAACGTTTACAGAGCACTTCGATATTTACGACGGCATGGACCCATATGACGAAAAGGCGAAGCCTTTTGATAAAAACGAATACGAGATAAAGCTTTCAAAGGCAAAAGCGCTTTACGGCGATTTTGTGAGAAAGGGCGTTGAAATAGGTCTGCGTCCCGATTCTGCAAAGGAAGTTGAAAAAATAGCGCACCTTTTCGATTATGATTTTATAATCGGGTCATCGCACATAGTATCTATGAAAAACATTTCTCATGACTACTCATTTTATTCAGGGCTGACAAAAGAAGAGGCATATGAAAAGTATCTTAAAGAAGTATACGAAAATATAGTGTTATGTTACGAAAATTTTGACGTTTACGGTCATCTTGATTACGTTGCAAGGTATGGAAAATATGACAATCCAAAAATGGAGTGCAGTGACACACTTGACAGCGTATTAAAGCTCATCATAGAAAAAGGCAAAGGTATTGAAGTAAACACAGCCGCTTACAGACTTGGGCTTGGGGAACCTCATCCAAACAAAGGCATTTTAAAAAGGTATCGTGAGCTTGGCGGTGAAATTATTACTCTCGGCTCTGATGCACACTGCCCCGACCATCTGTCATTCTCTTTTGAAAAGGCGTGTGATGCTCTGCGGGATATAGGTTTTAAGTACTATTCTGTTTACGCTGATAGAAGGCCTGAATTTATAAAGCTTTAAGAGGTAAAAAATGAAAAAAGAAAAACTTGGTATTTTGTTTGTTTTGATAGCGGGTACCCTGTGGGGTACTATGGGAGTCTTTGTAAACTTCTTTGACTCCGAGGGCTTGACGTCGGTTGACATTGCAGGAGTAAGACTCTTTTGTTCAGCTCTTATTATGGCAGTATATCTACTAATTAAAAATCCAAAGCTATTTATCATAAAGCTGAGTGACGTGTGGTGCTTCATGGGAAGCGGACTCGTCAGTCTCATGATATTTACCGTTTGCTATTTTAAAACGATAGTGCTCAGCTCAATGTCGGTGGCTGCTGTTCTTCTTTATACGTCACCCGTTTTCGTAATACTCTTCTCTTTCTTTTTATTCAAAGAAAAAATCACCCGAATCAAAGCTCTTTCCTGCATTATCTGTGTTGCGGGATGTGCTTTTGTCACAGGCATTATAGGCAGTGATACAAGAATTCCTCTCATTGCATTTGTGCTTGGTATTTCCTCGGGAATAGCGTATGCACTTTACAGCATTTTCTCACGCTTCGCTCTTCAAAAGGGATATTCCTCTT
>JAZNZV010000022.1:0-2996 GCA_045595105.1 Eubacteriales bacterium | reverse complement strand
GAGCTTTTTGACTAATAGCAACAACTTCTACACCTTCGCTAAGCTCTCGGGCGTTAAGGCGATACACCATACAAATAGCTCGGGTAAGATAGGCTACAGAATATTCTTTGACGGTGTAACAGGTTCGTCCTCACAATACGTAAACTCCATCAGCCCATATATCAACTGGGATACCTCTAACCTTTATCTTACAAGCGATATTAAAAATTACTTTAATAACTCTTCTTCAACTAAGTACTCAGCCCCCGCAACGGCTAAAAATGATATGTACGTCTTCTTTATCGGTGGCAATAACTATTACTACGATATGGCACTTCTTGACGACTCGTTTATCGTAACAGAGTAAAGGAGGGGTAGTGTGAAAGAGACTTATTTGACTCCCGAAACGGAAGAGGTGCTTTTCGATAGCGCTGATATTGTCACAGCGAGCTTTGACACAGTTGATGACGAACTTCCTCCTACAGGGGGGGGATAAGAAAAAAGCGGACACGAAAGAGTCGACTTTTTAAGTTAAATTTGTGCTTCGCACAAGCTAAATTACAAGTAGCGATATTTGCCTTATGGCAAGCTATATTTTTCACTTCGTGAAAAGCTTAGGAAGATTTTGCGCAAAGCAAAATCAACCTTTATTATTCAATATTCATTCTTCAATCTTCAATAAAAAAGAGGCTTTATTCAAGCCTCTTTTTAAATTTCACTAAAATATGGGTGTTTCGGGGTCGTTAACTACAACGTCGAGAGAATACTTGCCCTGACACATTTCGTTTTCTCTTCTGAACCATTTGCCCCTTGTGAAGTCGGGAACCTCTACGGGATGCCCGCCCTTGTTGATGGACTCCTCAGAAAGAGGACCGATAGCAAGCCATGTGGCAGTATCGTATACGTCGATGGGGGGCTCGGTCTCTGTCTTTACACTTTCAACAAACGCTCTTGTTACAAGCCAGTCCATACCACCGTGACCGCCCTTTTCTCCTGCGTTTGCAAATTCATTGTGGAGAGGATGGTCGTATTTTTCGTGCATTTCCGTCTTGTTGTCAAATACCTTGCCTTCCTCCATTCCTTCAAGGAAGAAGGTGTATCTTCCTGCTCCGCTCTCTTCACACATACCCTTGGTTCCTCTTACGGTGAACTCACGGCTGTAAAATGCACGGGGAAGAGTAGTATCAAGGGTGAGGTGGATAGTCTCACCGTTAGCGCATGTGATTATTGTGTTGATTATATCGCCCTGCTTGAAGGTAGCTCCTGCAAAGGGATGGTCAGCGGGAACGTGGTCCTTCATATAGGTCTCAAGTCCTCTTGCCTTAGAAGCAACAGAGACAAGAGAGAGCATACGGTTGCCCTTGTTGATATTAAGACACTTGGAGATAGGGCCAAGCTCGTGGGTAGGATAGTTCTCAAGACATCTGTTCTTGTACTCTGCAAGGCGATAGTGGTCGGTTATAACGCCACCTTTACCGTCCTTAACGAAGAACTCGCAGTCGGGCAGATAGTGATGGTAAGCGCCGTTAGCGTGAACGATTTCTCCGAAAAGACCTTCCTTGATCATTCTCAGAGCCATCATTTCATTTCTGCCGTAGCAACAGTTTTCAAGCATCATACAGGGAACGCCTGTCTTTTCATATGCGTCAACAAGCTCGTAGCATTCGGATATGTCAAATGCACAGCCAACCTCAATGGCGGTGTATTTACCTGCGTACATAGACTCAATGGCAAGCTGTATTCTGGAGTTCCAGCTTGTCATAATAAAAACAGCATCTATTTCTTCTATTTTGAGAACTTCCTTGTAGTCGGTAGTCATAAAAGGCTCGGGGCGACCCTTGTCTACAAGAAGCTTTCTTGTTTTTTCCATCTTTTCGGGATTGAGGTCGCAGATGGCTACAACTTCAACGTCCTTCATTTCAGAAACACAGGGCTCCATAACTGCATATCCTCGTCTGCCAAGTCCTATGTAACCAACTTTAATTTTTTCTTTCATACATTTCTCCTGAATTCTATTGACAATGATTTAAATACCAATTATAATTATATACACCTTAAAATATAAGTCAATATGTTTTAAGATATATTTTTTATAAATTTGGACAAAAATTTTAGATTTTGGTAAAAGTATGAAAAGTTTTAACGTAAATTATCCTTTTGTGATAAAAAGAGTGAATACAGGCTACGATTATAAGTGGGACAGTACCTTTGACTTTGCAGGTGAGACCCACGATAGCTGGGAGTTTGTATGCGTTCTTGAGGGTGAAGTGGAGATAGTAGAAGAGCACAACGTATACAAGCTTTGTGCAGGAAATTTTATTGCCCACGCCCCCTTGGAGTTTCACAGAATTAAAAGCTCCAACAATACAAGTCCGCACCTTTTCGTTGTCTCCTTCGTTCACGAGGGCACAATGCCGAAAAGCCTTTCCGAGGGTGTTTTCTTCCTGTCTCACGAAGAGATAGAGGAGCTTTCTCTTATCATGAAGGATATTTTAGAGTGCCTTTGGAAGGATCACGAAAAAAGTGAGACTCTGGGTGCTGAAGCCGCACTTCTTCTCAGTTCCTTTGCCGTCAAGCTGGTAAGACGCCATCATCCCCACAGAACCTTCGCCTCTTCAAAGAGTGCCGAGAATTACAGAAAGGTCATACAGGTTATGCAGAACAGCATTTACGAAAACCTTTCTTTGGAGGAGATTTCGTCAATCTGTGCCATGAGCACAAGCTCAATAAAGGCACTTTTCAGAACCTATGCAGGTATCGGTCCTAAGACCTACTACACCAACATGAGAGCAACAGAAGCGATGAGACTGCTTGGCGAGGGCAAGAGCGTTGAAGAAACCTCGGATATGCTTAATTTTTCCTCGGTGGGATATTTTTCTTATTTCTTCAAAAAATACTTCGGGCAACCCCCGTCATTTTACAAGAATTAAAATATTGACTTTGTTATATTAAATTATTGACTTTGTTATATTAAATTATTGATTTTGTTATATTTTTATATTATCTTTAATATGTAT
>JAZNZV010000021.1:0-2923 GCA_045595105.1 Eubacteriales bacterium | reverse complement strand
TATCTTTTTCGCCTTTTTAAATCAATTAATAAGTATAGCTTATTTTACTTCTTTACCTGTAAAGCCGAGAGTGAGCTTTGCACGGGGAGTTGTGCGGTTGAGTGCACGGGCAGTAAGCTCTGCCTTGAATTTGCCTCTGGGCGCCTTGAAATTTTCAGCGTTGAACCAGATAGGTCTTTCGTTACCGAAACGGTCGATAACCTTGGCAGTCTTTCCGTCGAACTCAATAAAGTCTGTTGACTGAAGCTCACATTCAAAGGTAACGCTTCCTTCACCAATCTTAACGGTGGGATTCTTCAAAACCTCGTAAATGTGCTCGTAAGCGATAATGGACGACATTCTCACTCCCGTCATATCACCTTCTGTCATAATGTCAACGCCTGTTGTTCTGTCGTTATTGAGAGAGGAACGGTAAATGTTGTAGTGGTGAAGTCCCTCTTCGAAGTGGTGGTCACGTCTTTCACCGTTGTCAGACTCGAGAAGCATAAACTCTCTCCAGCCCTTGAAATCAGTGTCAATAATGTATTCGCCATATCCTGTCTCGGAGTTGGTAGCGCATCTTACGTTGATAGCTATCTTTCCACCCTTGATGCCGTTACCCTTGACACGTACAACCTTGGCAAGGTTTTCCTTGAAGTTTATTTCAGTTCCATACTTCACCTCAAGCTTCTGAGAGGTTAAGTCAACGTTCTCGTCAAGCTTCATCATAACCATGGGATTGAGCTTGAGTGTGGACATCATTGCTTCAATTCTGATGAAGGGCACTTGTGCTCCGAAGGGGTTCTTGAATTCTCCAACGTTTCTGTCGCAGTCCGAGAGGTCATAAAGCTTTGCAAACTGATAATCCTTTTCAACAAAGGTGTATTTACCGCCACGCTTTTCCTTGAGCTGATATTCCCACTTGCCGTCGAGAAGCTTCTGACGGTATTCGGGAGAGAAGTACTGAGCCTTTCTCAGGTCATCATATTTCTTGTAAAGAGTGATGTTACGTCTGAGTCCTGCGTATCTTTCAAAGGTCGCTTTAGTGCCGTTGAATACGTTGGAGTAGTCGTACATAACTGCGGTAGCACCGAGATAGTCGATAGAATCAGTGTGATGATACTTGGTGTGCTCGTTTCCGGGGTACATATCCGACATGGGATAGAAGCTGTACCAACCGAGAGTTGCCGCAAGGAATTTATCGGTGCAGTTAGAGTTGTCCTTGGCATGCATATCGGTGTAGCCCTTATAGCCTCTGTAAGCGTAGTCCCAAGCACCGATTCTGCCTCTTGTAGCGTACATAGCAGCACCGTAGTCAGCACCCTCGAGAATGGGATAGTCGTGGCAGTTCTTCAGAACCTCGTGAGCAAAGGCAGTCTTATAGAACCAATATTCGCTTTCCTTGTCACAATGGAATCTTGCACCGTCAAGAGCGTCAAGATATATCATCTTACAACCGCTCTCGTTGTATGCCTTGGCGGTATCCCTTGCTATCTTATAGAAGAGCTCTGAACCAAATATCGGAGTAACACCGTTGTAGTGACCTTCAATGTGCTTTATCGTTTCACCCTTCTTGTGAGAAGCAGGCTTTGTACCTGCCCAGCCTCTGTGAAGAAGTGCAAGTCCGTCAGCTCTGATGCCGAAGTATATAAGCTCCTCACCGATAAGGAACATGGGAGAGTTGGTACGGCAAAATCCTCTGTCAGTAGGGATAACCGAGGTATCCTCAAGGATTTTCGCAAAATCTGAATCTGCCGTAATATCCTCTGCAAGAGTATATTCACCCATAACCTTAAGCTGTTTTTGATACTCGGGCTTTGAAAGAATGGTTTCACAGCCGTGATTTATATAGAAAGAATAAGTGTGAAGACCTGTTGCAATGCCGTGGGCGGCAAGCTTGTCACTTACCTTTTCCTTGAATTCCTTGGCGTCCTTGTATCTCATAAACTTGAAGTCACCCTGACGGAAGGTTCCCGCTCCGTGGTGGAAGGGAATCTGGTCAACGCCAAGTGCCTTGAAGTATTCAAGGTTGTCGTCGATGAACTCCTCGGAGGTTTCATGCTGGATAATGTAGTTACCGTAGTTGAGTCTTGAGTCGATACCCCATACGCCACCTGTCTTGGAAATGATACCCTTCTCAGGGTCGATAGTGAGGAAAAGCTCCTTGAGTACAGCGTTCTGCTCAATGATGGGAGCAATGGCAATACCAAGCTTCGCTCCAACGTCGCCGAGATGAGGGAAAACCTCTCCTCTTGTCTCACGGCTCTTGGCATCGGGATAGAACATGGGATTCACCCATATTGTCATAGCCACACCGTTAGCACCTGTGTTCTTCTTGTCAAGATAGTCATAGTCAAACTTCATATGACCCATTATGATCTTGAACATTCCTTCGGGAGCCTTTGATATGATTTCAAAGGTAAAGTAGTTATCAAAAACCGCTACCTTAACGTCAAAGCTTCCCTTTTCAGACGAAACCGTTATAACGTCATCCTTGAGAGCGATGCCCGTCAAAGCGATTTCTTCCTTTTCTTTGGTGTAAAAAGAGAAGAATTTTGTGTCCTCTCCCTTTATACTTTTACCGGTTTTCTTATCGACAATCTCCTCAACAGAAGAGTCTTTCTTTGACAGAGTTATCACCGCTCTGTCATTTTCAAAAACTATTGAGTTTTTGTTGTCCTTGATTGCTGTCATAATATCCTCCAATTCTGCATTAAAGAGCAAAGCTCTTCCCTTGGCTTAACCTTACCATAAATATACTTTAAAGTCAATAAAAAAGAGCAAAAAAGTTATGCTTTTTTCACTTCCCCTTCCTATACTCCGAGGGGCTTTTGCCTGTGGCTTTTTTAAAGACTATCGTGAAGTAAGCCGAAGAGTTGAAGCCTGTGATAAGGGCTATTTCGGTGATGCTCTTCCGTGTTGTTTTTAAAAGCTCTGAGGCGTT
>JAZNZV010000020.1:0-6388 GCA_045595105.1 Eubacteriales bacterium | reverse complement strand
TTCCATTCAGCTCAAACTCGGCGTTTATAATTCTGTTGGCATATCTGCCAACAAGTGCGCCATAGCAAAGGAAGGTGAAGTCATCGGCATACTCCTCGGGGGTATCGTAGCCAAGTACAACGTCCTGCAAGACTCCATTTTTATCCTTTACAAAGATATTCTTTACAGTTCCGCCACGGTTGAGTAGCACGACTGTAATACCGCCGTCGGTGATAGTGTATTCCTTAAAGTTTTCGGAAATTATTCTTTCAGTTACCATTTTCAAGCTCCTTTGTGGATTTTATTTTCTTTATCCATTTACCGCTATTAAGTCTTATGACGCACCAGAAGGCTTTAAGCACCTGGTCGATTTTGAGGAAGAAATAAATAAAGAAGGGTGATAGGTGGAAAACAAAGCCAGCAAGAATTCCGAGAGGCAGAGACGCCAGCCACAAAAAGATATTGTCTGCTGTCATAAGAACCTTGGTATCTCCACCCCCTCTGAGCACGCCCTTGGTCATAATGCTGTTTGTGGCTTGGAAAAGTACTATAATGCTGATAGAGGTCATAAGTGAGCGGGCAAGCTCTTTGGTCTCGGGGGTCAGGTCATACATATTTATCATAGGATTAGCAAGAAGTTGTATAATTCCTGCCGAAACGGCACCGAACACCATACCCAGTCCGAGGAAAGCCCATCCCTGTCTCTTGGTCTTTTCCACGTCTCCCTCTCCGAGAGTATAGCCCGTGACAATTGATCCTGCCTGAGAGAAGCCTTGTATCATTACCGAGCTGAGCTGTTGGGTGACGGTGGTAACGGCGTTTGCCGCAACGAAGCTTTCGCCAAGCCTTCCTATTACCATGGCTACCGAGCTATTGCCCAACGCCAATATTCCGTCGCTGATAAGAACGGGAATACTGACTCTTATGTATTCACGCCAGAGAGCGCCAACGGGAGAAAAGATATCTCTTATACGGAAATTTATTTCCTTATCCTTGAAGAACAGATAACCGCATATCACACCGAACTCAAATATTCTGGCAACAAGAGTACCAAGCGCCGCACCTGCAACACTCATGTCGCATACGAAGATGAAAAGAAAGTTTGCACCAACGTTAATGAAGAAGGCACCGATAGAGGTATAAAGGGGGATTTTTACCTGTCCCACGTTTCTCAGTACTATGGTAGAGGTAAGAGAAAGCCCCAAGAGTGCATAGGACAAAACCGACCATATAAGGTACTCACGCCCCAAGGCTATAATCGGCTTTTCTACGGTATAAATTCTCATGATAAGCGACGGAGCGAGGGCTGTTGCTACCGAGAAGAAAAGAGAGAGCACAAGGCAGAGTCTGAGCATTACAGACACCGTCTTTTTAAGCGCATCTTTATCACGCATTCCGTAGTAGCGTGACACAAGGACCGACGCTCCCATGCCGATGCCCATGCAGAATATGTGAAAAATAGAAATGAACTGATTGGCAAGTGAGACGGCAGAAAGCTCGGTCTCTCCCACCTTTCCTATCATAACGGTATCCATCATATTGACGCCCGAGGTAATAAGTCCCTGCAAGGCTATGGGAATGGCAATGGCACACACCATTTTGTAAAAGGATTTGTCTTTAATAAAAAGCTTCATAATATCTCCGAATTTTCGTTTTATATATTATAAACCTTGTTATCCCTTTTTTCAAGAGAAAGGGGCTGTAAAAAACCACTTTTTTACAGCCCTTTGAATTTATTTTATGTATTCGTAGGTATTAAGCTTCTCTGCCAAGGGTGAGCCCTCGGGAATAAGTATTCTCACGTTTTCAAGTCCGTCGGTATTGAAGTAGGTGGGATTGCCAAGAACTGTAACGCTGTCAAGGTCATAGTTCTTTTTAAATGCAAAGCCCCAAAGGTCATCGAAGCTTTCGGGAAGAACCACGGCTGTCAGCTTGTTGTCGCTGAAAGCGTAGTTTCTTATTACTTCGACTCCCTCTTCAAGGGTGAGCTCCTTAAGTGAGCAGTTGCCAAAGGCTGACTTTCCTATAACCTTTACGTTGCCGGGTATTGTCACGCTCTCGAGAGTGTACTCTCCGTAAAACGCTGAATTACCTATCTTTTCAACAGTTGAAGAAAACGCAACAGAATGAACTTCGGTATCCTCAAAGGCATCGGCTACAAACTTTACGCCCTCGGGAATTACGATATCGTTTGACGTGCCGTTGTACTTCACGAGTATTCCGTCACCTACGATACAAAACTCTTCTGTCTGAAGGTCATACCAGCCTGTGCGTGAAAATACGTTGTCACCGACCTCAAGAAGGGTGTCGGGAATGGTAATATTGTTTGCAGGCTTCAAATCTCTGAAAGCATCGTCACCGATATATTTAACGCTGTCGGGAATGATGAGGGTTTCAACGTTCCAGCTCTGAGAGTCGAAGTTGTGCTCGGTAATGTGAGTAACGGGCTTGCCGTCGATTTCGGAGGGAAGAGTGAGCACTCCGCTGTTGTCATAGGGCATATCCTTTATTCTCAGCTCAACGTGGTAATCCCACTCGTCATAGCTCCAGCCAGATTCACTGTCCTTTGCCGACCAGCTCTTAATGAAGCGGTCTTCTCCTTTTTCTTCGCCAACTATAATCGCTGTGGGTCCGTCTGCGCCACCTATCTTACTTACAGCCTCATCCTCGCAAGAGGTAAGGAAAAGGGCGATAAGGGCAATTAACAATAAAATCTTTTTCATAGTATTCTCCTTATAATTTATTTATTAATTTTTTCTTTCTGATAAAAAGTATTATCATAAATAAAAGAGCGTGCACGATGCTCTCATAGAGTAGCAGGCGTATTTTGTAAGTGTGTATTCTTTAGTCATTTATTATCTCTACGTCACAACAAACACCAAAAGTGTCCTTAGTGATTACTCTGATATCTTTTTTTCGTATCGCATCTATTTCTTCCTTTGTAGCTTTTGTAAGAAGCACCTTGGTGCAACCATACTCTTCGGTTTTTTCAAGGTTGTAGCCAAGATACGCCCGAGTAACGTTCAGCGCCTTGAGGTGAGCCAAGGCATCTTCCTTATCGGTTGTAAAGTAAACGTATTTTTCACAGTCATATTTTTCTCTGAGAGCCAAAATTCCGTCAAGGTTTTCACCGTCGGTTATGATATTCATAACAGCATGACAAGAAAATTTTTTAAAGAGCTTTTCTATGGAAGAAAGGTCAGCATTAATTACCGCAATTTCCTCTATTCCCTCGCCAATAGCGCCACCGACCTTATACATAAAATCCTTTTCAGAACAATCTACCGCCACACTTCGTCTCGGGTATGGCATTATTTCATCGGTTTTTACTATCATAGAGCCTGCAGGACGGTACTTCCAAGGTCGTCTGCCCTTTTCTATATACTCATAATGAGCAGATGGCGGATTACCAAAGCCTGCGGGCTTATAGTACTTTTTCGTCACGTCAAGCTCCACCGTCTCTATACCTACACGGCTCTTCATGTTGAGTAGTATCTCTCCCGTAGGAGCAACCACCATGCTTCCCCCACCAATCTGTGAGTTTTCGTCCATGGAAACGGAGGAGCGAAGCACGTATGCATTGGTATTGTAGGCGAGAAACTGTCCCATTATTTCAAGGGCAAGGTGGGTATCCGTTCTTTGATGAGAACAGCCTATAATTACATCTACATTCTTTCTTGCAAGAGTAGGAAAAGCCTCATAAAAATAAAAATCATAACAAGTAAGAAATGCAAAGCGTATCCCTTCAATCTCTATCACATCAGGCTCAGTCCACTCAAAGGTATAGTCGCTGTCAAGCTTTGTTTTCTTCACTTCGTTTTCAACAAGGTGTTGTTTATAATAGTGACCTCTGACACTTCCGTCTCTTGTGAACACCCACGTTGTATTTCTTTCGCCGCCCTGATGGGAACTACGTGCATTGACAAATAGGATAGCGTGGCAACGCTGAGCCGTCTCTGAACATTTATCAAGCAGTATTTTGTTAAATCTTCTGCTGCTACCGTCTGCCTCCTCCTTAGTCTTTGCCAAGGCAGGAATGTCGGCATACTCGGGAAGCACAATAATATCGAGCGTTTCATCGCATAAGTCAAGGAGAGCAAGTTCCTTTTCAAAAAGCTCCTCCGAGCGAGAGTAATCAGTAGAATATTCGGGTTGTATTATTGCTACTTTCATAATTTATTCCTCTATTCTCAACGTCTCTCCCGATTTGACCGTATAAAGCTTTTCCCCAACTTCAAACCATATAGTTTTGAGTGTAGGGTTGTAAATGGTCTTTTCGTCAGCCGAGAACACAAGGGCTCTATACGCCATTACATAGTCATATATTTCAATATTCGTAGCATACCATACGTCCTCTTTTCCCGACAGCTTTTCGGAAATTTTTTCAAGAAGCGCCCAGTTGTCCTTAAGTTCATATGCGTGCCCCCACACGTAGAAAAGTCTGGGTGAGCGGTTTGAATAGCGTCCCTCAAGGACGTTTATGCCGTTGAACTTATCTATATAGTCAAAAATCTTGGGGTTTACCTGATGAGCGGTGGGCATCCACTCCAGATAGTCCTCGGGGAGCAGGAAGGCGTCGTTGTCCCCTCCCAGAGTTCGTGCGTAATCAATGCCAATAGCCCTCATGTAGCTCTTTATATCTTCTTTCTTAATGCCGTTCTCGAGGATAACTATTCCCGAATCGGGGTAAGCGCATCCTCGTATAATTCTGCCGAATGTTCTCTCTAAAGAAAGACGGCAGTTGAGGAACTCGTTTATTCCGGCAACCTGTGACATTCTGCCCGGGGCATGGTGATACTCTCCGTGGATAGCCACCTCGTGTCCCTTTGTGAGAAGATGCTCTTCTATTTCTTCCTTCGTCATCTTATTGACTGTTCCTATATAGGCGGAATTCAGATTAAAGGTGCCCTTCATGCCGTAGCGGTCAAGAATTCTCGCTATCTTCAAGTCGTCTGTGTATCCGTCGTCATAGCTGAAGGTAACAGCCTTGGTTTTCCCCTCGGGAAAACGCATAAATCTATAAGCTCTGCTCATAATCAAACCTCCAAATCACAATGTGTATTATAACCTCGAAATTGCTTAAAGTCAACCTTATTTCACCTTTAAATTCGGAAATTTCGTTTGTATTTTTTCATCAGTTTGTACCTCGGTGATAAAGTAGTCCATATCTGAGAGAGTGCACTGCTTATAGGCAGAATGGGTGTGAAATTTCGATGAGTCGCACATGAATACCTTCTTTGAGGCAGTGGAGAACATGGCGTTTCTGACAAACACCTCTTCTTGAGAGAAGTCGGAGACTACGCCATCGTCGGAGAGTGACTTCGCCGAAAAGAAAACTATATCGGCATAGATTTCTTCAAAGCTTCGGCAGGCACTCTGCCCCAACAGGCAGTTATTGTTGGCACGGCTCACCGTACCTCCCGAAGAGATGACAGTCAGGTCACTGCCCGCAAGAAGGTTGAGTATCTCTCGGTTGTTGGTGACAACTGTGACCGACTTGGACTTCAGTATCTCCATAGCGAGGAAATAAGACGTTGAGGTCTGGTCAAGGAAAACTATATCGCCGTTGCTTATCAGCTCCACGCCTTTTTTGGCAATCACACGCTTCGCTTCCACGTTTTTATAGGTTCTCATTCCAAAGGGCATGACCGTCTCCACCGAATTGATTATCTGGGCTCCGCCATAGCTTCTCTTGACAAATCCCTTCTCTTCAAGGACGGCAAGGTCACGCCTTATACTTGACTCGCTGATAAAGAGCTTTTCCGAAAGCTCCTTTACGCTGACTACCCCTTTTTCCATGAGTAGTGAATATATTTGGTTCTGTCTCTCTGTTTTCAGCATTTTTTCTCCTCTTTTTGCTCAATCGTTCACGAAATCATGCACATTCTTCTATTTTTTGATTTTTTTAATCAAAACTATTGAACATTGTTGCTCAATTCATTATAATACAGTTGGTTTAATATGTAAAGAATTTTTTTAGGAGGTACATAAAAAAATGGCAAAGACAAACATAGTTGATTGGAAAACGATTACGAACTTTGTAATCGACGCATTCGTGGGCTACGGAATCCCCCGTGAGGATGCGGAAATCTGTGCAGACGTTCTTCTTGAGTCTGACAAGAGAGGTATTGAATCTCACGGTGTTAACCGCTTCAAGCCCGTTTACCTTGACAGAATCAGAGACGGAATTCAGAACCCCGTTACAAACTTTGAAATCATCAAGGAAACTCCCACCACTGCAGTTGTTGACGGTCACCACGGTATGGGACAGGTAATTGGTCACAAGGCTATGACCATGGCTATCGAGAAGGCTAAGGAATATGGTATGGGTATGGTAGTTGTACGTAACTCCTGCCACTACGGTATTGCAGGCTACTACACATCTATGGCTGCAAAGGCAGGCTGTATC
>JAZNZV010000019.1:0-9070 GCA_045595105.1 Eubacteriales bacterium | reverse complement strand
GAGATGACCATTGAGGAGCTTGACTTGTCAGTTCGTTCATTCAACTGCTTGAAGAGAGCAGGCATTGACACAGTGGGCGACTTGACTAATCGTACACAAGACGAAATGATCAAGGTGCGCAACCTTGGTAAGAAATCCCTTGAGGAAGTAATCCAGAAGCTTGAAACTATGGGACTGTCCCTCAAGAAGGAAGACGAGTAAGCGCACATCGTTTGTAATACTGAGTAAAGGAGGAACACAAAATGCCGGGAACAAGAAAGTTAGGTCGTACAACCGACCAAAGAATGGCAATGCTCAGAGGCATGACAACATTCCTTTTGGAAAATGGTAAGATTGAAACCACTTTAACCAGAGCAAAGGAAGTAAGAAGTCTTGCAGAAAAGATGATTACACTTGGTAAAACCAATACACTCGCATCCAGAAGACAGGCACTTGCATTTATCACTAAAGAGGACGTTGTAACAAAGCTTTTCAACGAAATCGCTCCTGCATACGCTGAGAGAAACGGTGGTTATACAAGAATCCTTCGTATGGGACCCAGACGTGGTGACGCCGCAGAAATGGCAATCATCGAACTTGTAAAGTAATTTACTAACTAAAAGCCGAGGAACTTTTCCTCGGGTTTTTTACGTCTATTTCACAATTTTATATTTGCTAAAAACCTTAATTAGTATCAGCCCTATGACTATACCAGCAAGACCTTGAACAACATTTGGCACTACGTTGACAAGAGAAGGAATAAATCCGTACAAAAAGCCCTCGAAGGTGTAGTATCCTACTATCATTATTATTTCGCAAATAACAGCAAAGAGCGTATTTTTGAGAGCCCCCTTTGAAGAGCAACATAAAGAGAATACAAGCCCCATTGTGCCTTTTATAATAAACGTTATTGGCAGATAAACAAAATACCCTGCATATAGGTCGGCAAGAGCTGACCCTATCCCCGCTGACAAAAAAGCGTAGGTTGGAGACAAAAGGTATCCCGTAAGCAAAACCAAGGCATCTCCAAGATTTATGTAGCCGTTAAGCGGTGACGGGATTTTTATTATTACCGTTGCAACAAAGGTAAGGGTAGCAAGCATTGAGGCTGTGATAATTTTTCTTGTGGAAATCATAAATGTAACTCCTATTGACTATTTACAAAAAAGAGTATACAATATGACTGAACATATTAAAATAACCAAAACAGGAGTTTTTTGTATAACCAGATGAAGATAAAAAAAGAATGCAAGCCTGCGTATATATCAATATACGAGAAGGTAAGAGATGACATAGTTAAAGGCATTTACAGACACGGGGAAAAGCTCCCTTCAAAAAGAGTTATGGCAGAGGACAGAGGAGTGAGCGTTGTAACAGTTGAACACGCATATGTTCTGCTGGCAGACGAAGGGTATATAGAGCCAAGGGAAAGAAGCGGATACATCGTTATTTACAGTGAAAAAGAAAATTTCAGCGTTTCAACAGAGGAAAGGATTGTCGCCTTTCCTCACAAAGAAGATTTCGAGAGCTTTCCTTTTTCAGTTCTCGCTAAGACAATGAGAGCGGTTATCTCGGAAAAAGGGGAAGAAATACTTGTAAAATCCGAATCCGTCGGCAGAGAGGAGCTAAGGCAGGCAATATCCCGCTATCTGATAAGAAGCAGAGGAATAGAGGCACCCTTTGACCGAATAATTATAGGCTCGGGTGCAGAATATCTCTATGGGCTTGTAGTCGAGCTCCTCGGTCAAGATAAAGTATGGGGAATAGAGACCCCGTCATATATGAAGATAGAGCAAGTTTACACCGCAAAAGGAGTAGAGCTTGAACGTCTTAAACTCAGTAAAGATGGAATAAAAACATCTGAGTTGAATAATTCAAAAGCCAACGTTCTTCATATTACTCCATACAGAAGCTTCCCCAGTGGAGTTACAGCCACACCTTCAAAGAAATACGAGTATTTGAAATGGGCTAAAAAGAGAGGCGCTATCATTGTTGAGGACGACTTTGAGTCAGAATTTACACTGCATTCCAAACCTGTTGATACTCTTTTTTCACTTTCGGAAAAGGGCAACGTAATATATATAAACACCTTTACAAAAACAATTGCTCCCTCTTTCAGAGTGGCGTACATGGTGCTTCCCGAGGCGCTTTACCGTGACTTTGAAGAAAAGCTATCCTTTTATTCGTGCACCGTACCTACCTTTGAACAACTTGTAATAGCAAAGCTTATAACCGACGGCGCCTTTGAAAGACACCTGAATTCAGTAAGACGCAAAAGAAGGAAAAAGGAGCAGATGTGATTGTATCACATCTGCTCCTTACACTATTATGTAGTTCTTACAAGATACTGACAGTAAACGTATACGTTTTGAATTTTTTTCGCCTCTACTCCGTCGTCTGCTTGTATGATAGGTTGGCTCTCGGAGGGAGTGACGTAGAGTTTAAAAACAATAGCATTTTGTCCCGGGCGCATGTTTCTGATTTTTTTGTATTCAAACTCACGCTTAGATACACCGAGGTGGTCGAAAATTACCGTTTCAATGTCAGGGTTGCTGAAGCACTTGATAAATTCGTCCGCTTCGTGAATCTCAAGAATGTGCCGTGCTTCTTCAAAGGGAATGTTAAAGCACTTGAATTCTCCTTCGTTCATAACAGAAATCATGCTGCTGTTATCGAGAAGTAATAAGGGAAGGTTTTTTGAATCTTTCATATGATACGCCTCCTTATAAAATATTATGCGAGATGGTAGTTTCTACCTCAACTAAATTTTAACTAAAAATAACATATTTGTCAAGAAAATTATGAAATAATGGGATTTTCCATATCCACAACTACCCATCTGCCGTTCTCATAGGTCATATCAACTCCAATGGTAATGTCATCAAATACTTCTTTGTCCCCAGCTTCCTCGTGCTTATAAATATACGAATAAGAAAGGGTTATGTTGGCGGTGTATGCGCCGTCGCTGCTTTTCGTCACGTTCCCGAAATAATCGGTGAACATAAGGTCGTATATTCCGTAGTCAATAAGATTTCCTTCAGGGTCAAAGGAAGAGAACGAAGTGCGTATGATATTGTAATACTCCTCAAGCTTTTCTTCGGTTTCCCTTGATAGCATGGAATACAGATAGGAGTCGAGTGGAATGTCCTTTTCTCCGTTCTGTGCGGCATAGTAAAGCCCGATAACGTAGGTAGATGCAGACTGAATAATTTTCTTTTCTTCACCGTCCTTCAAAACGGCAGTGGAAGCAACGTTTACGTCTTTAACGTCGGGGTTTATACTAACCTCAAAGGGGTCAAAATAGTCACCTTCTACGTTTACAATAATGACGTCGTCCTCAGACTGAGCTGTTACGTGGTATTCGTCATAGTAAGGAGAGGAAGTTTCGGGTGAATTGAAGTCATCACCTATTGTGGCTCCCTTAGGCACACGAAGAGTAAAGTCATAGCTATAAAGATTTGTGTCTTCACTCTTGGAACATCCTATCAATAGAAAAGCGAATAAAAGCACAAAAATAAAAGATAAAAATTTTCTCATATAAACTCCTCACTTTCTGTAATTTGAGTATAGCACAAAACTGTGAATAATTCAAATAAAATCGTGTTTTTTCGAAAAATCATTGATTATATTTTTTTATGTGGTAAAATATAGTTATCGATGAAAATTTAAAGGATACAAAATGAAAAAACTACTTGGATTTTTAAAACCGTATAAAAAAGAGACTGTTTTAGGACCTCTTTTCAAGCTTTTTGAGGCACTTCTTGAACTCTTTGTGCCCCTTGTTATTGCTGAGATTATCGACGTTGGAATTGCAAGAGGGGAAGAGGGGAAAGGATATATTCTTTCCATGATGCTCCTTCTTATAGCTCTTGGAGCGGTTGGGCTCATCTTTTCAGTCACCGCTCAGTTTTTTGCCGCAAAAGCATCTGTTGGCTTTGTAACGGGAATAAGAGGAGCACTCTTTTCTCACATCGGAAAGCTTTCATATTCCGAGCTTGACCGTGTGGGAAGCGCAACACTTATTACTCGAATGACAAGCGACGTAAATCAAGTCCAGACGGGTATGAATCTTGCACTCCGACTTCTTCTTCGTTCTCCCTTTGTAGTATTTGGCGCAATGATAATGGCGTTTACAATAGATAAGAAGATATCGCTCATTTTTCTTGTCATGATTGCACTGCTCTCTCTCGTGGTTTTTGGCGTGATGAGTCTCACCATGCCCCTTCACAAAAAGGTTCAGTCAAGTCTTGACACCCTCACTCACGCCACTCGTGAAAATCTCTCGGGCGTGAGAGTAATCAGAGCCTTCTGTAAGGAAGATGAGGAAGAGAAGTCTTTCAGTAAGAAAAATGACACATATGCAAAAATGGAGCGTTTTACAGGACGAATTTCTGCTCTCACTAACCCTGTAACGTTCATTGTTGTCAACTTTTCTATCGCTGTCCTCATATGGAAGGGAGCGCTCAGAGTAAGTGTCGGAACACTTAGCCAAGGTGAGGTAGTAGCTCTTTATAACTATATGTCTCAAATCCTTGTAGAGCTTGTAAAGCTTGCCAATCTTATAGTTACCATCTCCAAGGCACTTGCCTCTTCGTCAAGAATATCCGACGTGCTTTCTATCCCCGAATATACCTCGGGCAGACAGGAATACAAAGACGGCGGAAGCGTTGAATTTAAGAACGTCAGCTTCAGATACGAGGGTGCAGGCGACCTTTCACTAAAGGATATCAGCTTCAAGGTCGAAAAAGGTGAGACCGTAGGTATTATCGGTGGTACGGGCGACGGAAAAACTACTCTTATAAATCTCATTTCAGGCTTTTACACTGCCACAGACGGTCAGGTCCTTGTGGGGGAAAAGCTTATTAGCTGTTATTCGAGAAAAAGTCTCCTTTCACGTATGGGCATAGTTCCTCAAAAAGCTATTCTTTTCAGCGGAACAATCCGTGAAAACATGAAGTGGTCAAAGCCCGATGCAACCGACGACGAAATACTTTCTGCTCTCGAAACTGCCGAGGCTAAGAGCTTCGTTCTCGAAAAGGAAGGCGGTCTTGATTTTTACGTAGAGCAAGGTGGAAAAAACTTTTCGGGGGGACAAAGGCAGAGACTTACCGTTGCCAGAGCCCTCGTTGGAAAGCCCGATATACTTATTCTCGATGACTCATCGTCTGCTCTCGACTATTTAACCGATAGAAATATGAGGAAGAGCATATCCGCTCTCGACTATAATCCAACTGTGTTCATAGTTTCACAAAGAGCATCCTCGGTTATGCACGCCGACAAGATAATTGTGCTTGACGACGGAGCTATGGTCGGCATTGGAAAACACGCAGAGCTTCTCGAAAGCTGTGAGGTTTACAGAGAAATATACGATACACAGTTCAGAGGGGAGGAAGACTGATGAAAAACGGTACATTGAAAAAAGTTCTTTCTTATCTGTCCGGATATAGCTTTCTCATCGTTCTTCTGCTTTTGTTTTCTCTCTCCTTTAGCCTTATTTCGTTGTATATTCCTATTCTTGTGGGAGATGCAATAGATTTAATTGTTGAAGAAGGAAACGTTGACACAGAGCGTCTTATCCCCATAATCGGCGAGATAGTGTTTTTTGCCGTTGCCGCCGCTATTTCACAGTGGCTTGTTACAATCATCGGTAATAAGATTACATTTTCTACCGTTCGTGATATTCGACGTGATGCTTTTGAGAAGCTGCTCAGACTACCCCTTTCTTATATCGATTCACATCGCCACGGAGAAACTGTCAGCCGTATAATTCAGGACGCAGGACAGTTTGCAGACGGTCTTATAATGAGCTTTACTCAGCTTTTTACCGGCGTTGTTACTATAATTGCAACCATCGTCTTTATGATAAAGATAAACTTAAAGATTTCTCTTATCGTTATACTCCTTACTCCACTCTCTCTTTTCGTAGCATCCTTTATAGCTAAGAACACGTACAGCATGTTCAAAAAGCAGACCGAAACAAGGGGAGAGCTTACGGGGATAATCGACGAGATGGTAGGAGGACAGAAGGTAGTGCGTGCCTTCTCCTATGAAGAAAGAGCGGAAGAAAGATTTAACAAGGTTAACTCTCTTCTTGAAAAGCATTCACTGAAAGCTATATTCTTTTCGTCACTTACAAACCCTTGTACTCGGTTTGTCAATAGCATGGTCTACGCATTTGTGGGAGGATTTGGTGCATTTACCGTTGTGGCAGGTGGCATGAGCGTGGGTGCGCTTACTGCGTTTTTGAGCTATGCAGGACAGTACACCAAGCCCTTTAACGAAATATCCTCTGTTATAACCGAGCTTCAGAATTCCTTCGCCTGCGCCGCAAGAGTTTTCGAGTTTATAGAAGAAAAGGCGGAAGTCGAAAATGACAGCGAACGACTTGACTCTCCCGAAGGAAACGTGAGATTTGAGGACGTCTCTTTCTCTTATAGCGAGGCAAAGCCTCTTATCGAGCACTTCTCACTTGACATCAAAAAGGGACAGAGAGTGGCAATCGTTGGACCTACGGGCTGTGGCAAAACAACTCTTATTAACCTTATAATGCGCTTTTATGACCCACAAAAGGGCACGATTACCGTAGATAATATCAATACTCAAAGCGTTACCCGACGTGCGTTAAGAAAAAATTTCGGCATGGTGTTGCAGGATACCTTTATTAAAAAGGGCACTGTTGCCGACAATATCAGAATGGGTAAAAGTGATGCTACCATGGAGGAGGTTATCGCCGCCGCAAAGGCATCTCATGCCCATAGCTTTATAAAGAAGCTTCCGTCAGGGTATGACACAGTCATTGCCGACTCGGGTACAGGACTTTCAGAGGGACAAAGACAGCTTATATGCATAAGCCGTGTAATGATAGCGCCTCCACCTATGCTAATACTTGACGAGGCAACCTCTTCTATCGACACCCGAACCGAAATGAAGATACAAGACGCATTTCTGCGACTCATGGAAAATAAGACAAGCTTTATCGTTGCCCACAGACTTTCAACCATAAGAGAGGCAGACGTGATACTTGTCATGCGTGACGGTAAAATAGTGGAAAAGGGCACCCACAAAGAGCTTCTCGATAAGGGCGGATTTTACCGTGAGCTCTATTTAAGCGGAAAGGAACAGGTATGAAAAGAGACAATCATGGCTTTGACGAAAAGCTTGCCGACATAATTTACTCTTTTGTCGATTTTAAAGATAAGGGGACTCCTGTTAAAAATGATGAAGTAAAAGCACTTGTAAAAAAATGGCAGAGATATCTTACCGAAAACTGTTATGAATGCACCGACGAGCTTCTTGAAGCACTTGGTGCAATGTACGCAGGTGACGACTTCAGAGATAAAATCGACGTATTTGGAAAGGGTACAGCCTTTTATATGAGCCTTGCCATAAATGAATATTGCAAGGGCTTGAAATAACAATTTTTTTGTGTTAGAATAAACAAAAACGGAGGTGAGGTCATGTCGCTCCAGGAATCGGGAGAAATGTATCTTGAAACCATATACGTTTTAACGAAGAAGAATAAAGCCGTACGTTCTATCGACGTGGCAGATCACATGGGATATTCAAAGCCCAGTGTCAGTAGGGCTGTGGGACTGTTGAAGCAGGGCGGATATATTGTGTCGGATAAGGAGGGCTATCTTTCCTTAACTGATGCGGGAATAGAAGCTGCAAACAAAATATACGAAAGACATACTGTTATCTCAAGCGTACTCATCGCCCTTGGCGTTGACGAAAAAACCGCCACGGAAGATGCCTGCCGTATAGAGCACGTTATCAGCGACCGCTCCTTTGATGCAATGAAGAGATACCTTGAAGAAAAATAAATGTATGCACTTAAAAATATGGTAGACACCCAAAAAGCAGTGTCTACCATATTTTTATCTTTTTAGTGATTTTTTCACCTTGCATTTTCTTTTAAAAGGGTATAATTACAAATTTTGTCTCAAATTCATTTTCGGTAAAGGAGTATTGGGGAAGGGGTGGATGACCGCAGGAGCCCGAGCCGATACCTTCTTGTCTGTAGTCAATACAAAGAACGTTATCCTCACATTCTTCAAGCTCAAAGTTGTGTTTCTTTGCTGACAGCTCTTCCTCGGTGTATTTTGAGAAGGTGAAGGACAAAGGCTTGTTAAGTGCAATAACCTTAACTCCTTTTTCGCCGTCTGTTACAGTGACCCATTCGGTGTTAAGGTGTGCACGGTGTTCCTGAGGCTTTATAGTATCCACGTATTCTTCATCTGCACTTGAATTGAAGATTGAGGTGTAGGTGGCGTTTTGCATATCGGTATACGAGCCGTAAGGACCCTTGCCAAGATAAGTCAGAGCCTTCTTATTTTTGTCAACAAAAAGTCTTATACCAAATCTTGCAAGCACAGAGAATGCAGGGTCTTTGTTTACTTTGTAGGATACAAAGATTTTACCTTCTGCATCGATTACGTAACTTGCGCTGATAGTAAGAATTTTTTGTGTAGCCACTGCCGAAATCGATAGCTCGCTTTTAAGGCATACTCCATATTCACTTGTTTCGACACTTGTGGTATAAGCTCTTGACATAGACCTGTGGAAGCCCGCTTTACGCCATAACCAATCAATACACCTGTCATTGTCGGTAGGTGCACGCCAAAGGTTAAAGTCAACTCTTCTGTTTACAACCTTCTCACCCTTGTAGACAAGTGCGTCAAAGGTGCCCTTGAATTTATTATAGGTGTATGAGAAGTCGTCCCCTTTAATTTCAATAAAGTCGTCATTCTCATCTATCTCAACTTTTCCCTTTGTCATAGGTACCATAGGCGCTTTCCACTCGTTAAGCTCGATTTCATCAAAGCCCATCTCGTGTCCTTTACCTACAAGTGAGTAGGCATTTTTTGTGCAGTATATAAACTTAATAAAAGCGTGTGAGTGAAGCTTTGGAAGCTTTAAGGTCACTATTTCATTGGAGTGAGGCTTGATAGAAGGAAGCTCAATTTCACCCGATGCAACAAGCTCTGCGTTGTCTCTTACCTCATATTTAACGTCAAAAAGCTTTGAAACGTCAGAAAAGTCAAGGAAGCTTGCAAAAACGAAGGTATCCTTCTTCTTACCTCTTCCTGCA
>JAZNZV010000018.1:0-3529 GCA_045595105.1 Eubacteriales bacterium | reverse complement strand
GGAACAAGCTCTGCACCGAAGATGTCCATAGCTTTCGTTCCGTTGAAGCCGTAGTTATTGTAGAACTGATATGTAGCAGTATACTGTGCACCATAGAAGTAGCCCAGCTTCCAATAATCATTTACCCCCGCTCTGTCACGGGTGGAGTTGATAACGTCGCCTGTATAAGTGCCAAGTGACTGTCTGTCACGGTAGGAGCCCTCAACGTAGAACATAATGGGGTCGGACTCGGAGTAAGAGTCGCTTGCCGCAAGTCTTATTCCCCAAAGACCTGCACCAAGGCTATCTGTAAAGGTGTACGTATCTCCTGTGGGGGTGATAGTAACTTCTTTATCTTCATTTGCTCCAACAACGGTATAGGGAACGAGTGAATATTTTGTACCCGCTACAAGACCCGAAAGTGTCATTGCCTCACCGTCGTAGGTGATACCCTCAGGAGTCTCTGCCTTGGGAACCTTTATAACGTAATAGCCTGCCATATCAGGTATATTAGCGTTATATCCCACTCTTATATTGAAATCGTATACTCTCTTTCCTTCTGTTCCCGTTCCTCTGCCTGTGGAAAGAACGCTTATTGCGTCGGCTGATACGCTTCCCACGGGATAGTATTTAAAGCCCACTATCCAGCCCTCTTTATCGGTGATAACAGACTGTACGTCGATAGTATCTTCAACAAGAACCGAGGAGTAAGGTGTCAAATCCTTGCTTGCGCCATTCCACGTATACTCCTTAATTGCTCCCGTCTCATCCATTACAAAAAAGACTACCTTAGCGCTGACAGGTCTTACTGTAAAATTGTCGTAAGAGCTACGCTTTGAGCGGGCTACCTTCATAGTAAGCAATTCATCGGCAGGGATAATTTCGTCGGATGTGTAGGCGTAGTTTACGCTGTAGCTTTCAAGAATGCTCTTTACTGATGCTCTTATCTCATCAGCCTTTGCTGTGTTTCCCGAGTCTATGGCGTTCTTGAGAGCGGTAGCGGTAGGCCACTCGCTGTATGTGCCATATGTATTTCTGCTATTGTTTATCGCAGTGCTGAACACGTAATCGGTGATAAGCGTTTTACCTGTTATTCCCGTATCAGTGCCGTTGTTGGTAACACCGTAATAATAACCCAGCTTCCACTCATCACTTGCACTTGCTCTGTCACGTGTAGCGAGGGGCATTGTGGCGCCCTCTTCAAAGACACCAAGCGTTGCCCTATCCTTATAGGAGCCCTCTACGTAGAAAATAATTGGGTCGGATTCGGAGTGAGAGGCACTTGCCGCAACTCTGATACCCCAAAGGCCTGCACCAAGAGGAGATGTGAGTGTGTAGTCGGGGGAACTTGCACTGACCTTTACTTCTCCTGTCTTGGATGCACCCAGCACAGTATAGGGTACAAGAGAATACTCCATGCCAGTCACAAGACCGTGAAGAGTATTAGTCTCGCCATCATAGGTAATACCTTCAGGCTTTTCTGCCTTGGGAACCTTTATAACGTAATAGCCGTCGTAAGACGAGCCTATCTGCATGGTGAACTCATATATTCTTGCAGAGGTATTAGTGTCCTTGTAATAAGTTATATTGTCAAGGGAAACTTCACCTGCAGGATAGTACTTAAATCCCACGACCCAGCCCTTATCGGGAAGCACAGACTGAACGTCAACGGTGTTTTCCACAAGAGTACTGTCATAGAAATTAAGTGTCTTTCCACCGTCTGTCCAGACGTGCTCTGTTACTCTGCCCTTTTCGTCCATTACGAAAAAGACGACCTTGGCGGTAACCGAGCTTATCTTAAAGCCGTCATAAGCCGACAGCTTTGCACGGGCAAACTTCATAGTAAGAAGCTCAGAGGTGGGAATGATATCGTCGGATGTGTAGGCGTAGCTTATGAAGTAGTTTTCAAGAATTGTCTTGACAGCCGTTTTGATTTTTGTTGCCTCAGCAGTGTTATTCGATGCGATAGCGTCGGCAAGTGCCTTCTGAGTAGGCACAATGTCTGCACCGAAAACCGTCTTTACGTTGGTTTCGTTGAAGGTGTAGTTGTTACAAAATCTCGTTGCGGCAGAATATCCGTAGCGTGTACCAAGATAAACACCTGTCTGAAAAGAGTCTGTGGCATTTGTTCTGAGAGCCGTGTTTAGCTTAGAGGTGGTGGGGTTATATGTTCCCAGGTCTGCTCTTGCAGAATAAGCCCCCTCCACGTAGACGATATCGGACTGTGTCTGAAATCCGTCGGAGCTTACAACGTAGAGACCCACAAGATTTTTATTGGTTTCAGAGTTGAGCAAGAATGCGTCACCGTAAGAACAGCCGTCCCCCGCACTGTTTATTGTAACAGCCTTTGCCTCATATGAGAGTGTTGGGTCAAGACCCATTATTACTCCTTTACCTCCCATAGCGTTATAGGCAATAGCGGTAAGAGTGAATAAAAATGTGAACACTATTGTCATAACAGCCGTTCTGAAAAGACGGGAAAAACGTTTTTCTGACATGTTGCTTCCTCCATGAAATAGCTCTGAATAAAATTCAAAAAATCAATTATCTTTTTTTGTGAATATTTGACCGCATACTCCCCGTATGCCACCGCCGGAACTGACAAAACCGACAGTGGCATTGGGTGAGTACAATTCGGCTACTATAATGTTACTTAAAATGAAGGATTTATTCAAGTCATATTTTGTGTAGTTATTGAACAATTTTGCGACAAAAAAAGAGCCTCAAAACTTTGAGACTCTTTTAAGTACCTCAGACAGCGGATATACGAGTAATCCCGCCACTAAATTTCCTGCCCCTTGTACCACGTCCCAAGGAAAGCCTGCAACAATCCACATGAGCATTCCTTTGAAGTCAAGTCCGAAGAGAAGTGCCTGAGCGGGAGCATAAAGCGTTCCAAAGGAAAGTCCGTGAAGAGAGCAGAGGAGAGGATAAACGAAGCATGCCGTTTTTTTCGGCATATTTCGGGGCAAAAGCATGGTAGCTCCCCACAGTACTGTCCAGATATAGAGATATGGAATCCACCAGGTGGCAAATCCCGACCACACGCCGTTTATGAAAACGTAGACGTATATGGGAATAAGGGCTTTTTTTCGGAACACAACGGTATACACCATTGTAAACATTCCAAGAAGGTGAATATTGGGAAGGACCTCGAGTATTATTTTCGAGGTGAACATCAAGGCACCCAGCATTGCAAAAAGTACTGTTTCCTTGATAGTAAGGACTTTTTTCTTACTTCGTTCTGACAAGCTCATAATGTTCTGCGTCGGCAATTTCGGTAGAGTCGGCGCCTGTCATAAGATACTCACCATTCTTTAAAAGTGACCAATAGTGCTTATCAACGTCATAATCGGCTAAAATTCCATTGACCTTCTTGATGTAAATTCCGTAGGCACTGTCCTCACCCTCGATGAGGCTGTGCTCAAGGAGAGCTTCTGCTAAGGTTTCGGCATCGGTGTTGATAGTAAAGGTTACGCTTTTTTCGCCTGCCTTCACCTCTACCTCTATCTTCTTTTCTCCCTCTCCGAGGGTGGTGTCCTCACTAAAG
>JAZNZV010000017.1:0-15711 GCA_045595105.1 Eubacteriales bacterium | reverse complement strand
GGCTTCCTTTCCCGTCTTGGGGTCGATAAGTCCCACAGGCTTCATAGGTCCGAAGAGAAGAGTTTCATATCCTCTCTCTGCCATGACCTCAACGGGCATACAGCCCTCAAACACCTTTAAATCAGTATCAAATGTATGAAGCTCGGCGGTTTTCGCCGACACAAGCTCACGGTAAAATACGTCGTACTCTTCCTTTGTCATAGGGCAGTTTATGTAAGCCGCCTCTCCTTTTCCCCAACGGGACGCCACAAAGGCTGACTCAAAGTCGATAGACTCCTTTTCCACAATGGGAGCCGCCGCATCGAAGAAGGAAAGTGCATCGGGGGATACCTTTTCCCTTATGAACTCTGCCATTTTTCCGTCGGTGAGAGGTCCTGTGGCAACCACCGTAACAGTATCGGGGTCGAAGGAGGTGCACTCCTCGTTTACTACCTCGATGTTCTCGTGTGAAGATATTTTTTCGGTGATATATTTTGAAAAGCCCTCTCTGTCCACCGCAAGGCAAGCCCCTGCGGGAACACGGTTGTAGAATGCCGACTCCATTATGATGCTGTTAAGCTCACTCATCTCGGCTTTCAGTATTCCAACGGCATTCTCAAGGCTGTCAGACCTCAGTGAATTCGAGCAGACAAGCTCTGCCATAAAGGGGGACGTGTGGGCAGGTGAAAAGCGGGTGGGCTTCATTTCAAAAAGCCTTACCTTTACTCCAAGTCTTGCCGCCTGCCAAGCCGCTTCAACGCCTGCAAGTCCTGCTCCTATTATATTTATCTTTTCCATATTAACTCTTTTTCTTTGACGGGCAATTTTTGTTTGAACAAACGGGGGCTTCTCCCGTCTTTTTGACTACCATATAGCCATCGTCACAGTGAGGGCACTTTTCTCCCGTGGGAAGATACCATGCCGAGAAGTCACACTTCGGATAGTTGTCACAGCCGTAGAACACCTTTTTACCTGCACGCTTGGTAATTACGTTTCCACCGCACTTAGGACACTTTACTCCCACTTCTCTTACTATCTGCTTTGTATAACGGCATTCGGGGTAGTTTTCGCAGGCGTAGAATTCTCCGTATCTGCCCTTTCGCTGTACTACCTTTCCTCCGCAGTCGGGACATACCATTCCCTCAACTACTACGTCGGGCTTTTTCTCAACCACGTTGCCCGCTTGGTCAAGCTGTTTTGTATTCTTACATTCGGGGTAATTTGGACAAGCCGCAAAGCGTCCGAATCTTCCCCTCTTGACTACCATCTTGGCACCGCACTTTTCACAAAGGATGTCAAGCTCCTCAACTGTCTCCTTCACGTCAACCTTTTCGGTGTTAGCTTCCGCCTTTTCAAGAAGAGCGGCAAACTCGCCATAGAAATCACGCAGTACCTTCTTGTATTCAAGGCTTCCCTCTGCCACACGGTCAAGCTTCTCTTCAAGACCTGCTGTAAAGCGGTAGTCAACGATAGTTCCGAAGAACTTATCCATAATATCGGTTATTACCTCACCGAGAGCTGTGGGCTTAAAGAATTTACCCTCACGCTCGATATATCCTCTTGAAAGGATAGTGGTAATGGTGGGAGTATAGGTGCTGGGACGTCCTATTCCCTTCTCTTCGAGAACCTTAATAAGGGTTGCTTCGGTATAGCGGAAGGGGGGCTGTGAAAAATTCTGCCTCGGTATGATGTCGAGAATGGAAAGGCTCTCGCCCTCTTTAAGCACGGGAAGAGCTACCGTTTCCTCTTCGTCCTTGTCCTCCTCGTCGGGAGTCACGTTATAAAGTGCCATAAAGCCGTCGAACTTTCTCGTCTCGCCCTTGCCCTTGAATATATATTCTGCCTTGGGGCTCTTTGAGGTTACTTCGAGAGCAACGGTATCGTAAAGGGCTGTTTCCATCTGGCTCGCCACAAATCGGCACCAGATAAGTCTGTAAAGCTTGTATTGGTCGTTTGTAAGATAGGGCTTCGCCATTTCGGGAGTAAGGTTTACGTCGGAGGGACGGATAGCTTCGTGAGCGTCCTGTGCGTTGCCCTTGGTTTTAAATACTCGGCGGTTTTTAGGATAATACTTGTCGCCGTAGTTACTCTTGATAAAGCTTTCAGCCGCATCTGCCGCATCTGCTGATACTCTTACCGAGTCGGTACGCATGTAGGTGATAAGACCGTGGTCTCCGCTCTTACCCAGATGCACACCTTCGTAAAGCTCCTGAGCCACGCTCATAGTCTTTTTCGACTGGAAGTTGAGCTTACGGTTTGCCTCCTGCTGAAGCTGAGAGGTAGTGAAGGGAGGTGCGGGAGTGCGCTTCTTGGAGCCTTTTTTAAGGCTTGAAACGGTATATTCTGCCCCCTCGAGACCCTCCAGTATTCTGTCGGCGTCCTCCTTTGTATCAAGAGCAATCTTTCCGCTTTTATCTCCGAAAAATCTCAGCTTGAACTTCTTGCCTGCTTCACCCTTGAAAACGCCGTCAACAGTCCATGATTCAACCGACACGAAGTTCTTTATTTCGTTTTCTCTTTCTACCACAAGCTTGGTGGCAACCGACTGAACACGTCCTGCAGAAAGTCCGTTCTTAACCTTCTTCCAAAGGAGGGGGGACAGCTTATAGCCCACTATTCTGTCAATGAGACGGCGGGCTTGCTGAGCGTCAACAAGGTCGGGGTTGATAGCCGAAGGATTGTGTATAGCATCCTTGACCGCATTCTTTGTAATCTCGTTGAAATATACTCGAAACGCCTTCTTGTCGTCAAGACCGAGAACTGTGGCAAGGTGCCATGATATAGCCTCTCCTTCACGGTCAGGGTCGGTTGCCAGATATACCTTGGAAGCGTTCTTCGCCTCTTTTTTAAGCTCGTTTATGAGCTCGGCTTTTCCCCTTATGTTAATATATTTTGCCTTGAAGTCATCTTCAATGTCGATACCGAGACTGCTCTTAGGTAAGTCTCTTATGTGACCCTTTGAAGCCACTACCTTGTAGTTTGAACCAAGGTAGCCCTTAATGGTGCTCGCTTTTGTAGGTGACTCAACTATTACAAGATTTGCCATTGTTATCTCCTTACTCTTTAACTGAGTTTATATTTACCGCCGGGTATGGGGTTGATAAGTCCGTCAAGCTCAAGCTCGGTGAGAGCTGTAAGAATTTCTGTCACGCTGTGACCTTCATCTATAAGCTCTTCCTCTGAAAGAGGCTTTTCTGAAAGCTTATCGTATATATAAAGCCTTGTGCCCGAAAGGGTGGGCTTTTCTTTTTTCTTTTCTGTTTTCATTTTTACACCGTGGAGAGGAAGTGCTCCCCTCTTCAAGAGATTTCTGCATCCTTCAAAGCTTCTGCCCTCTGTATCGGATGCGTATACCTTTATTCTGAGCTTCCTTGCAAAATCCGCTGTGATAAGTGCTCCGCTTCCTTCGGGTGCCTCGATTATATATACTCTATCCGAAAGTCCCGCTATAATCCTGTTGCGTGTTGTAAAAAATCTTGCTCCCGTGTCGGGAGGATATTCCGAAATAAGCGTTCCCTTCTCTATCAATGCTTTGTTTGACGTGGGGTAATACTTGTCAATATCCACACCTGATACTATAACGAAGGGCTCTCCTCTGACAAGGCTCGCTCTTGCACCAACGCTGTCTATACCGTCGGCGCCTCCGCTGATAAGCACAAAGCCCTCGTCAAGAAGCTTTTCCGAGGTCTCCTTAGCAAGAGCCTCACCCCTCACTGTCATACGCCTTGTTCCCACCACAGCGGCAGTCTTTCTTTTAAGTACCCTTATATCCCCTTTCACGTAAAGGACGTAGGGCTTATCACTAAGCCTTTCCAAGGCTCTGGGGTAAAATTGAGAGTTTGCCGTAACTATCTTTATTCCAAGTCTTTCGCATTTTTCGAGAATTTTCCTTGCCCTGTCAAGGCTTTTGTTCTGCAAGAGCTCTGCCGACTCTTCGGATATACCTGCCCCCAAAAGCTCATCAAGGGTAGCGTGGTAAGCCTCATCGGGGCTGAATTTATAGTAAACGGGAGCTATCTTTGTCGAAGAAAATTCGAAAAGCTCGGTCATCCACACCCAATATAAAAGCCTTTCGTTCATTTCAAGCCTTCCTCTTTATCATGGAGTCATACATGAAAACTGTGGCTGCAACGCTTGCGTTAAGGCTTTCGGTGTTCTCCATGGGGATTATGGCTTTAACGTCGGCAAGGCTCACCGCTCTTTCACTCAGTCCTCTGCCCTCGTTGCCTATCATTATAGTAGCATAAGCGGTGTCGGTATCTGAAATGTCCTTGCTGTCGGTATGAAGAGCTGTTGCAATAACGCTGTCGGTAATTTTCCTTGAATAGTCCACCGCTTCATCAATACTGTCAAAGTGTGTCACAGGAATTTTGAACACTGCCCCCATAGAAGAGCGCACCGCTTTAGGGCTGTATGGGTCAACGCAATTCACGAGAAGGACCTCTCTGACTCCAAAGGCTGTGGCAGTACGAAGTATAGTGCCCATATTTCCGGGGTCCTGCAATTCTTCAAGGAGTATTACAGAGGACCTTTTTCTGTTATCATCAAACTCGGGCTTTTTCCATACTGCGAAAATACCCTCGGGTGATTTTTCATCGGTTATCTTGTCGTAAACCTCGGGGCTTACTTCATAAAGCTCCTCGGCTTTAACTTCACAGTATTCCTTCAGCACAAACGCCGTCACGGGAACTCTGCCCGACATAATGCCCTCGTCGTAAAGCTTCTTGCCCTCGGTGAAGAAAACGCCCTCAGAGTCTCTTACCCTTTTGTCACGAAGGGAATATGCCCATTGTACCATGGGATTTTTTCTTGATGTTATTATCATAGCTTTTCTCCCTGAAAGGTTTTTCTTCTTTCAAGCTCTTTATCTATCTCGTCAAGGACAACGAACTTCTTCATGCTCCAAAGAGGGGAAATAAGGTGCTCCTTATCTCCGTCTCCCGTAAGTCTCTGAATGACGGTTTCGGGTCTTATATATTCAAGCTGGTCGCAAATGAGCTTTACGTAGTCAAAGAGCTCGAAGGTCTGAAACTCTCCCCTCTCGTACATTCTCGCCAAGGGTGTTCCCCAAAGCACGTGCAGAAGGTGGAGCTTTATGCTGAAGGGCTCAAGGGAATTGACCCTCTTCACGTTCTCCATCATCATGTCATAGTCCTCACCGGGAAGACCGTTGATAAGGTGGACGCACACCTTGATGTCACGCTTCTTCATCATATCGTAGCCTTGAAGAAAGGTATCGTAGGTATGCCCTCGGTTTATAAGGCGTGCCGTTTCGTCAAAGGTGCTCTGAAGCCCCAGCTCCACGTTCAGGTAGGTGTTCTTTGATATTTCAAAAAGCAGGTCGGCTATCTCCTCGTCAAGGCAGTCGGCTCTGGTGGCAACCGAAAGACCCACCGCATTCTCGAAGGAAAGCACCTCGTAGTATATTCTCTTTAAGGTGTCAAGGTCGGCATAGGTGTTAGTATGTGCCTGAAGATAAATAATATATTTATCGCTGTCCCACTTCTCCCTCATTTTTTCCCGAACCTCGAGAAACTGAGAGTGAAGGTCAAGCCTTGAAGCGCTTCCGCTTCCGTTGAGGCAGTATATACAGCCTCCCACTCCGCACCTGCCGTCAATATTGGGACAGGTAAAGCCTGCATCGAGTGATATCTTTGTGACCTTACTGCCGAAGGTATGTCTCAGGTGGTAATTCTGTGTATGATATCGCTTGTTGTCGTCGGAATAAATAAATCCGCTGTATGCCACGTGAAAGCCTCCCCTCCGCATTGTCTACAATAATAATATATAAAAATGTCTTTGTCAACAAAAACTTTTTTAACGTTTTGTATAAAATCAGAAATTTTATGCAAAATAATGGTAAATATTTCTTATTCGAGGTGTGATAAAATGATAAAAGGCTTTAACAGACGTGTAGTGGTTATGAAAAATCCCGACTCTAAAATGTTCGACGAGGCATTCTTCGTGGTAAAGGAAAACGCCGTTTTCGACAGAAAGGAAAAAAGTCCCGTGGAAGCGGCGAAAAAGATAATAAGAGACTTGGAAGAGGAAAGCCGAGGTAAGAAAAAGCATCACGGTGTTGAAATCGGTCGTGCTATACTCTTCACTCTTTTGGGAATTGCAATAGGAATACTTGTATCTGTTATTTAAGAATAATGAATTGTAATTTACCCTTGCTTTTTTCACTCATTCGTTATATAATATTTGTATATATGCCGAAATATGTAAAATATGGAGAAAGGAGGTACATCGATGTTTTTAAAAGCACTCACCATGCACGGCTTTAAATCATTCCCCGACAAGACTGTCATATCCTTTGACAGAGGTATCACTGCCATTGTAGGGCCTAACGGAAGCGGTAAATCCAATATATCCGATGCCGTGAGATGGGTACTTGGAGAAATGTCTCCTAAGAGTCTGAGAGGCTCCAAAATGGAGGACGTTATTTTCAACGGCACCGCCAAGCGTAAGCCTGCAGGCTACGCCGAGGTAGTTATGACTCTTGACAACACCGACCGCCGTTCCACCTTCGACTCCGACGAAATAAACGTTTGCAGAAGACTTTACCGTTCGGGTGAAAGTGAATATTACATAAATCAAAAGCAAGTAAGACTTCGTGACATCGTTGACATATTCCTCAACACAGGTATAGGCAGAGAGGGATACTCTGTAATCGGACAGGGTAAAATAGCCGACGTTATCAGTACCAAGAGCGATGAAAGACGAGGTATCTTCGAGGAAGCGGCAGGTATCTCCAAGCTGAGATATCAGCGTAAGGAAGCATCAAGCAAGCTTGAAAAGACAACTGACAACTTAACGAGAATAAGCGATATTTTAGGTGAGGTAGAATCCCGTCTGCCCTCTCTTGAACGTCAGAGTGAAAAGGCGTCGAAGTACGTTGTTCTCAAGAAGGAACGCACCGAGCTTGAGGTGTCCAGCTTTGCCGAGCGCATTGCCGACATAGACAAGGAAAAATCGGTTGCCGACAAGAGCACAGCCGAGCAGAACGAGAGACTTGAGAGAGCCGAGGAAAAGCTTGCCGAAATCGACCGTGAGGTTGAGGAAAACTATCTCAAGGTTCAAAAGGAAAAGATGCTGGAGGGCACCCTCAGAGGAGAAAGGGACGAGCTTGTTACAAGACTTGCGAATATTCAGTCCTCCATATCCATATACGAAAACGATATCTCCCACTTTGACGAGAGTGTAAAGGAGCTTGAAAAGGAAAAGGAGGACAGCCTTGCACGCCGTACCTCTCTCACAAAGGAAAAAGAGGAGCTTATCGCCTCAATCTCCGTCAGCGAAAACAAGCTTTCGGAAATAGAAAAGGAAATAGAGGGTAAGAATGACCTTGCTTCAAGAAAGCGTGAAGAGCTTGAAGAGGCGGGGCAGGATACCGACAAGGAAAAGGAAGCCCTTGAAAAGGTGCTTTTGCAAAAGAGTGAAAACGACCTTATGCAAAAGGAGGGCGAAAGCTACAACGTCATTCGCCGTGAAAGACTGGAAGCAGTAGGAAAGGAAAAGGCAGATGCCGAAAAAAATCTTTCCGATGCCAAGAGAGAAAAGAAGAAGATAGACGATGAGCTTGACTCTGTCACAGAGGACCTTGCAAAGAAGAGTGTGGCTCTCGACAAGGGACACACCGACATTGAAAGGCTGAAAAACGAAGAGGCAGAGCAAAATGAAATTAAGCAGAAGGAAAGGCTGAAGCTTCTCGAAGTAAATCAGCGCCGTGAAACTCTTCAGAGAATGGACAGACTTCTCGACGGCTTTTCGGGAAGCGTCAAGGCGGTAGTATCCTCCGACCTCAAGGGAATACACGGCCCTATTTCCAAGCTTATCGTAACCGATAACGAATATATCACCGCCATTGAGACCTGTCTTGGCGGACAGATGCAGAACATCGTCGTTGACGACGAAAGAAGCGCTAAGGAAGCAATAGCCTATCTCAAGCGCACAAATCAGGGAAGAGCCACCTTCCTCCCCCTCACTACCGTCAACGGCAACGAGACCGACGACCGTGATATTTCATCAATGAAGGGCTTTATCTCGGTAGCGTCAAGGCTTATAAGATGCGACGAAAAATACCGTGGTATCGTCAGAAGCCTTCTTGGAAGAACGGTAGTTGCAACCGACATTGACTCTGCAAACGATATTGCAAGAAGGACAGGCTTCAAGGTGAGAATAATCACTCTTGACGGTCAGCTTATAAACGCAGGCGGTTCCTTCACAGGAGGACAGAGCCTTAAAAACAGCGCTATTCTCACTCGCCGTGCAGATATAGAAAAGCTTGAGAGCGAGGCTCGGGAAATAGAAAAGCGCATTGCTAAGATCAATGCTGAAATAGCAATAGTTTCAACTAACAGAGAAGAGATACAAAACTCCTTCCTTGAGTTTGAAAGAGACGTTGAGCTCCTTGAAAAGCGTGAGGACGAGCTTCTTCGTCAGGCTGACGTTTACGATGAAAGACTCACAGCCTTGAAGAAGAGACTTCTTGACATAACCGAAGAATATAATAAGATACTCGAAACCTCCGACGTTACAAGCGATAACCTTTCGTCTATTATTGAAAAGGGCAAAAAGCTTGAAGCCGACGTAAATTCTGCCCGTGAAAGGGTACGACTTTCCGAAGAGCGTGAGGACAGAATAAAGACAGAAATCTTCACTCTCATGGAAGAGGTAACCGCTCTTGGCTCGTCAAAGGGTGAGACCGAGATTGCCATTGCATCGGCAAAGGAGCGAATAAACTCTGCCGATAATACTCTTTCCGACATTGAAAATGCCTTGAAAGAGGGCGAGAGAAGGGTGAAGGAGCTCTTTGAGCGCTCTCAGAACACCGATACTCTCGTGGCTAACATGAAGCTTGAAAAAATAAAGGTTGAAGAGGATATCAAGGCTAAGGACGAGGAAATAAAGACTCACACCGACACAGCCTCCAAGCTTGAAGCCGACTCCATGTCCATGCGTGTAAATCAGAAACAGCTCACCGAGGAAAAGGAAAATGCTTTCAGACTTTACACTCAGTTCAAGGCGAGAAGCGAAGAGCTTGAAAAAGAAAAAATAAATATTCTCACCCGCCTTGCAGAGGATTACGAAATGGACTTCGACACGGCTGTCATCTTTGCCGCCAGTGCTCATTCCAACCACACCCTTTCCAAGGAAGAAAAGGAAGAGCGACTCTCGGTGCTGAGAGCCGAGATGAAGAAGCTTGGCTCGGTAAACCTTGACTCTATTGAGGAGTACCGTGAAACAAAAGAGCGCTACGACTTCCTCAAAGGTCAGTTCGACGATGCGGAAAGCGCTAAGAGAAGTCTTGAAAAGCTTATTCTCACCCTTGAAAATACCATGCGTGACACCTTCTCCACGGCTCTTGTCAAGATACAAAAGGCGTTCCGTGAGACCTTCACCGAGCTTTTCGGAGGAGGCACTGCCGAGATCGTTGTCAGCGGTGAGGACGTGCTTGAATGCACCATTGACATAAACGTTCAGCCTCCGGGCAAGATAATAAAAAGCTTATCCCTCCTTTCGGGTGGCGAGCAGAGTATTGTAGCTATCGCTCTTTACCTTGCGATCCTCAAGGTATCTCCCTCTCCCTTCTGCATATTCGACGAAATTGAGGCTGCCCTTGACGATGCCAACGTTAACCGATTTGGAGAGTATCTTAAGCGTTATTCTATGTCAACACAGTTTATAGTTATCACACACCGTCGAGGAACTATGGAGGCGGCGGACATGCTCTATGGCATTACTATGCAGGAAAAGGGCGTTTCCGACTACCTCAGAGTAAACCTTAGTGAATACGGGGGAGAAATGAATTAATGGGATTTTTTGAAAAACTTAAAAGCGGTCTTATGAAAACTAAGACCGCACTTATAAGTCAGGTTTCGAGCATTTTCTCGGGACTGTCAAGCTTCGACGATGACTTTTTCGACGAGCTTGAAGAAACTCTTATCCTTGCGGATATGGGCGTAAACTTGACTGAAAGCGTAATTGACGAGCTCAAGGAGCGTATAAAGAGTGAAAAGATTAAAGAGGGAGACGTTGCAAAAGCAGCGCTCTTCGACATTCTCGCCTCCAAGCTCGAAAGCGACACCGTGCCTCTCAACCTTTCCACCAAGCCTTCGGTAATACTCGTTATCGGAGTTAACGGTGTAGGTAAGACCACGTCTATTGCTAAAATTGCGTCCTACCTCAAGAGCGAGGGTAAGACCCCCATTCTTGCGGCAGCCGATACCTTCCGTGCGGCGGCTATCGACCAGCTTGGAATATGGGCTGACAGAGTAGGAGTGGAAATGATAAAGCAGAGCGAGGGCTCCGACCCTGCCGCCGTTGTTTACGATGCCATAGGTGCGGCAAAGAAGAAAAACGCCGACGTTCTTATCATTGACACCGCAGGCAGACTCCACAACAAGAAAAATCTTATGGACGAGTTATCAAAAATTGACAGAGTTATACAGCGTGAGCTTCCCGAAGCCTCCCGTGAGACTCTTCTCGTCCTTGACGCAACCACAGGACAAAATGCCGTAAATCAAGCCAAGGAATTTAAAAGCTCTGCAGGACTTACAGGACTTGTTCTCACTAAGCTTGACGGCTCGGCAAAGGGCGGTATCGTCTTCTCGGTTAAAGAGGAGCTGGGTATCCCCGTAAAATTCATAGGAGTTGGCGAAGGACAGGAGGACCTGAGACCCTTCGTACCCCAGGATTACGTTAAAGCTTTATTTGAATAATGCAGAGGAATATTATGGTAGAATTTGTATTTGCATCACGAAATAAGCATAAGGCAGGAGAGGTTGCAGACATTCTCTCCCGTCATCTTAACTTTGAATTTAAAATACTCACTCTCGATGATATCGGCTTCGAGGGTGAAATCATTGAGGACGGCAAGACCTTTGAAGAAAACGCTATGATAAAAGCAAGTGCCGCTTTTAAGAAATCGTCTCTCCCCTCATTTGCCGATGATTCGGGTCTTGAGGTCGATGCGCTTGACGGCGCACCCGGTATTTACTCGGCGAGATACGCTTCAAAGGACGGATTTGACGCCGACGATAACGACAACAACGCACTTCTTTTGAAAAATCTTGAGGATAAGGAAAACCGTGACGGACAGTTCGTAGCGGCAGTTGCCTTTATCTCTAAAGATACTTCCTTTGTAACAAGAGGTGAGGTCAAGGGAAGAATACTTCATAAGGCTGAAGGTAACGGCGGTTTCGGCTACGACCCCCTCTTCTTCTCTTATGAGGCAAACGAGTGCTTCGGAGTACTCCCCCGAGAAGAAAAGAATAAAATAAGTCACCGTGCAAGAGCCTTTGAGGCACTGGCGAAGGTGCTGAACGAAAAATACAAATAAATGGAAAGTGGAGAGTGGAAAGTGGAAAGCTTCGGATAATTTTCCAAAGGAAAATTTACTATAATTTTTGATTTTGCCTACAGCAAAATTTCCTTAATTTTCAACTTTCAACTATCAACTTTCAATTAATGAATGCCATGCATTCATTAAGAAAGGTACAAAAATGACAAGTAAACAGAGAGCATTTCTCAAATCAATCGCCTCCAATGAGGACACTATTTTTCAGCTTGGCAAGGGTGGTATTGATGAAAATTTTATAGCACAGGTTGACTCAGCTCTTGAAAAGCGTGAAATCGTTAAAATAAAAACTCTTGAAACCTTTGTTGACGGACCGCATTTTGCCGCAGGCGAAATTGCCGAGGCTACGTCATCCGAGGTGGTTCAGGTCATCGGCACAAAATTCGTGCTCTACCGAGAAAGCAAGAAAAACAAGAAGATAGTTCTTCCAAGGTAATGAAAACAGGTATTTTCGGAGGAAGCTTTAATCCTCCCCACGAAGGACACCGTCTTGCGCTTGATACTTTCATAGACAAGCTGGGTCTTGACTGTGTGTACGTTATCCCATCTTTTGTTTCACCCCACAAAAATACACCCGAGCTTTCCGCATCCTTTGAGGATAGACTGGAAATGTGCCGTCTTGCCTTTTCGGGCTGTCGTGCCAAGATAATATTCAGCGATATTGAGAGACGCCTTTTCGAGGTGACGGGTAAAAAAAGCTATACCGCCAATACACTTGAGGCGCTTCAAGAAAGAGAACCTTATCTTTTCGTGGGAAGCGATATGTTCTTTACACTTGACAGCTGGTACAAAGCGGAGTATATTTTTAAAAGCACAGTCATTGCGGTAATGAGCCGTGAAGATGACGGGGATAAAGTTCTCGCCTTCAAGGAAAAATACCAAAGAGAGCACGGTGCAAAAATCGAGGTGCTGAATGCTCCTCATATAGAAATATCGTCAACGGCGCTGAGAAAAGATAAAAAAGACGGCGTGACCTTTGAAAGTCCCCACGTTGCTGAATATATAAAAGAGCACCATCTTTATGAAAAGAAAAAGTCAAGAGAGGATATCATAAATCTCATAAGAGAAAGACTTCCCGAAAAGCGTTTTCTTCATACCTTGAAGGTTGAAGAGGAAGCGTTGTGGCTTGCCGACCTTCTCTGCCCCGACTTCAAGGATGACGTGTCGAGAGCGTCTCTCTTGCACGACGTGACAAAAAAGCTCACCGTCGCAGAGCACCTTGAGCTAAAGCCCGATTTGACCGACGAAGACTTGAAAAGTCCCGAAACACTTCATGCCTTGACAGGCGCTGAATTTGCAAAAAAAGAGCTTTTTGAAGGAGCAGACGTGGTCTCTATGATAGAGAGACACACCACGGCACACCCCGATATGTCACTTCTCGACATGATAGTGTTTGTGTCCGACTACACCGAAGAGACACGTACTCATCCTGCATGTGTCACCGAGCGTGAAAGACTTCACCGTGAGCTTGGAGAAAGTAAAACAAGAACAGAAAAATATTATATTCTTCTTGACAGCGTTATAAGAATACTGGAAAACACTCTAAGCTATCTTGAAAGAAAACAAAGCTATATCCACCCACGTACCGTCAGCGCACTGAATGCGCTAAGAGGAAAAAAATGAAAAAACAAAAGACACGCCGAGCAAGGCGAGATATAAAAAAAGAAGTAAAAAAGAGTCACAAAAAAGGCTTTATAATCCTTGGCGTGATTGCCGTAGTTCTTCTCACCCTTGTATTATCATTTCTTTTTATGACGCCCTCCATCGACGAGGGGTCAAATCCCTTTGACGAAAGCGGATTTATGAAAGCCTTCGGAAAGAAGAACGCTTATAATTTTGAAACCGTCTACCGATATTTCAGAGAACCGACTCTTGGAACAGTCTACACTCTTGCCGACTTCTTTGGAAACGGCTCCCTTGTGGGAGAGACTGACGACAAGATTATAAGAAACAAAAACGAATACAATATTCTTGTGGTTGGTAAGGACAGAGTTGGCTCCAACACCGACGTCATTATGGTTGTCAACTTCGATGCCGCAACCCAAAAAATAAATATACTTCAAATTCCCCGTGACACCTACGTGGAAGACCCTATAAACGTTGGTCAAAGCAAGCGTATCAATGCCATTTATGCTTTTGCATATATGAAGAACATTCGTTCAATGTCTCATTCAGAGGCATCTCACGAGTCGGTGAAATACCTTGAAGGTACAATTGAGGACACCTTCGGAATTACAATTGACAACTATTTTATGATAGACCTCAACGGCTTTGTGAAAATTATCGACTCAATCGGAGGAGTATACGTTGACGTTCCCTTCGATATGAATTATAAGGACGAAGCACAAAATCTTTATATCAACCTTAAAAAAGGTCCTCAGACCCTCAACGGCAATCAGTCCGAGCAGTTTGTAAGATTCAGAAACACTTACGTTCTCGGTGACCTTGGAAGAGTTTCGGCACAGAAGATTTACCTTTCCGCTCTTGTGGAAAAGCTCCTCTCTCCCGAATGGTTCTCACTTGAAAGTCTGACGGGAGTGGCTTCAAATCTTATCAAATATTCAACAACAGGCGTCAGCCTTACAGACATTGTAGGTTATCTTAAAAAGATTGATTTCGGAAAGCTTTCCGACGACTCCATAACCTTCTATACTGCACCGGGTGAGTCCTTCTTCACCAAGGGCGGTGCTTCCATGTATACGCTCTATATGAAGGAAAACCTTGAAATTGTAAATAAGGCGTTCAATCTCTATAACGTTGACGTGACAGAAAATCACGTGACCCTCTCCGAGCAGATGAGAAGTGAATACAACGTTGTTGACACCAACGGACTTACTGCCAAGGATATCGAAAACGACCAACCAAGCATTATCGTTGCAAGACCCAAGCCTGTAACACCGCCCTCCACAGACCCTGTGGAAGGCGATACACCAGCTGAGGAAGAAGACGAGCCCACCGAAGGTGGCGAGCTTACCGGGGAAGAATCTCCCGTTGAGGGCGAGCCCGTGGAGGACGAAACACCTATTGAAGTTGAAGAGCCTACCGACGACGTCACTGTTGAAAGTGAAGACACCGTGAACTGGGGCGACCTTGTTGAAAGCGGAGATATCGTCGCAGAAGAGCCCACATCAGATACATATCCCGAAACCGAAAGGAATGAAACAAATGATTGAAGCAAAAACACTTGCAGAAGATATAATAAAGATACTTGACAGCAAAAAGGCATTTAACATAAAGCTTCTCGGAATTGAAAAGCAGACGGTAATTGCCGACTATTTCGTGCTTGCCTGTGGAGCAAATAACACACAGGTATCAGCCCTTGCCGACGAGCTTGAATTCAAGCTTTCGGAAAATGGAATAAATGCCGACAGACGTGAGGGACACGGAGCGTCTGAGTGGATAGTCATCGACTATAACAGTGTAATCGTTCACGTTTTCAGCCGTGACGCCCGAGCAAAGTATAACCTTGAAAAGCTTTGGGCAGATGCGGATGACATAGACATAACTAATCTTTTATCATAAAGAGGTACAATAAAATGGCGTATAATTTTAAACAAATTGAGAAAAAATGGCAAGACAAATGGGATGAAGCAAAGGTTTTCGAGGCAGAAGACCATTCAACAAAGCCCAAATTCTTCGGACTGGTTGAATTCCCCTACCCCAGTGGCTCGGGAATGCACGTAGGACACATCAAGGCTTATTCGGGTCTTGAGGTCATCAGCCGTAAAAAGAGAATGCAGGGCTATAACGTTCTCTTCCCCATAGGATTTGACGCCTTCGGTCTTCCTACCGAAAACTCGGCTATCAAATTCAACACACACCCCAGAATACTTACAGATGCAAACATTGAGAAGTTCACAAATCAGTTGAAGAGAGTAGGCTTCTCCTTCGACTGGTCGAGAGTTATCGATACCACCGATGAAAACTACTACAAGTGGACTCAGCACATATTCCTCGAGCTCTTCAAAAAAGGGCTTGCTTTCCGTGACACCGCTCTTGTAAACTACTGCCCTCACTGTAAGTGCGTGCTCTCCACGCAGGATCCGCAGGGCGGCGAGTGCGATATCTGTCACAGCCAGATCGTGCAGAAGTCCAAGGACGTTTGGTATCTGCGCATCACAGAATATGCTGAAAAGCTTCTTAACGGTCTTAAGGACGTAGATTATCTGCCCAACATAAAGATGCAGCAGGAAAACTGGATCGGTCGCTCGGAGGGTGCTTTTGCAAACTTCAAGCTCAGCGGCACAGACGACAGCCTCCGCATCTACACGACCCGTCCCGACACAATGTTCGGCGTTACCTTTATGGTAATGGCTCCCGAGCATCCTTACATTGAAAAATATGCTGACAGAATCACAAATATGGATGCT
>JAZNZV010000016.1:0-3315 GCA_045595105.1 Eubacteriales bacterium | reverse complement strand
TACTCTGTTGAAGCTATCAAGAAGGCAGTTATCAAGAAGCTTGAGCTCTTCGGAAGTTGTGGCACTGCCGTTAGCTACGGAGTTAAGGCTACCGACGAGCTTGTTGCAAGAATTACAAGAGAAGTTCTTGAACAGCTTAAGAATAAGTAAGAAATAAAAAAAGATTTCCGACAAAAGTCGGAAATCTTTTTTTATTTCTTTTCTATCTTCCAAAGTATAAACGAGCCCATGACGAGTATAGGGAAAAGAACTCTCAGTGAGAACATTCCCGCATAATCACCTGAGCCGAGGTTGGCATCAATGACAAGTCCCAAAAACCAGGAAGCTAAGGTTGAAAAAATTGCTGTAATCATTTTGTCTCCTTACTTTGATAAAACTTTTCTTGCTGTATATTCATCTGTTATAAGAGTATCTATCAGTCCTGTTTTAAGTGCGCCTTCAATAGCTTCGCTCTTGTTATCAAGGCAGGCTATTGCAACCGTATTCTTAGCGCTCTTTATATTCTCTTTAGAAGCGCAAAGGGTGTTTTCATACAAATCCACAAAATTTCCTTCACTGTCAAAAAAGTGTGTAGATATATCCCCTACTGCGTTACCGCTGTTATCAGCGTATCCAAATACCTTTCCGAAGGTTCCTATCATCTCCGAGTTGCCTATTCCGACTATGGCTAAATCAATGCTTTTCCAAAGCTCGGATATCTTTTCATAATAAGAGGTTTTCTTGAAAAGCTCCTTGTCGTCAACGCTATCGGGAAGATATGGGAACCACGCATACTTAACCTTCGCTCCCGTCTTGTCGGCAAAGCTTCGTGCAAGCTCGTTAGAAAGAAAGCAAGGCTCTTCCTGGTCGGTGGCACCAAAGAGAGGAAAGACGGTATTACTTGACGGTCCTACGTCTGACAGCTCCTCTATAAAAGACTTAATAGTTCTACCCCAAGAAATACCTATATTCTGCTTGCCCTTTTCGATTATGGGTCTAAGGTACTCCAATGCTTTTCTCACGGTCATAGTACGTCTTACAGTCTCATCCTTGGTAGAAACCGAGCAAACCACCGCATTTTTTATCCCGAACTTTTCTACAATAGAATTTTCCAGCTCCCGACAGTAATTGTCGGGATTATTTATTTTTATTTCAACTATATTCTCTTTTACCGCATCTGTCAAAAGCTTTGAAACTGTCTGTCTCGACAGCCCCATAAGGTTTGCTATTTCCTGCTGAGTATATTCCTTTTCGTAATACAATACCGCCGCTTCTGCCATCTGCTTTTTTGAGTTTTCCATAATTTCACCTCTTTAGTCTTTTATGAGTATATCATTTTACTGACAAAATGTCAACAATTTAACATTTGTAATTGACAAATGTTAAATTAGGTGATATAATCTAATCAAATAAAAAATAAGAGGTGTAAAAATATGCTTGTAACCATGAAAGAAATGCTTAATGATGCTAAGAAAAATCATTATGCTATTCCCGCTTTTGACGTAAGTAACTATGAAATGATGAAGGCAATTCTCGAGACCTGCGAAGAGGAAAAGTCCCCTGCCCTTCTTATGACTCTGGGCTGTGATACTCAAGGCAGAAACCTTCAGCTTCTCTCTTCTATGGTGAGAGGTGCTTCCGATTATTTCAAGGTGCCTGTTTGCTTACATATGGACCACGCAACAGATATTGACTTTATAAAGTACGGCTGTGACAACGGATACAGCTCGGTAATGTACGACGGCTCGGTGCTTCCCTTTGACGAAAACGCAAAGAACACCGCTATCGTAACGGAATACGCACACAAGAAAGGTATTACCGTTGAGGCTGAGCTTGGACACGTAGGAAACGCAAGTGTTGGAAGCATCAGCGAGACAGGAACAGACACAGACCCCGGTGAAAGCCTGACAGTTCCCGAAGAGGTAACAAAATTCGTTGAGATAACCGACGTTGATGCTCTTGCCGTTGCTATCGGTACCTCCCACGGTGTATATCAGAAAACTCCCGAGCTGAGAATTGACAGACTTGACGAAATTACTGCAGTTTGTGACAGACCTCTTGTTCTTCACGGAGGAAGCGGTACCCCTAACGACCAGATGCAAAACGCTATCCACCACGGAATTACAAAAATAAACATTTATTCCGACGTGCTTTATGCTCTCAACAAGGGACTTCGTGACACTCTCAACAACATCACAAATCCCTCAACCTGGCCCTTTATCGTATATGAAGACGCTATGAAGATGATGAAAGAGGTTGTAAGAGAAAAGCTTCACACCTTTGGAAGCGCAGGAAGGATATAAGGTGATAATATGAAAACAAGAGCAGTCCGTCTTTACGGAGAAAATGACGTAAGACTCGAGGAGTTTGAGCTTCGTCCCATTACCTCGGGTGAAATCCTCATAAAGATTATTTCAGACAGCGTATGTATGTCCACTCATAAGACTATACTCCAAGGTGCAAAGCATCTCAGAGTTCCCGAGAACGTTGCTGAGCACCCCGTTATTGTAGGTCACGAGTTCTGTGCCGAGGTCGTTGAGGTTGGTGACAAGTGGAAGGACAAGTTTCAGGTTGGAGACAAGGTTGTAATGCCTCCCGTTCTTGCATATCTCGGCGGTCCTCAGACAGTAGGCTATACCTTTGAGGAGATAGGCGGTGTATCCACCTACTCTATCGTTTACGAGCACATACTTGACAATAACTTCCTTATGAAGTTAAACAGTGACTGTTACTTCAAGGGCTCTCTTATCGAGCCTGCATCATGTGTTATCAGAGGATACAAGGCAAGCTTCCACCTTGACGAAAATTATGACCACGTAATCGGAATTAAGGAAGGCGGAAGGGTTGCTATTCTTGCAGGCTGTGGACCTATGGGTCTTGTGGCTATCGATATCGCTCTTCACGGACGCATAAAGCCCTCTCAGGTTGTTGTAACCGACCTTGACGACGCAAGACTCAACCGTGCCAAGTCTATCTTCTCCCCCGAAGAAGCGAAGAAGGACGGAATTGAGCTTATATTTGCCAACACCTCCGACAAGGACCAGCTTCTTGAGATTTCGGGTGGCAAGGGATTTGACGACGTATTCGTATACGCTCCCGTTCCTGCAGTTGTAGAGCTTGGTGATGCAATACTTGGCTTTGACGGCTCTCTTAACTTCTTTGCAGGTCCTCTTGACAAGAATTTCAGCGCTAACTTCAATTTCTATAACGTTCACTATGCTCAGCATCACGTGACAGGCACAAGCGGAAGTACTCCCGAGGACATGAAGGACATCGTTGACCTTATAAGCGAAAACCGCCTCGACCCATCGGTTATGATAACTCATATCGGTGGTA
>JAZNZV010000015.1:0-29552 GCA_045595105.1 Eubacteriales bacterium | reverse complement strand
TCATATTGATGGATGCAGATAATGCAGATTATGACGGATATTCGTTTGATGGATTTACTACTTACAACGTCAATTATCAAACTTACAGAAATACTCCAGCGGTTTCGTCAATTGGAGCTATACAGATATCAAAGACAGGCGATTGCACAGGTGTTGTGATAGGTGACATCAGAGCGTGTACTTTAACAGATGCTCCCGCAAGTAATCCCAGCGTTACAATCGCAGACAGCGAAGGCAATAGTTGTGGAACAATTACCTTCGGCACAACGCTTAACAGCGGTGAGTACATTGAATATCTCCCTAACGAAGGTAAGGCTTACAGGAATTATTATGAAAAAGAAGTAGTAGAAAATAAAAACAGCAACGGTGTAATTACTTCTTACTCTTACTACAACTACCACAAGGTTGAGGACATCACCGACCTCATTGGCGGTTCTGTAACAGTTCCTGCAGGTGACTTCAGCTACACCTACGGCGGTACATCAACAACAGGAGCTCCTCTCAGAGCAAAGGTTGTAATCGGTCTTCAAAGCAGTGAAATCATTCAAAATGAAGACACCTGGACAGCACCTGAGGTTGTAATTCCCCCGGAAGCAATTAAGCTTGGCGCACCTATTGAAGTTAACGAATAAACAAAAAAAATACTCGGCACATCGAAAGATGTGCCGAGTTCTTTTTTGTCTTTCACGCAAGTGGGTTAAAGACCGATGATGACGTTTCGCCTTCCTTTTCCAAATCCTCGGGTGTAACGAATTTTTCATAGACGTATGAATAAAGTCTTGAAAAAACAACTGCTACTTCCGCTCTTGTTATATTGTTTTGAGGTCTTATAGTATTGTCGTCGTAGCCTGTAATAATTCCTGCGGAAACTGCTTTTTCAACGCCCTCTCTTGCCCATGAGGGAACTGTGCTGCTGTCAGAAAAGGTCAGTGGGAAAATAGTGCCTCCCTCGGGCATAAGTCTGGATAGCACCAGCATGGCTTCCGTTCGTGTTATGGGGTCACTTGGGGCAAAGGTGAGACTTCCGTCCGATTCTGCCCTGCCGTTCATAATATTATTCTGGGACACGGCTGTGACGTACTCAATTGCCCACTCGGGTATTTTGTCGCTATCGTTAAAGGTGGGTATATTTTCGGGAGACAAGTCATAAGAAAGGTTTTTAAATGCCGTTACAAGCTTGGCAAACTCGGCTCTCGTTATATCACGGCTTGGTGAAAACAGCGTCTTACCGTCTTCAACGTAGCCGGAGATAAGCCCCATTTCGTATACAGACTCTATATAGTCCTTTGCCCAACTGTCGGCGGTATCATCAAACGTTGGAACCTTATAGCCATAATGAGCTGTTAGCTCATCAACCGTCACATTTTTTAAAAACCTTGACGTGAATGGTGATTTAATAAAGATAGCATCCTTGAGACCAATAGGAAGCAGAGCCGTAAGCTTTGTCCATCCCGTCACCTTAGAATAATCGGTGTCAACTCTGTACGGAAGAGTAAATTCGTCTCCACTTGACGTTATAATCACAACACTCGCTTCGCCTGTAAACTCGCCTTTATACATTATTGAAACAGAAGGTGGTATGAGCTCCAGCTTTATTGGGGATTCGTAGTTGTACTCATTTTCTTCAAAGGTAAGAGCCCTCTCACTTCTAAAGCCCTCTCCCCCCTCTTCAAGCCACTCATAGGAATCAATGACAGTATCGGGAAATCCCACGTAAACTGTAACCTCTGCCGTCACGCCTCCATATTCAGCTGTAAGAGTAGCTGACGTAAAGAGAGTATAAGTGAGAATTTGCAAGGTGCCGTCGGCATAAAATCTTGCCACGTCATTTTCAGCAATGACGCCATCGCCGAGGACTTCAACGTTGTTTTCGGTAAAACTCCAATTATAAGACTGAAGGGAGCTGACAGCGTCAAAGCCGTTATACTCAGCGAACACATCGATAACAGTGCTTTCACCTACGTTAAGCACTCTTTCGTCGGCAGACAGGTAAATCGTGTCAACGGTATTTGGAACGTAAAGCTTTTTTGTGTCTGAAAAGGTCTTGTCATTGTCAAAGACGTAATCTGCCTTGACAGTTCTTTCGTAAAGGTCGGAATGTAAAACGTGAAGCCTTCTGTCTACAAATTCTACCCCTTCACTAAGTGACGTATAAATACTTTCCTTAGGTACGGCATCTTCTATAAGTGCCATAGAGGAGTCAAAAAACACCTCGTCTATATCAATTGTAGTGTTATTTAATATAAAATAGAAGTTCGGGAAAAGAACAGCGTTTGAGGGTATGCCGTCGGGAGTTGCAGTATTAAGAAACAGTATGGCGTTGGAAATTCCTCGTGGATATCCGTCGGTGGGATAGTTCATAACCTGCATTTCGTCCTCGCCCAGCATCTTGACTCCAACTGTTGTGGAGCCTCCACCGTCAAGGTTAAGAACTGTCACCGCCCCCATGGAAATAAGAGTGTTTGCCAGCTCCTCGAGGGTCATGCCCGAGCTATAACCTGCTTTCTTGCCGTTGACTGCAAAGAAAAGTGCGCTACCGTCCTCGCATATACCCACAGCCGTTCTTGCATACCTTACCTTATCGCTGTACTCATCAACGGTTTCGGGAATAAACTGAGAATTTTCGACGATTACGTCACCACCGCCTATTACGTAGGTGGCACTGTCCCAAGGAGAAGAGCCTGCTACGTCGATATAAAGTGTCTCCCCTATTCTTACGTTTTCAAAATCGGAAAACGATGCGTGATTTTGAGGGACTGTAAGTACAAAGCAGTCGTCTGGTATAGGATTATTATAGGTGTCTTTAAAAACTTCGGTTACTCTGCATTTTGTAGTTGAATTGACATATAGATTTTCGTTCTCGGGGTTCAACACTATTTCTATACAAGGAAAATCAGAAGCGGTACTTTCGTAGTAGGTACTGTCCATGACGTAAAGTGAATATATCTGAGGATATTTATTATAGTAAAAATTATATTCTTTGTCGCCGTAGGTTAATTTTGTTGTAATATCGGGCTTACCTATGAAGAGAGTGCCGTCCTCGAAAACCGCAAGGGCGTTATTGTTGACGGGAGAAGATAGAAATCTTCCTTCGCTTATCATGCACCCCATGGGAATACCTGTATAAAAGCTGAAAAAGTCAGCGTTTATACCCGCCACGGTTTCATCGCCATAGAGCTCGGCAATTTTCAAAAGCGTTTTTCTTGACTTCTGACTCTTACCCCATGCCACAATGGGAAACGTTGAAAGTCCCGGTGTATACTTAAAGGTATAGCTGTGGCTTGGTAGGTCTTCGCCCACAGTTTCGGTGGTTTCTATGTAGGTGAGTCCTTCAGCAAGAGGATAATCAATAGAAAAAGAGGCAATTGATGCAAAAGATAAATTTGTAAATAAAAGGCTCAGGGCGAGCGTTAGTGCTAATAGTTTTTTCATGGGCATCTCCTTTGGTTTCTATTCTATATTTTAACCGACGCAAAAGTGTGAGTCAATAGCGAATTCAGTCAAAGAAAAAAATTAACATTTATCTTTGTATAGTTGACAAATTATGAAAATAAGTGTAAAATAAAACAGATTAATTTTAACTTCTATTTAAGAAAGGATAGTAAGCATGATAGAACAGATTATTGAAGCAATTGCTAAGCAGCTCAAGGTTAACCCCGCAGATATTACACCCGATACAGACATAATTGATGACCTCGGTGCAGACTCTCTTGACGTAGTAGAGCTTCTTATGACTATCGAGGACAAGTTCGGTATCGTTGTACCCGATGACGAGGTTACAAATCTCAGAACAATAGCAAAAATGAGCGAATATATCGAAGATCATATCAAATAATATACTCTCGGGAGTAAATATGTATATTACTGACATTTACGCAGAGTCGTCCTTCAATGACGAAGCAATAAAAAAATATCTTTCCGAAGAAAGCTTCAAAAAGCTGAAAAGCACTATTGACAACGCCATCCCTCTCGACTCGGAAATTGCCGACGAGGTAGCCGAGGCCATGAAGAGCTGGGCTATTTCAAAGGGTGCTACACACTTCAGTCATTGGTTTCAGCCTCTCAATGAAATGACGGCAGAAAAGCATGATGCTTTTCTTTCCTTCGACGTTGACGGGCGTGCCATCATGGAATTCTCGGGAAAAGAGCTTATTAAGGGAGAATCTGATGCTTCCTCCTTCCCCTCGGGCGGACTTCGTGCAACCTTCGAGGCAAGAGGCTATACTGCATGGGATTGTACCTCCCCTGCCTTCGTTAAGGACAAAACTCTTTACATACCTACTATTTTCTGTTCGTACACAGGTGAAGCACTTGACAAAAAGACACCTCTTCTGCGCTCAATGGAGGCACTGAACCGTGAGGCACTGAGAGTACTCAGGCACCTTGGTGACAACGAGACTACAAAGGTCACGACTACCGTCGGTCCCGAACAGGAATATTTCCTCATTGACCGTGAGCTTTATGAAAAACGTCTCGATTTGCTTCTTTGCGGAAGAACGCTTTTCGGCTCCCCTCCTCCAAAGGGACAGGAAATGGACGACCATTACTACGGCAGACTCAGACTGAGAATTTCGGATTACATGCACGAGCTTGATCGTGAGCTTTGGTCACTTGGTGTTTCGGCGAAGACCAAGCACAATGAGGTAGCACCTGCTCAGCACGAGCTTGCGTGTATCTTCAATACTGCGAACATCGCCTGCGACCAGAACCAGATAACAATGGAGTCTATGCGAACTGTCGCAAAGCGCAAAGGGCTTGCTTGCCTTTTACACGAAAAGCCGTTTAAAGGTGTCAGCGGTTCAGGTAAACACGTAAACTGGTCAATTTCAACCGACACAGGTGTGAACATTCTCTCGCCAGGTAAAAATCCTGCAGAAAATCAGACCTTCCTCTTATTTATGGCTGCTATGATTTCGGGTATTGACAAATATCAGGACCTTCTTCGTTTTTCCTGCTCGGGAGCATCCAATGACGTCAGACTGGGCGGTGACGAGGCTCCGCCTACCGTTATCTCGATTTTCCTTGGTGATGAGCTTTGTGACATTTATGAAGCAATAGAAAATTCATCTGAGGTAACGAAGAAAAATTCCGACAATATGAACATGGGTGTTTCCTCTCTTCCCTCCTTTAAGAAGGATACGACAGACAGAAACAGAACCTCCCCTTGTGCCTTTACGGGTAACAAGTTTGAATTCAGAATGCTGGGGTCTTCTTCCTCAATTTCACGTCCCTCTTTTATTATCAATACCATAATGGCTGAAGAGCTGTCCATTATTTCTGACAGACTCGACAAGGTAAAAGGTGATAAAAAGGAAGAAATAAATTCGATTATACGTGAAATAATAAAAGAACACAAGAGAATTCTTTATAACGGAAATAACTATTCTGAAGAATGGAGAATTGAAGCCGAGAAGAGAGGTCTTTTGAATCTTCCTACTACCGTTGACGCCATAGAGGCTTTAACGAAGGAGAAAAACATTAAGCTTCTTTCAAAGCATGAAATTCTTTCCGAGTCGGAAATTGCATCGAGATATGAAATAAATCTTGAGATGTATTCAAAGGTTATAAACATAGAATCCCTTACCATGCAGGAGATGGCTGAAAAATCCATTATTCCTGCTGTTGAAAGCTACTGTGGAAAGCTTGCCCGTGATATTTCAGCCGTGTGCCAGCTTGGTGGAGACATGCAGAGCTCCAAGCAAAAGCTTAATCTCATATGCGACAGCTTGAGCGGTGCTTCAAAATCACTGTCAGAGCTGTGCTCTCTTCATAAAATCGCAAGCAAAACCGAGGACTTTGTAAAGAAGGCAAGACTTTATAAGGATACGGTCATTCCTGCAATGGAAACGCTCAGAGCTTACTGTGACACACTTGAAAAGCTCTTACCTAAGGGTGAGTGGCCTTTCCCCGACTATACCGACTTAATGTATAGAGTTTAAGGAGATAATTATGAATTGTTCTGAAAAGGTATTTTTTTATCAAGACAACAAAGACGTGTGTATTGATATTTTTCTTTGTGATAACTGTGAGACTTACTCAATAAAGAAACGCCCCTTTGTTCTCATTTGTCCAGGTGGCGGATACGCTTACTGCTCGGCAAGAGAGGCAGAGCCAATTGCACGTGCTTTTATGGCAAAGGGGTATAACGCAGGCATTCTTTATTATTCAATAAAGGACAAGACTGACTGTCTCTACGACGAAATTAATGACGTTGCTAAGCCTCATTATGAGGTTGCAAAATCGATTTGTATCATTCGTGACAATGCTGACAAGTGGAACGTATACAAGGATAAAATTGCGGTAATCGGTTTTTCGGCAGGAGGTCATCTTGCGGGATGCTCTTCCATTCTTTGGAATGACGAAAAGCTTATAAAGGCTCTTAATTGTCCCGAGGGATACAACAGACCTGATGCGGCAATACTTTCTTACCCCGTAATAACATCGTCAGAGAAGGCACACCGCGGTTCCTTTAAAAATTTGCTGGGTGAATATGGCACAGCCGAAAACCTTGAAAGGTATTCACTTGAAAAAAACGTAAAAGAGGGCTGTCCTCCCACCTTCATTTGGCACACTGCAACAGATGCGATAGTTCCCGTTGAAAACTCTACATATCTTGCTACTGCTCTTGCAGGTGCAGGAGTAAGCTTTGAACTGCACGTTTTCCCCGAGGGAACTCACGGAATGTCACTTGCTTCAAGAGAGGTGCTACCCGCAGAAAATAAAAACGTCGCCAGATGGTTTGAGTGGTCGATTACGTGGCTTGACAAAATATTTGATTTATAGAGAGGTATTAAAATGGCTATTAAACTTAAGACAGATTATCTTAATTCTTTCATAAACGAGCATGAATATGAGCTTATCAAAGGAAACGTTAAGGCGGCTTATGATGAGCTAAAAAAAGAAGGAACACCTTCTGAAAAGCCCACAGGCTGGATGACTCTTCCCGTTGATTATGACAAAGAAGAGTTTGACAGAATAGTTAAGGCGGCTGAAAAGATAAAGAAAAACAGCGATATTTTCATCGCTATCGGTATCGGTGGCTCATACCTTGGAGCAAGAGCGGCAATCGAGTTTGTAAAGGGTGCTAACTACAACGCAAAGAAGAAGGATACTCCCGACGTATACTTTGCAGGTAACACCATCGACCCCGATGCTCTTCACGATCTTTTAGAGCTTTGCGAGGGCAAGGATATTTCTATCAACGTTATTTCAAAGTCGGGCTCTACAACCGAGCCTGCAGCGGCATTCAGAGTATTCCGTGAGCTTCTTGAGAAGAAGTATGGTGAAGAGGGTGCCAGAGAGCGAATTTTCGTTACCACCGACAAGAAGGACGTTCCCGGTAAGCTCAAGCATTTCGCTATTGAAAAGGGCTATGAGACCTTTGTTGTACCCGATGATATCGGAGGAAGATACAGTGTCCTTTCAGCAGTTGGACTTCTTCCCATTGCAGTTGCAGGTTGTGACATTGGTGCAATGATGAAGGGTGCCGAAAAGGCAATGAAGGACTTTTCTGACGTTGATATTGACAAGAACGACTGCTTCAAGTATGCGGCTATCCGTAATCTCCTTGTGAGAAAGGGATACGAAATAGAGATGTTCGTTTCATACAAGCCTTCGTTTATGTATATGAACGAGTGGCTCAAGCAGTTATTCGGCGAGAGTGAGGGCAAGGACAAGAAGGGTCTCTTCCCTGCTTCTGTTATCTACTCCACCGACCTGCACTCGATGGGTCAGTATCTTCAGGACGGCAAGAGAATTATATTTGAAACCGTTGTTGACGTACTTAACTCAAATTATGAGGTTAAGGTGCCTTTTGACGCATCAAACATTGATAACCTTAACTTCCTTGCAGATAAAGACTTCCACTACGTAAACAAGCAGGCGCTTCTCGGTACTCTCGATGCTCACGTTTCGGGCGGTGTTCCCAACGTGGTTCTTGAGCTTGACCGTATGGACGAAGAAAACTTCGGTTACACAGTTTACTTCTTCGAGCTTGCATGTGCTCTGTCAGGTTACATCGGAGGAGTTAACCCCTTCGACCAGCCCGGTGTTGAGGTTTATAAAAAGAATATGTTCAAGCTTCTCGGTAAGCCCGAGTAAAGATAAAAAGACTGTCTTCGGACAGTCTTTTCTTTATGCAGAATTAAAAAAGACGACGAAATTTAAAAGTTGGCATACCAATGTCATTGAATGGCAGTCCTTGGCAGTGTAAAATATACATTGAAAGGAGTGGTATCTATGACGTACAAAAAAGCACCTCGTAATTTAAACGAAGTAAAAAAGAGGGTGGGAGAATATTTCGACTCCCGTCTCGCTCCCGTTTATGATAAAAACGGGAATATCATTTTAGATGAAAATGGAGAGGTTTTAAAAAAGACTACTCTTCCCTACACTCTCACGGGGCTTGCTCTTGCAGTAGGACTTGACAGCCGTGAAGAGCTATTCAAATTCGAGGATCCCGAGATTGACAGATATCTAAGAATGTCGGCAATGAAGGTAGAGGAATATGCAGAAGAAAGGCTCTTCTCCAAGGAGGCTTTTTCGGGAGTAAAGCTGTTTCTTGCTGTTAACTTCGACAGGTGGGGCGACGGGGTGAGCGAAGATGAAATTGACGATTACTCTATCCCCGAGGGCTTTGGAAAATGGACGGTGTAAAATGACGAGAGTAGAAAAGTATCTTTCAACTGTCAAGCCTTATCCAAAGCAAGAAGAGTTTTTCACGGCAAGCACGTCGAGAATAGCCTACGGCGGTGCGAGAGGAGGTGGAAAAAGCTGGGCAATGCGTACAAAATTCATTCTGCTTGCTCTGTCCCACAGAGGAATACAGATTTTGCTTCTGAGACGCACGTTTCCCGAGCTGAGAGAAAACCACATTATCCCCTTGCAAAAGGCACTTCTGAAAATTGCGACCTACAAGGAGTCTACAAAGGAGTTTATCTTCAAAAACGGCAGTCGTATTAAGCTGGGCTACTGTCTCAACGAGTCGGACGTTCTTCAGTATCAAGGACAGGCATATGAGGTCATAGGAATGGAAGAGGCAACGCAGTTCACCTATATGCAATACGTAGCACTCACAGAGTCGAACAGACTTTCGGGGAACGTAAAAGGCTTTTCACCGAGAATGTATTTTACCTGTAACCCCGGTGGTGTAGGACATGAATGGGTTAAAAGGCTATTTATTGACCGAAATTACAAGGAAGGAGAACGGTCTGAGGATTACACCTTTGTGCCCTCAACTGTCTACGATAACGAATACTTGATATCTCAAAATCCCGAATACGTGAGAACACTTGAAGCCCTCCCGCCTCTCAGAAGAAAGGCCATGCTATACGGTGATTGGGATGCCTTTGAAGGACAGTATTTCCCAGAATTTTCAAGAGAGAAGAACGTATGTACGCCTTTTGAGATACCTGATGACTGGAACAAATTTATAGCCTTTGACTACGGACTTGATATGACGGCTTGTCTTTGGTTTGCATACCCTCAAAACAGAGAATGTATCTACGTTTACCGTGAGCTTTACCGCCCGTCTCTTATTCTCAGCGAGGCGGCAAAGGAAATCACGAGACTTACGGGAGACGAGAAAATACGCTGGGCAGTAGCAAGTCCCGATTTAGGGGGCAGACGGCAGGACAGCGGAAAAACGGGCTTCGATATTCTTTCAGCATCGGGGCTGTCGGGAGTGCTTGCGGCAAACAACACGAGAATTCCAGGTTGGCGTATGATAAGAGAATTGCTACGTGAAAATGAAGAGGGGAAAATAAGGCTTAAATTCTTCGAGAACTGCCTAAATATAATCCGCACTCTTCCCCGCCTCACCTTCGATGAGCACATTCCCGAGGACGTTTCATCCACTCCTCACGAGCTAACACACGCACCCGACGCACTCAGATACGGAGTGATGTCTCTTGGTTTTATGCCAGGAGATGCACCTCGCAGGCGTGAAGTGTTCACCGACCCATACGCAGAATTCCGTGAAGTAAAAACCAAAAGCTACTTAAAATTCTTAACGAGCTGAACGTATTTTGAAATATTAATTTTCTTCTTTGACAGCTCTTCTCTTGTGGCTTTTTTTCCGTTAATATATCTTTCGACCTTCAAATTTATCACCTCGAATAATTTTTATCTCTTTCCAACTGTTTTATACATTTTTTGATAAGGGAAAAGAGGTAAAGTTAATTGAGGTGATTTTTTATGAAAAAGAAGGTTGCCCTTTACGTCAGAGTATCTACCGAAGGGCAGGCTGAAGAGGGGTATTCCATTGAAGCCCAAAAAAAAATGCTTGAAGCCTTTTGCGTATCCAAGGGATATGACAGTTTTGAGTTTTATATAGACCCCGGCTTTAGCGGAAGTAACATTGACCGACCCGCTCTGACGGCGCTTATACGTGATATTGAAAACGGCAGAATTTCTCACGTTGCGGTATACAAGCTGGACAGACTGTCAAGGAGTCAAAAGGACACTCTTTACCTTATAGAGGACGTACTTAATAAAAACGACGTAGGGTTTATTTCTCTTACCGAGAATATGGATACGTCTACTCCCATCGGGCGGGCGATGCTGGGAATAATTTCGGCATTTGCACAGCTTGAAAGGGAGAATATCAAAATAAGGACAAGAATGGGAATGAGAGAAAGGGTGAAGGGCGGTCTTTGGATGGGCGGTGGTAAAATTCCTTTCGGATACGACTATGACCCAATAAAAGGTATACTCACTCCAAATGATGACGCCGAGACCGTCAGACGCATTTACGATATGTTTTTGTCGGGATATTCTCCCAACAGAATTGCTCAGGAAATTGGGCTAAAATATGAAAAGCTTGTAGTACAGATTTTAAAGCGAAAAACAAATATAGGCGTGATACAATACAAGGGTGAGGAATATGAGGGCGGACACGAGGCGATAGTAAGCCGTGAGATTTATGACAGGGCTATGGCAGAATTTGAAAAAAGACGGAGAGGCATAAGAGACGACTCCCCTCACCTGTTATCGGGGCTGGTTTTCTGCGGTGAATGCGGAGCAAGAATGAGATATCAAAAATGGGGGAAAAAGGGATATAAGCTTGTATGCTACTCCAAGCAGACCTCAAAGCCTTACCTTATACACGACCCACTATGCAAATCAGAAAACGTATGGGCTGACGAAGTAGAGGACGAGGTGCTTCGTGACATATTTTCCATATCTCTTGAAAAGGAAGAGGAAAAAGAAGAAGTAGTAGTTGAAAAGACTCCGAAAAGCGTAAGACTCGAAAGAAAGCTTAAACGTCTTTACGAGCTGTGGTCGGATGGCGACGATGCACTGATGTCGGTAATTGAGGAAACAAAGCTTAAGCTTGACAGGGCAATAAAAGAAGAAAACGAGAAAAAGGAAAGAGGAGTGAAGCGGTCAAAAAAGAAAGAAAATCTCAAGAATATTACAAACCTTAAAGACGTCTGGGAAACTATAACGGTGGGTGAACGGCGTACCATTATACGAAGCATTGTAGAGAGGATAGTAGTGACCTCCGGCAAAATCAATATTTATTATCATTTTTAGTTAGTTTTTTTGTTAAATTGTTGAAAAGCTATTGATTTTTTCAAAGTTTTGTTATACAATAAGTACAGAAGAAAAGTTCTTCAATTCTACCCCACGAAAGGAATGAAATATTATGGTAAGAATCATCATTGGTCTCAAAGGCAGCGGCAAGACAAAACATCTCATCGAGCTTGCTAACAAGGCTGTAGAGACTTCTCCCGGCAACGTTGTTTGCATCGAGAAGGGCAATAAGCTCATATTTGATGTACGCCACCAGGTAAGACTCGTTGATACAGACGCTTTCGGTATCTCTAATGCCGATGAGCTTTACGGAATGGTTTGCGGTATTATCTCTGCCAACTACGATATAAAGGACGTTTTCATTGACTCATCTCTCAAGATATGCGGTGACAACAAAGAAGAGTTCGTTAAGCTTATAAACGCTCTTGATAAGATTACAACAGCAAGAGAAATCAACTGTGTTACAACGGCTTCTATCGACATCAGTGATTTCCCTCAGGAGCTCAATAAGTACATTCTTTAATTTTTAAAAACATACTGTAATGACAGGAATGCCTCTCGGCATTCCTGTTAATTTGTTGAGGTGTAATATGAATTTCATAAGACTTAAAATATCCGTTTCCTCTATTGACTCTTTATCCCCTCTTTTCGTTGAGGACGTTTCTAATCTTCTTGTTATTGCGGGAGTTGACACCTTTACCGTTGAAGACTACAACGACCTTGAAGAAACTCTTTCGGGCGGTGGAATTTTCTATGACTACATAGACGATGAGCTCCTTATGAAAAAAGGAAAAGAGCCCGTTGTATATGCTTACTTTTCGGCAGATGATGAGGGTGAGGCACTTTATAAAGGCACAGTTGAAGCTCTCGAAAATCTCAAGAACGAGGAAGGCTATAAGTTCCTTACTTTATCACGAGACGAAGTAAAGGACGAGGACTGGCAGAATAATTGGAAAGAATTTTTCAAGCCCTTTGCAGTTGGCAGGACTCTTGCGGTTAAGCCTACATGGGAAGAGCTTCCCGATGAGCTTCGAGAGAAAATCATAATAGAGATTGACCCTTCCTCCTCTTTCGGAACAGGCTCCCACGCCACAACAAAGCTTTGTATGGAAAGGCTTGAAGACATAATAGATGGTGGAGAGCACGTGCTTGACATGGGATGTGGCAGCGGTATACTTACAATTGCCGCCATGAAGCTTGGCGCAGGTGACGCTGTCGCCGTTGATATTGATGAGGTTGCGGCTCGTATTGCAATGGAAAACATGGAGCAAAACGGGCTGACAAAAGACAATGTAACAGTTTACGACGGTGACGTGCTTTCAGACGCAAAGCTCTATTCTGATATCGGCGGTGAATACGACGTAATTTGCGCAAACATTGTTGCGGGTATCATAATAATGATGGCGGATATGTTCTACGAGAAGCTTAAGAGTGGCGGTAAGCTCATTGCATCGGGAATTATATCCGAAAGAGAGGACGAGGTGCGCACCTCTCTCGAAAGGTGTGGCTTCAAAACTCTGTCCACACAGTCGGAAGAAGACTGGTCTGTGATAGTTTTCACAAAGTAAAACATATAAAATATAGCATTTTATCAATAAATTCCTTAATATTCAACAAAAAATCATAAAAATTCTTTGACAAATCGACTATCATGTAGTATAATGTTGTTGAATATATACAAAATGAACGCTTATTCATCCCCTTGCTTTACTGAAAGGTTACTATCATGCCAAAATTTTTTCTGCCTTTTAGGTCAAATTGCCAAGATTTTCAAGTAGATGATATAATAGAAATAACCGACTCTGATGCTTCCCACATATCGAGAACCCTCAGAATGAAGGTAGGCGATGCCCTTACCGTTACTGACAGCGCCGGACTTGATTACTCTTGCGTTATTGAAAAAATAACTCATGAGAGGGTATTTTTAAAGGTTCTTGAAATAACGAAGTGTAACGTTGAGGCTGAAGAGAAGATTGCTCTCTTTCAAGCGCTTGTTAAAAATGACAAAATGGACACCGTTATACAAAAGGCGGTTGAGCTGGGAGTTAGTGACATATACCCTGTTGCGGCTAAGCGCTCGGTAGTACGTCTTGACAGTGCAACCGAAAAGAAGAAAAACGAGCGTTGGAACAAAATAGCTCTTGAAGCGTCAAAGCAATGCGGGCGTGGAATAGTACCTAAGGTACACTCTGTTATTACTGTTGAGGAATGTGCGAGCATTCTTTCGACTCTTGACGTCAAGTTCTACTGTTACGAAGTAGCTGACGGGAAGACCGTAAAAAATCTGATTAAAGATAAGAACTTTAAAACTCTCGGTTTTTATATCGGACCCGAAGGGGGTATCGACCCCGTGGAAGCAGACCTTTTCAATAGGTCGGGAATTGAAGCTGTGTCCTTGGGAAAGCTAATTCTCAGGACAGAAACTGCGGGCATGGCAGTGCTTTCCATGATACTTTATGAAACAAGATTATAATTTTTAGGAGAAAATAAAATGGCGAAATCAAATTATTCTTACAAAACAAGACGCAGTGACGCTCTCACTAACAGAATGATAGCGGTGTTCGTTCTTATGTGTATCGGAGTTTTTGCTCTTCTCGGTATTAAGAACTGGCTTAACTCTTCCTCTTCTGTTCCCTATCTTGGAATTTATATGAAGGCGGCACCTTGGTTCCCTGTTTTGCCTTTTGTTCTTTTTGCCCTTTCTCTCTTCTTCTTTATTTCAAAGAGAAAGAGTGGAGTTGACGAGTCTCTCAAGGTATTCTCTTCTTCGTTTATTCTTTCTGTCACCTCTGTTCTTCTTATTGTCTCTCTTTTCATTTCTTATTTTATTGCAAAGGGCTACGTACCTTCAATAATTTTTGTAATTCTTGTTTCGGTGCTTTATTTTATTGCTATCTCCTTCCCCGGATCTTATTTCCTTATGACTCTGTTTAACGCACTTGGAGCATTTTCTCTCTATGCGCTTAATCTTCTCTCCCCCATTGACCACAGAGTGCAGGATATTATCGTAAGAGTAGTTCTTATTTTAATCTCGATAGCAATTCTTTACGCATTTATAAAAGCACACAAAAACGGCGGTGTTGTTTGTGGCATCAAGCTTATGAAGCCCGGTGCTGATATACTTCCTCTCATTTTGGCTGTGCTCCTTTATGTAGTATTTGTTCTCCTTGGTGCATTCTCTATCGGCTCATACGTACTCTTTGATATTATCATAGGTCTTGAAACAATTGTTTTTGCGTTGTTCTACGCAATTAAAATGCTCAAGTAACGGAGGGTAAAAAGATGTCTAACAGACTTTTTCAAAGTATTGTTCACCAAATGAAAGACGCCATAGACAGAACTATCGGTGTTGTTGATAAAAACGGTTCTATTATTGCGTGCAGTGAGCTTGTACGTATCGGCGAGACTCTTGAAGGTGTAAAGGAAGAGCTTGCTTATACAAATGATGCTTTCCGTTCAAACGGCTATACTCACCATCCTATAAACAACCATGGAAAGATAGAATACGTTGTGTTTGTTGAAGGAACCGACGGTGTTGCCGACAACCTTGCTACTCTCCTTTGCATTTCACTTACCAACATAAAGGCGCTCTATGATGAGAAATATGATAAGGCAAGCTTTGTCAAGAACGTTATTCTTGACAATATCCTTCCCAGCGATATCTACATAAAATCCAAAGAGCTTCACATCAATAATGAAGTTCCGAGAATTGTTTATCTCATAAAATTCATCGGTAAAAACGACTGTGTTCCCCTCGACGTTATTCAAAATCTTTATCCCGATAAAAACAAGGACTACGTTATAGGCGTAGGCGAAAACGAGGTTGTCCTTGTGCGTGAGATAAAAGAGCCTGTTGATATGAAGGAAATAGTTAAGACCGCAAAGAACATTGTGGACACAGTTAACACTGAATTCTTCTCAAAGACCTTCGTAGGTATCGGTACTGTTGTTGAGTCCATTAAGGAGCTTGCCCGCTCTTACAAGGAAGCGCAGATATCCATCGAGGTCGGCAAGGTATTTGACACCGAAAAGAACGTTATCAGCTATGACAATCTCGGTATCGGACGTCTTATATATCAGCTTCCTACCACTCTTTGTGAAATGTTCCTTGGCGAAGTATTTAAGAAGGGTGCCTTTGAAGTCCTTGACAGAGAGACTCTTATCACAATACAGGCATTTTTTGAGAACAATCTCAACGTTTCCGAGACCTCAAGAAAGCTTTTCGTACACAGAAACACTCTCGTTTACAGACTTGAAAAGATAAAGAAGCTTACAGGTCTTGATTTGAGAGAGTTTGAACATGCAATCACATTCAAGGTTGCACTCATGGTAAAGAAATACCTTTCTTCTAAATCAGGAAAATTCTAAAAAAACATAACTCATTGCCAAAGTGCAATGAGTATGTTGCTGTTTTAAACAAAACCCCCGAATATTAAGGATAGATAAAAATGATAAAACTTACAAACGTTACAAAGACTTATCCCAATGGCACTCAAGCCTTAAAAAACGTTGACCTTACTATTAACGACGGTGAATTCGTTTTCATTGTCGGACCTAACGGCGCAGGAAAAACTACTTTGACAAAGCTTCTTCTCAGAGAAGAAAAGTCTACGTCAGGTAAAATCGAAATTAACGGGTATGACCTTAACAAAATGAAAAACCGCAAGGTTCCCTATCTCAGACGTACTATGGGATTTGTTTTTCAGGATTTCAGACTTTTCCCACATATGACTGTTTTTGAAAACGTTGCTTTTGCTATGCACGTTATCGGAGAGCCAAACCGTGTTATCGGTAAGAGAGTTTACAAGTTCTTAAAGCTTGTAAATCTTGAGGAGCAGGCTCACCACTATCCTCTTCAGCTTTCAGGTGGTGAACAGAGAAGAGTTGCACTTGCACGTGCTCTTGTAAATAATCCTCAAATCGTAATTGCCGACGAGCCTACCTCAAACAGCGACCCTGTAATGGCTTACGAAATGATGGAGCTTTTAAAGAAAATAAACGAGCTTGGAAAAACAGTAATTGTCATTACCCACGATATTAAGCTTGTTCAGTACTACCACAAGAGAGTCATAACAATAAGTGACGGCGTTGTGGCTGACGATAAGTCGGGAGGTGATGAGAGTGAAAATTAAGGCACCAAAGATTGGATATTACTTAAAGCTCGCTTTTAACGGTCTTTTCAAAAACACCGTCATGACACTTTCGTCAATCTTCGTCCTTTTATCCTGTCTTGTTATTATGGGTTCTTTCTACCTTGTTATTAAGAACGTAAACTATAACATTGAGAAAATAGACGGATACAACAAAATAGTTCTCTTCATTGAAAGAGACGCCACCGAATTTGAGGTTCTTGAAATCGGTGATAAGCTCAGAGAAATCAAAGGAATTGAGTCTGCCGTTCTTGAAACAAAGGAAGAAGCTCTTGAAAAGCAGGTTTCTCAATATGCTGAATCAGCATTCCTCTTTGAAATGTATAAGGACGACAATCCTCTCAAGGACTCGTATATTATCACTTACTCTACTGATGCAGACGTAAACACAATAAAAATGAACATCGAAAGAGAAATAGACCAGATATCCAAGCTCAACGTAAACATGGAGGTTGTTGAGCAGATACAGAGCATAAAAAATGCTGTTGCTATTATCTTCTCCTGGTTATTGATCCTTCTCTTCGCTGTATCTCTTTTCGTTATCATAAACACCGTAAAGCTCTCGGTGTTTGCAAGGCGTGACGAGATAGCGCTCATGCGTTACATAGGTGCTACCAATCGCTTTGTTTCAACTCCTTTTTTGATAGAGGGACTTGTTATCGGAGCTGTTTCGGGAGGTCTTGCGTTTGGTCTTCAGTATCTTATTTACAAATATATGATGCTGGGACTTGTAGGTCAGTACGAAATTTTCTCCATACTCCCCTTTGCAGACGTAAAGGAAATACTCATTATAGGATTTGTTGTAATCGGTATTGCAACAGGATTTATAGGAAGTCTGATTTCACTTAAAAAGTACAATCAGGAAAATGCATAAAGAGGACATACAATGAAAAAGAAATACCTATCCCTTGTCTTCCTCGTAGCTGTTGTCTCTTTTACGACAGTTTTCTTCTCCTCGGATAACTATAATATAAAAACAGAGGCTGCCACCGTTCAAGAGAACAAAAAGGCGGTTCAATCACTTGAAAGCGATCTTAAAAGCATTCAGGATTCCCTTGCCTCTATTCAGTATAATATTAACAAAGCCAAGTCAGCAAAAGAAAACCAGATATACATCAAGAGTCAGCTTGACCAGGAGATAACACTCACCGAAACCAAGGTTGAGACTCTTGAAAAGCTTATTGAGGAATACAACACTCAGATATCAGAGCGTGAAGATGAAATAGATGCCAAAAACAGTGATATCGACGATGCACTCTTCATTATCAGAGAAAGACTTATTCTTCAGCATGAGAACGGAAACAGCAATATAATTTCTTACGTTCTCGGCTCTTCGGATTTTGCCGACCTTCTCACAAGAATAGAAATTGCCAACGCTCTTTTTGAATATGATAAAAATCTTATTGAGAAGCTTACAAACGACAGAATTGAGCTGACAGCCCTGAAGGACGAGCTTACCTCAACAAGAGATAAGTGTACCGAAAGCATTGCCGAGCTGGAGCTTGCAAAAAGTGACTTGCAGGTGAAAATCGACGAATCCATAGCGTACATCAACGAATATCGAAAAGATGAAGCGGCATATCAAGCTCAGTACAATGCAAAGGCTTCCGAAATGGAGTCTATTGAAAACGAAATCAAAGAGATTTTAAGACAAATCGAGCTTCAGGAAAGAACAAATTATTCAAATGACGAGTTCAGATTTCCTCTCGCTTACGATGCAACCTATTGGAACACAGGTGGATTCGGATGGCGTGTTTGGTCTAACGGAAGAAAGACCGACTACCACAAGGGTGTTGACTTTGCGGCTGCAAGAGGCACTCCCATTTATGCATCCAACAGCGGTACAGTCATTCTGCACAGAAATTCACCGAGCTACGGACTTTACCTAATAATTGACCACGGCGGAGGAGTAACCTCTCTTTATGCGCATTGCTCAAAGCTTCTTGTAAGCACAGGCGATGAAGTGAAAAAAGGCGATAAGATTGCAGAGGTAGGAAGCACGGGAGACTCAACAGGTAATCACCTTCATTTTTCCATACTCGAAAACGGAGTCCACGTTGACCCCATGAACTACATATCAGAACCTTAACGGGAGGTAGGAATGAAAAGAAAGCTTCCCTTCAGTGCTTGCCTTGTTCTTATGCTAATAACAGCACTTCTCACATATCAGGTCGTTACAGTAGCAGACGAGGCAAAATATAACAAAATTATTGGCGAATTTACCTTTTCGCCGGCAGATGACCCCAAGCTTGACGAAATAAAAAAAATCGTGGAAAGTGATTACGTCAACGAAATTGATGAAGAATATCTTACAACCTCCCTTGTTTACGGATACGTTTTCGGTCTTAAAGACCCTCATGCGGCTTATTATACAAAAGAGCAATACACCGAGAAGATATCGGAGCTTAACGGTAATCTTACGGGTATAGGCATCAGAGTATTTTTACAGGAGCTTGACGAAGAGACCGACCAGATAGTAATTTTTGAAGTAATGGAAGGCTCCCCTGCCGAAGGTGCAGGTATTAAGGCAGGCGACATAATCTACTCGGTAGACGGTGTGCTTTACAGTGAACTCGGATACGAGGAAACGGTAAACCGCATTATCGGTGATGCAGGCACAAGCGTTACCTTTGAGGTTATGCGAAACAAGAGAGTAAAAGAGTTTACCATAGAGAGAAAGCTTTTTGAATCACAGCTTGTCAGCTATAAAATAAGTGACACCAATGCAAACGTTGGATATATACGAATTTACGAATTTGGCACTTCTGCGGTAGCGCAGTTTAAGAGAGCGGTTGAGTCTCTCAAGACTCAAGGTGCTACTAAGCTTGTTTTTGACGTCAGAAACAATCCCGGTGGAGAATTGACTACTATTACAAGTATTCTTGATTATTTACTTCCCGAAGGACCAATAATTACCATGACGGACAAGAGTGGTGAGTCTACTGTATACAGCTCTGACAAAAACGAAGTAGCACTCCCTATGGCAGTACTCGCCAATGGCTCTACTGCCAGTGCTGCAGAGCTATTCACCGCATCACTTGTGGATTATGACAAGGCGATATTCGTTGGTAACAAAACCTACGGAAAAGGCACTGTGCAGACCACATACGAGCTTTCTGACAAGAGTGCAGTTAAATTTTCAACTCAGCATTATCTGCCCCCATCCGGTATAAGCTTTGACGGCATTGGTCTTTATCCCACCGAAGGGTATGATATCACCCTTAGCGAAGAAGAGCAAAGAAACTTCTATCTTCTTTCAGAGGAAGAGGACCCACAGCTTATGGCGGCAATAAACTATCTTATACAAGCAAAATAAAGTTTACAGGAGAAATATATTATGAAAAAGACTATTGTAACAAGAGAAGGTCTTGAAAAGCTTCAAGAGGAGCTTAACGAGTTAAAAACAGTCACCCGTGTAAAGGTTGGAAACGACCTTAAAAAAGCAAGGGCTTTCGGTGACCTTTCCGAAAACAGTGAATACGACGAAGCGAAAAACGAGCAGGCTAAGGTTGAGGGAAGAATTCTCGAGCTTGAAGAAATTCTCAAAAACGTTGAGGTTGTTGACAGCGTAAAGACAACGGGCGTAGGCTTTGGTAACACTGTTCTTGTAGCTGACGAAGACGGTGAAGAAAGCGAGTACACTATCGTTGGTGCCGCCGAAGCTAATTTCCTTGAAAACAAGATTTCCAACGAGTCTCCTATCGGTGCGGCTCTTTTTGGAAAGAAAGCAGGCGACAAGGTTACCTTTACAACTCCCGGCGGTCTGGCTACTCTTACTATCAAGAAAATAATTCACAACAAATAACGGAGACTGAAAAAAATGGCAGATATGGAAACAAAGGCTATCCCCCAAGAGGAAGTAAACGTAAACGACTTAATAAGAGTAAGACACGAAAAGCTTGCCTCTTTGCAGGAAGCAGGAGAAGACCCTTTTGAAATAACGAAATACAATCAGACCCACCATAGCGAAGAAATCAAGAAAAACTTTGATGCTCTTGAAAACACTCACGTTTCTATCGCCGGAAGAATGATGTCAAAGAGAATTATGGGCAAGGCATCCTTCTGCAGCGTGCTTGACCTTGAAGGTCAAATTCAGTGTTACGTATCACGTGACAGCCTTGGTGAGGAAGAATATAAAAAATTCAAGAAGCTCGACCTTGGAGATATCATAGGAATTGAAGGCTTCGTTTTCAAAACAAAGACAGGTGAAACCTCAGTTCATGCTGAAAAGCTTACGCTTCTCACAAAGAGCTTACAGATACTTCCCGAGAAGTATCACGGACTCACCAATACAGATATGCGTTACCGTCAGAGATACGTTGACCTTATAATGAACCCCGAGGTTAAGGACACGTTCATCAAGCGTTCAAAGATCATAAGCACTATTCGTAAATATCTTGACGCTCAGGGCTTTATTGAGGTTGAGACTCCCATGCTTGTTTCAAATGCAGGCGGTGCGGCAGCCCGCCCCTTCGAGACTCACTTCAATGCGCTTGACGAAGACTTCAAGCTCAGAATTTCTCTCGAGCTCTACCTTAAGCGTCTCATAGTTGGCGGTCTTGAAAAGGTTTACGAAATAGGAAGAGTTTTCCGTAACGAGGGTCTTGATACCCGTCACAACCCTGAGTTTACTCTTATGGAGCTTTATCAGGCGTACACCGACTACAACGGAATGATGGACCTTACAGAAAATATGTTCAGACATATAGCAAAAGAAGTGCTTGGCACAACAACTATTGTTTACAACGGTGTTGAAATGGACCTTGGCAAGCCCTTTGAACGCATAACAATGGTTGATGCGGTTAAAAAGTATGCAGGCGTTGACTTTAATGAAATAAAAACCGACGAAGAAGCGAAGGCTCTTGCTGACAAGCACGGTGTTCACTACGAGGACAGACACAAAAAGGGCGATATTCTTTCTCTCTTCTTTGAAGAGTTTGCAGAGCATCACCTCATTCAACCCACCTTCGTTACCGATCATCCTATTGAGATTTCTCCCCTCACCAAGAAGAAGCCAACCGACCCTCAATACGTTGAGCGCTTTGAAATGTTCATGAACGGTTGGGAAATGTGCAACGCTTACTCTGAGCTTAACGATCCTATCGACCAGAGAGAAAGATTCAAGGCTCAGGAAGAGCTTCTTGCACAGGGTGATGAAGAAGCCAACCGAACCGATGAGGACTTTATGAACGCACTTGAAATCGGTATGCCTCCTACGGGTGGTATAGGATATGGAATTGACCGTCTGTGTATGCTTCTTACAGACTCAGCGGCTATCCGTGACGTGCTCCTTTTCCCCACAATGAAGACTATTGATTAAAATATTTTTATGCCGTGCATATTCTATGCACGGCATTTTTATCAATAAATAATACTATTTTGCTATTTGTCTAAACTTTTATAAAGCAGTTGTCTTGTTCACAGACTTGACAAAAATACTTTTTTGGTTTACAATTGTTTATATAGTTTACGATTGTTAATAAGTTGTACGTACTTTTTTAATATTGTTTTTTTCATCTCAACCTGTAAACATGTAATTAACTTCTGAAAAGCTCAGGAGAATAAAATATTCAGGAGACAAAATATGAAAGATGAAGTAAAAAAAGCCGTTGACGTAAATGCCATTTCTAAAACACCAATAAGAATGCGTAAAAAAACACGCTGGCTTATGGTGTTTTACGATACTGTTTTTTACGTTATGTTTTGGCTTATATTATTTATCGTCCACCCTTCGTCCCCTTATAAGATTCCTCAGGATACTTGCAACTTCTATTTGTTTATCGGATATCTGTTTATATTTGGAACAAGATTTATAACAAAAAGCTACAAGCAAATTTTGCGATATGGCACAGTAAGCCCATTTTCATATGAAATTTTATCGAGTGTAATTGGCGGAGGTCTTACTGTTTTAACAGGTACAATACTCACAAGAATATACAACGTTTTCCCCGTTAGCTTTGTACTTCTCGTTTCCTTTGTTTCAATCTATGCAGTTTTCAGTATAGCTATCCGACTTCTGTACTGTCACTTTTACAAAATTGCTGAAGGTAATTCCGTTTTGTCTCAATTTATGAAACGACTGCTTGAAGTGGCGGCGCTTGTTGATTTTTCGTCAAAAAATCTTGGCGGAACTCTTCACATCGTGCTTGAACCCGACACACCTGCGCTCTCTCCCATCAATGAAGTTCAGAACATAGTAGACAAGTTTGCAATACGTGGTGACGTTGTAAAAATTACACAGATTAATAAGGGATATATCAACAGAACGTACAAGGTTGAAACCTTGTCGGATACAGGGCACACCCACAAGTATACTCTTCAGAGAATTAATACCAACGTATTCCCTGATACCGATGCATTGATGGATAATTTTAAGCTGACAACCGAGCACTTGAGAGGAAAGCTTTTACTTCCCGGAAAGCGTATTACCGGTTGTGTTCAAACGCTTCGCCCCACTAAAGACGGATGTTCTTTCTTAAAGGATGACTCGGGCTGTTGGAGAATGCTCACGTATTTTGACGGTGTATATTCTCTTGATATCCCCGATAATCCAGAAACATTTTACCATGCAGGTAGTGCTTTCGGCAACTTCATGAAAGAAATGTCCGACGTTGACGTAAAGCACATAAAAGAAGTAATACCAAACTTTCACAATACAAAGAGCAGATACAACGATTTAGAGGAAGCAATAAAGCGTGACCCCAAGGGCAGAGTAAAAAACGTCATGCCCGAAATTGAATTTATCCGTGCAAGAGCTGATAAATTCTCTATGATAAGCGATGCACTTGAAAGCGGTAAGATTCCCCTTCGTATCTGTCACAACGACTGCAACTTAAATAACATTCTTTTTGATAAGAAAACTCATTTTCCTGTTGCCATAATCGACCTTGACACGGTTATGCCATCGTCTCCCCTTTACGACTACGGAGACAGTATGAGAATTGGTACAAACACGGCTACCGACGATGAGAAAGACCTTTCTAAGGTATCCTGCGATCTTAACCTCTATGAAAAATATGCAAGAGGATATCTTGAGGCTTGCGGTGATATACTTACCAAGGAAGAGCTTGAGCTCCTTCCCTATTCTTCTCTTATTATCACTTCGGAAGACGGTATACGTTTCCTTATGGACCACATCAACGGAGATACTTATTATAACATTTTCTATCCCGGTCAAAACCTTGACAGGTCGAGAACACAGTTAAAGCTTGTTGAGGATATGGAAAGAAAGCTTCCGGAAATTAAGGCTATACTCAGAAAAATCTATGCAGAGCTTGGGCTCAAGGCAGATATTTAACAAGGAACGCAGGTGAAAATATGATTTCAAGAAGAGCAATAATTCCCGCAGGAGGAAGAGGAAAGCGTCTTCAAAAGCTCAGCGGTGACATGCCTAAAGCGATGTTCGCAGTTAACGGCAGACCTATGCTTGACATTGTTATTGAAAACGTCTCCTTCATTGATGACAATGATATATATATCGTTGTAGGATACGCTAAAGAAAAGATAATCGAGCATTTCGGTAACAGATTTAAATACGCCGAGCAAAAAGAACAGCTTGGAACGGGCGATGCTGTTATGAAGTGTGCCCCTATGTTCGAGGATTTCGACGGAACGGTGCTTGTAACCTTTGGCGATATGCCATTGTTCCGACGTGACGAAATGGAAAAGATGTGCCGTCAGCACGAAGAAAACGGTGCTGATTGTACTCTTATGACAGCAGAAAATCCCGAGTTAACCCTTTGGGCGAGAATAACAAGAGATGAGAATGGCAATTTTTCAGCAATCGTTGAAGGTAAGGACTGCACCCCTGAACAGGCGAAAATCAAAGAGCTTTTCTCCGGCGTTATGGTCTTTAATTCCAAATCACTGTTTAAGATGCTTCCTTTAGTTGGATGCAACAACGTGCAAAACGAGTACTATCTTACCGAAGTTGCTGAGCTTATGGTGAAAAATGGAATGAAGGTTGAAACGTATCTGACAAAGGACGGAAACGATTTAAGAGGAATTAATACCCCTGAAGATTTAGAAATCTGTGAAAAGATTTTAGCTGAACGTACTGTGAAATAAAGTGAATTTTAAGATGCTGTAAAAACTTAGTTTTTTACAGCATCTTTTACACTTGAATAAACTTTACGTTTATGATACAATGTTCGTATAAACAAAAAATAGGTGAACAGATGAGCAAAATTACAAATATGACCTTGGGAAATCCTACAAAGCTTATTCTCGGCTTTGCTTTCCCTATAATAATAACTAATATTGGGCAACAGCTTTATACTATTGTTGACACTGCAATCGTTGGCAGAGGTGTAGGCGTTTCTGCGCTTGCAGCGGTAGGGTGTACCACCTGGATATACGGACTTATACTTTGGACTATACTTGCCTTGACCTATGGATTTTCAACCTTTATTTCAAGGTACTTTGGTATGGGCAATAAAGAAATGCTGAATAAGTATCTCGGAACGTCGGTTTTCCTCGCTTTTATAATAGGCATCATACTGACCGTGGTTGGAATTGTTGCTACACGTCCGTTGCTCCTGCTTTTAAAAACGCCGTCGGATATTATAGACGACGCAACCATATATCTTTACGTTATGATTGGCGGAACACTGGCTATTATGGGATATAACCTTGCGTCATCGGTACTTCGTGCATTTGGTGACGGACGCTCGCCGTTAATTGCCATGATTATTTCGGCAGTATCGAACGTAGGTCTTGACCTGCTTTTCGTCATGGTTATTCCGTGGGGCGTTTTAGGTGCGGCTCTGGCGTCGGTAATATCACAGCTTGTTTCTTTCATTTACTGCGTTATTCAAATAAAGAATATTGAAATGGTGGACTTGAAAAAGAGTGACCTTGCTCCCGATTTCAGAGTCATACGTGAGGTAATAGTTTTCTCTCTTCCCTTGGGCTTTCAAAATGCAATCCTTGCAGTAGGAGGTATAGTTCTTCAAGGTACTGTTAATCTTGAGGGCAGTATCTTCATTGCGGGATATACTGCTACGAACAGACTTTATGGAATGTTTGAATGCACCGCTATTGCTCTGGGAAATGCAATTACTACTTTTATGTCACAAAACTATGGTGCAAAAAAGATTGATAGAGTAAAATCGGGCTTTAAGTCTTCCTTCGTTATTCTTATCGTTCTCTCACTTATCGTAATGATATTGATGCTCATAACGGGTAAATTCTTTTTGTCACTCTTCATCTCGCCTGATGAAGTCGGTGCTCCCGAGTCTCTTGAAATTGCATTTAAATATCTCTTTGTAATGCTTATTTCTCTCCCCGTTTTATATCTTTTATATCTTTACCGTTCTTCCCTTCAAGCAATTGGTAACTCCTTTTGGTCTATGCTTTCGGGAATTGCAGAATTTGTTGCGAGAGTTGTGTTTGCCACGTACGTTTACGATGCCTTTGGCACAACCTCTATATACTTTGTTGAGTCGGCGGCGTGGCTTGGGGCTCTGATTGTTGTTATACCGCCTTGCTATTACCATTTAAATAGATTAACGCACGCTCAACTGTAACAGTTTGTTAATTGACTTTAAGAGAAATATTTTATATAATTGATTATAAAAATTCAGAAAGAAGGAAACGCTTGTGGAAAAAATGACGTTCCGTCAGAAGCTTGAAAACCTTTGGTATCACAACAAGGTTGCTCTCATTGTGGTTCCCCTTTTCGTTATATTCATTGTAATTGCTACCGTTCAGCTTTTAACGAAGGACAAGCCGGATGCTAATTTTCTCTATATGGGTCCTGCAGCCATTGCTTTTCAAGGCGAGCATCACTTGCAGGAGTCCATTTCTCTTGTAATGAAAGAGGATTATAATAAGGACGGCAAAAAATATATCGACTACATCGAGCTCACAGCTCTTGACCCCAAGGACGACTTTGACGACGAGGGTGGTGATTTTGCCACAGGGTATACCACTTACGACGTTCAAAGAACGGTTGGAGAAAGCTTTGCGGCGCAAATCATTGCAGGAGACTCTATGATTTATCTCCTTGACGAAAAGTATTTTAACGTTGCTAAGGATACAAACGTGCTTATGCCACTTTCAGAGGCTTTAGGATATACTCCCGATTTTGCGGTAAATGAATATGCGGTATATCTGAGTGACCTTGAAGTATATTACCTACCGGGATTCAAGTTGCTTCCCGAAAGCACTCTTATCTGTATACGATATCCTGTCACCCTCACAAGCGGCAAAAAAGAAGTTGAAGAGCGTGAGCGTTGTAACTTAAGTGTATTCAGAGACATGTTCTCCTACGTTTACCCCGACAAGCCAGAAGTGCCCGTTCCAAAGACTCCCGAGAACGTGGGACTCGAAGAGTTTAAAACACTGTTCGCAGAATACGCCGAGAAAAAGCACTTGAACGTAGATGACGTTATAGACTCAGCGACAGATATAGCTCCCGAAGGATTCTTTAAAGAAACAGGAGCGAATATATTTAAGGTCGGAAGTGCCACTTATCTTGTGTACTGCGGTGATATCTACGCTCTTGGCAAGCACATAGGAGGAGATGGTGTCATAGACGTTGAAGTATGTGACCTTGACGGTAACCTGATAAACGACGTAATCTTCTCATACACCTATAAAAACAATGACAAGGTTGTTTCTTCCGCTTCAGTATTTAATCTTGAAACAATGAAAGAAACCTTCCTCGCCATCGAATCTTTGTCCCCTCTGAGTCTTGAAAAGAACGAAAAGGGACATATTGATATTTTGGGAGACTCGGTACTTCTTGCAACGGTCTTCGGAGAAGAGAAAGATATACTAATAAAATTTGTTGATTAAGGATGTGAAATTATCAGAATTCTTGCTATTGATTACGGAGATGCAAGGGTGGGATACGCCACCTGCGACAAAGACGAAATTATTGCCACAGGACTTCGTACCGAAAAGGTAAGAGGTATGCGAGGGGCTGCAGAGATTTCAGCTGAAATTGCCAAAAATGAGGGCGTAGAAATGATTGTGGTAGGGCTTCCCCTCAATATGGACGGCACAAGAGGTTTCAGAGTGGAAAACACTCTCGCATTTATTGAAATATTAAAGACTCTTACAGACCTGCCAATTGAAACAACAGACGAAAGATGCACTACTGTTTCTGCTTACTCCTTTATGAATATGTCGGGAACAAAAAAATCGAAAAAAAAAGGTATTGTCGATACCGTTGCGGCAGAGATTATTCTGCAAAGCTTTATCGATAAAAGAAAGCGAAAATAGAAAAAACCGATGCAGATAAAAATTCTGCATCGGTTTTTCTATTTTACTGTCCTTCTTGCTCGGTTTATTTTGGCAAGCTTTTCATGGCGACGGCGTTCAATTTCCCTTTGACGGCGAAAATATATCATCATTGACATCAAAACGAGAAGTAAAAAGGCTATGGAAATGATTAACCAGATAACGCCTTTAACCGTTTCGTGACCGAAGAAGTCAGAAATAATGCCCGTTACGTACAAGAACCAATCACGCTTTATATTATTCTGAGTAATAAGGGGGACTGTCCCTACTGCCTTTCCGTTATAGTAGGCTGTAAGAGTTCCCCAACGCTCGCCTTTAATAACAGGGGCGTTAAAGCCTTTCTTTGTGATTTCGTAATTTGTTGTAATTTCTTCATCGGTAACTCCCTCGGGAAGGAGCGCCGTTATACCGCTTTCGGTAGTAAGAAGCACGTGGTCGCTGTTCTTACCAAAATTCACTTGAATATCAGCAACAGGCTTATCACGAGGTACTAAGTCTCGATACTCATAGCTAACCGAAGTATATTCGATAAGCTTTTTCGCATCGTCGAAATAGTAATAGTCCCAGCCGTTGATTTTTCCGCCTGCTATAATTACAACGTTAGTCTGTCCGTCGTTATCGTAGACTGTTGCCAGAGTATATCCTGCCTCGGCAGTAGAGCCTGCGTTCATGCCTTTGGTGCCCTCAAGGTAATGTCTGAGCCAATGTGTTGGGTCGAGGAGAAGATTGGAATTTGTAAGTGTTCTTTCTTTATGAGTATTAGTAGCAGGGATTTTGTACTCGGTCATTGATGAAAGGGTCATAAAGTCATGATTTTTATATGCCCAGGCACAAATTTTTGCCATATCCTCTATTGTAGTATACATTTTCGGTGAATGATAGCCTGTCGGGTTATCAAAGTGGGTATTGTTTGCACCAAGCTCTTTCGCCTTGTCGTTCATCATTGTTACAAAAGCATCGACAGAGCCTGCAACGTTTTCAGCAACAACAAGTGCAGCATCGTTGGCACCACCCACGGTTATAGCGGCTACAAGGTCATAAAAGGACACCTTCTCCCCTGACTCTAAGTTTATATCGTTTCCCTTCAAGGTAGTAAGAGCGGTTTCGGTAACCGTAACGTCGAAATCGCTCTTCTTGTCATAGTACTCGAGAGCAAGAGTTGAGGTCATAATCTTTACAAGAGAGGCGGGGTAGATAATCGTATTGGAGTTTTTAGAGTAGATCATTTCACCGGACTCTACGTTATACACTCCTGCAAAGTCTGCAGAAATCTCGGGAGCTTCGGTGGATTCTGCCAAAGCGGTGAAAGTAAACAAAAGTGTGAAAACTAAAAATAGAACTATTTTTTTCAAAATCCGTTACCTTTCTTGAAAGTAGTTTTTTGCATTTTCTATATCACGAAATACTTGCTCTTTAAGCTCGTTAACGTCCGAAAACCTCTTTTCATCACGAAGCTTTCGTAGTAGTTCAACCTTTACTTTCTTTTCATAAAGGTCGCCGTTAAATCCTATAACGTGGGCTTCGAGCGTAGGTCTCCTGTCGATGTCCACAGTGGGGCGCACCCCAACGTTTGCAATAGCGGGAAAGATTTCGTTTTCAAAAGTAAATCTCGCAACGTAT
>JAZNZV010000014.1:0-13489 GCA_045595105.1 Eubacteriales bacterium | reverse complement strand
ATTGGGAATATCATGAAGCTTCAAGTCAAGGAAAATCTTGTGACCTCTCTTTTTAATCTCTCTGACGATTTCGGGTCCTTCAGCATAAAAAAGCTCCATACCAATTTTTACAAAAGGTTTTACATCTGTAAACTTATCAAGGAAAGACATAACGTCGGCTTTACTTGAAAAGTCGCACGCAATAATTACATCACGTCCCATTAGTGTGCTCCTCCTATAATTTCTTTTAAACTATAAATTTTATATTTTTCCATTACTTCGGGAAGCTTGTCTATAATATCCTTACAACAACAAGGGTCTATAAGGTTCATTGCTCCAACTTCCACAGCAGTGGCACCTGCAAGCATCATTTCTATAACGTCTTCTGCTGTTGCAATACCACCCATTCCAACGATAGGAATTTTAACCGCCTCATATACCTGATAAACCATTCTGAGTGCAACAGGCTTTATTGCAGGTCCCGAAAAACCACCCATCTTATTTGCAATTACGGGTTTCTTGGTTTTAAGGTCAATTCTCATACCGAGTAACGTGTTGATAAGGCTTATTCCGTCAGCACCGTTTTCTTCACACGCCTTGGCTATTGATACGATATCAGTCACGTTAGGGGATAATTTAATAATCACAGGCTTTTTGGTAACAGCTTTTACAGCCTTTGTTACTTCACCTGCAGCCTCAGGAGAAGTGCCGAAGCTCATTCCGCCACCGTGCACGTTAGGGCAGCTTACATTTACCTCAAACCATCCTATCTGCTCTTCAGAATCAAGCTTGCGACAAACCTCACTATATTCTTCAAGAGAAAATCCGCTGACGTTTGCCATAACAGGCTTAGAAAAGCATTTTTTGAGTTTTGGAAGCTCTTTGTCGATAACAGCGTCAACACCGGGATTCTGAAGTCCGACGGCATTTATCATACCTTCACTGCATTCTGCTATTCTCGGAGTAGGATTTCCGAATCTTGCTTCTCTTGTTGTACCCTTAAAAGAAAAGGTTCCAAGGCAGTTAATATCATAAATTTCAGCAAACTCATATCCGTATCCAAACGTACCGCTGGCAGGAATAACGGGATTGTCAAGCGTTATACCGCATAAATCCACTTTGGTATTTACCATATTATCTCCTCCCTTTCAAGAACAGGACCATCCTTGCAAATTCTCTTGTTACCATACTTTGTTTTGCAAGAGCACCCCATACATGCACCAAAGCCACAGCCCATTCTCTCTTCAAAGCTATACTGACCGCTTGTTTTTACAATATTTTCTATTGCACGGAACATAACCTCGGGACCGCACGTATAAAAATAAGAATATTCGATACCTTCCATTGCGTCGGTAACAAAGCCTTTTATTCCAAGCGTACCGTCTGCAGTCGCTACGATAACGCTTGCTCCAAGCTCTTCAAATTCTTTTTTATAAAAGACGTCAACGGAAGAATTAAATCCAAGTACAACTGTAACTTTTTTACCTTCACTGATGAGTTTTTTTGCAAGGTTATACATGGGAGGAACTCCGACACCGCCACCTATAAGCAAAGGATTTTCTCCGCTCTTTGAGGTGTCATATCCGTTTCCAAGTCCTGTGAGAATATCAAGAGTATCACCCTTTGCACACTCTGACATAATTTCAGTACCGTCACCTACAACCTTATAAATTATGGTAATCGTGTTACTGTCATAATCGCAAACAGAAATAGGTCGTCTTAAAAATTTACCTTCGATTTTGATGTTTATAAACTGTCCGGGAGCGGTGATGTGTGTTGTGTCCCCCACTAAAATCATCTTGTAAATATCACAGGCAATTTTTTTGTTTGAATCTACTTTATATAATGATTGTAACACTTTAAATTTCCCTTTCATGCATCGATAGTAGAAATACCGAGTGTCGTTTCTTCAAGAACGTCGAGAAGTACTCTGACAGTATCGAGAGCAGTAAACATAGTTACGTTATTCTGCACAGCACACTGTCTTATTGCGTGACCGTCAGAAAGATTTCCTGCTTCATTCATATCACGGGTATTGATTACGTAGTTAACGTAGCCCTGTCTTATAGAATTGAGGATATCTTCTGCCCCGTCACCAATCTTGTGACGTACTCTTGTTCTGATACCGTTCTCTTTGAGGAATTTTGCAGTTCCTTCTGTTGCTTCAATATTGAAGCCGAGGTTATAAAATCTTCTAATAAGCTCTAATGCCTCGGGCTTATCTCTATCGGCTATTGTAGCGAACACAGTTCCATAATTTACTACGTTCATGCCACTTGCCTGAAGGGCTTTATAAAGAGCTCTGTTAAGCTTTTTATCATAACCGATCGCTTCACCGGTGGATTTCATTTCAGGCGACAGATACGCATCGAGACCGCTAAGCTTTGAGAAGGAAAATGCAGGCGCTTTTACGTACCAACGCTCCTTCTCCTTGGGATATATTTCAGTAATTCCCTGTTCCTTCAACGATTTACCAAGAATAACAAGAGTTCCAATATCGGCAAGGCTATAACCGGTTGATTTAGAAAGGAAAGGAACAGTTCTTGATGAACGAGGGTTGACCTCAATGATAAACACGTCGTCGTTCTTATCTACGATAAACTGAATATTGAAAAGACCAACTATACCTATGCCAAGACCAAGCTTTTTAGTATACTCAAGTATGGTGCTCTTCACCTTGTCGCTGAGTGTAAAGGAGGGATATACGCTAATAGAGTCACCTGAGTGAACACCTGTTCTTTCAACAAGCTCCATAATACCTGGAACAAATACGTCGGTTCCGTCGCATACTGCGTCAACCTCAACCTCTTTGCCTTGAATGTACTTATCAACAAGAACGGGCTTGTCTTCATCAACCTCAACGGCGGTTCTGAGATAATGGCGAAGCATATCTTCGTTGGAAACTATCTGCATTGCTCGACCGCCCAAAACAAATGAGGGTCTGACAAGAACGGGGTATCCTATCTCGCTTGCAACCTTGATACCGTCTTCAATGTTTGTAACTGCCGCACCCTTAGGCTGAGGAATATTTAAAGAAACAAGAACCTTTTCAAAGGCATCTCTGTTCTCAGCCTTTTCAATGGCATCACAGTCTGTACCAATGATCTTTACTCCTCTTCTTGTGAGAGGCTCTGCGAGGTTAATTGCAGTCTGTCCACCAAGAGACGCTATAACGCCGATAGGCTGTTCAAGCTCAATGATATTCATTACGTCTTCTGTTGTCAAAGGCTCGAAATAAAGCTTGTCAGACGTTGTATAGTCGGTAGAAACAGTTTCAGGGTTATTATTAATAATTATCGCTTCATAACCCGACTTTTTAATAGTTGTTACTGCGTGAACGGTAGAATAGTCAAACTCAACACCCTGTCCTATTCTGATAGGGCCGGAACCAAGAACTATTACCTTTTTCTTATCTGAAACCAAAGACTCGTTTTCGTCTTCGTAAGTAGAGTAGAAATAAGGAATATATCCTTCAAATTCAGAGGCACAAGTATCGATCATCTTATAAACAGGGAACATTTTCTCCCTCTTTCTAAGATTCCAAACTTCTATTTCATCTACGTTCCAAAGCTTTGCAATAAAGTTGTCGGAGAAGCCCATACGCTTCGCTTCGTACAAAACGTCAACGTTATACACGTTTTCTTTTATGGACACTTCCATATCCACAATATTCTTTATTTTTTCAAGGAAGAGCATTTCTATCTTTGTTGCTCCACAGATGAGACCTATGTCAGTTCCTCTGCGTATAAGCTCTGCAATCGCAAAATATCTGTCGTCTGTTGCTTCCTTTACATATGATAGCATTTCGTCAGTAGTAAAGGTATCAAACTTCTTCATATAAAGGTGAGAAACACCTATTTCTATCGAGCGAACAGCTTTAAGTAAGCTTTCTTCGATAGTTCTACCAATGCTCATAACCTCGCCCGTAGCTTTCATCTGGGTAGAAAGCTTATTGTTGGCATCAGCAAACTTATCAAAAGGAAATCTCGGCATTTTTGTGATAACGTAGTCAAGAGTTGGTTCATATGCCGCAGGCGTATTAGCTATCTTAATTTCATCAAGAGTCATTCCTACTGCAATTTTAGCAGTAACTCTTGCGATGGGATATCCGCTGGCTTTTGATGCAAGTGCAGAAGAACGTGAAACTCGAGGATTTACCTCAATAAGGTAATAATCCATAGAGTGAGGGTCAAGAGCAAACTGAACGTTACAGCCACCCTCGATTTTTAATTCTCTTATTATTTTCAGAGCACTGTCACGAAGCATTGCACACTCTTTTGAAGTAAGAGTTTGTGTGGGACAAACTACCACTGAGTCTCCTGTATGAATACCAACAGGGTCAACATTTTCCATATTACAGATTGCGATAGCGGTATTGTTTGCGTCTCTCATTACCTCGTATTCAATCTCTTTATAACCTTTTATACTCTTCTCAACAAGAACCTGATGAACAGGAGAAAGCTTGAGGGCATTTTTAAGTATTGCTTCGCATTCCTCTTCGTTGTCAGCAAATCCGCCGCCCGTACCACCAAGAGTAAATGCAGGACGAAGTACAACGGGATAACCTATCTTCTCGGCAACCTTGAGACCGTCTTCAATTGTATTAACGGTGTCTGAAGGAAGAACAGGCTCTCCAAGCCTTTCACAGAACTCCTTGAAAAGCTCTCTGTCTTCTGCTGTTTCAATACTTTCTACTTTTGTACCAAGAAGCTCTACCTGACATTCTTTAAGGATTCCCTTGCGGTGAAGCTGTGTTGCAAGGTTAAGACCTGTCTGTCCACCTATACCGGGAATGATAGCATCGGGACGCTCATATCTGAGTATTTTTGCAACGTACTCAAGAGTCAAAGGCTCCATATAAATTTTATCTGCGATTGTTGTGTCAGTCATAATGGTTGCAGGGTTAGAGTTACAAAGAACGACTTCGTATCCCTCTTCCTTGAGAGCAAGACAAGCCTGTGTGCCGGCGTAGTCAAACTCAGCAGCCTGACCGATAACGATAGGTCCTGAACCGATAACAAGAATTTTCTTTATGTCACTTCTCTTAGGCATTGGCTTTGTCCTCCTTCATTTTATCAACAAACTGTTTGAAAAGACTGTTTTCGTCAAGCGAATTAAGCGCACTTTCTGTCTGGTACTGAATGCTGTAAATTTTGTCATTTACGTTTCTCATACCTTCAACAGAACCGTCAATAAGGTTTATCTGCACTACCTCAAGTCCTGTGTTTTCTATGCTTTCTTTATTAACAACGTATCCGTGGTTCTGTGCGGTTACCTCTACAACGCCGTCAATAAGATTTTTAACAGGATGGTTAACACCTCTGTGACCGAATTTGAGCTTATCTATTTTTCCGCCGTGCGCAAGTGCTATGAGCTGATGACCGAGACCTGTTCCGAATAACGGGCACTTTCCGCAAAGGTTCTTTACAAGCTCCTTGAGGCACTCGGTATCCTCGGGATTACCGGGGCCGTCCGACAAGAACACGCCGTCAGGCTTCATTCCAAATATTTCTTCTGCAGTAGTGTCATAAGGAACTACCGCTACGTTGCATCCCTTTGAATTAAGAAGAGATACTGTTCCTGCCTCAAGTCCGCAGTCAACCAAAACAACGTTATAGCTTGCATTATTCGTTCTTGAATACCATTTTCTCTTACAGCTAACCCTTGAAACCGCATCGGTGGGAATAACAGTACTGCGTATTATTTCAAGAGCTTTGTCTGTCGGTGTATCGATTGAAGTAATCAACACCTTACGGCAACCGTTATCTCTAATACTACGGGTAAGCTTTCTTGTATCAAGACCGTAGATACCTGGTATCTTATTCTCTTCCATTACCTCAGACAAAGTCTTCACGTATCTGAAATTAGACGGAAGGTCATTGTATTCTCTTACAATAAGACCGCCAATTGTAGGAGTTATCTTTTCAATATCATCAGCAACTCCACAAGTGCCAATAATGGGGTATGTCATAACTACCATTTGGTACATATAAGTGGGGTCGCAAACAATTTCCTGATAACCAACCATTGAAGTGTTAAATACTATTTCACACACTCTGTCTGAATTGTCTCCAAAGCCATATCCGCAATATTCGCTTCCGTCTTCAAGGACAATTTTTCTTTTCATTTTTCCTGCCATACTATTCTACCTCCATACATTGTCATAATACATTTTCCAAACACCGTCATCCCCGTAAAAGGTGAACTCCTTCCCTTAGATAGGAAATCGTCGGGTGAAACAGTATATTCCTTTTCTAAATCAAACACAGTTAAGTCAGCTCTTGCGCCCTTAAAAATACCACCCTTTATATTAAATCTTTTTCGTGGGTTCAGTGACATTAACTCAACAAGACGCTCAAGTGTAATAACACCTGCTTTAACAAGCTTCGTATATAATACCGGGAACGCAGTTTCAAGACCCACAACTCCCATTAAACTCTTTTCAAGTCCTTTCGATTTTTCCTCTTCCGAGTGAGGAGCGTGGTCGGTTGCTATCATGTCTACGGTTCCGTCAAGTATTCCTTCGATAAGAGCCAACCTATCCTCCTCGCTTCTTATAGGAGGGTTCATCTTAAATCTCCCCTCTTCTTTTAAATCCTTGTCAGAAAGAGTCAGATAATGCGGACCCGTTTCACAGGTTATGTCTATTCCTCTATTCTTTGCACTTCGGATAATCTCCACACTTTCCTTAGAGGACACGTGACAAACGTGATAAGAAACACCCGTTTCTTCTATTAACTCTACGTCACGTTTTATCGGTCCCCATTCACTCTCCGAGCAAATTCCACGGTGACCGTGCGAAGCAGCGTATTCTCCGTCGTGAATATACCCACCGTTCAAAAGAGAATTATCTTCGCAATGAGCAACTATCATCTTACCTAAAGATTTAGCCTTAATCATAGCTGCTTTCATCATGTCGATATTTTGAACGCCTCTGCCATCATCGCTAAAAGCGCAAACAAATTCAGAAAGCTTTTCCATGTCTGAAAGCTCTTCACCTTTTTGCCCGACGGTTATTGCTCCATAAGGAATAACCTCAATCACAGCATCTTTTTCTATTGCGTCGAGCTGTGGCTTTATGTTGTCTACACTATCGGGAACGGGTGATAGGTTTGGCATAGCAAATACTGTCGTATACCCCCCGTGAGCCGCTGCAAGAGTTCCTGTTTTCACATTCTCTTTATAAATAAATCCCGGCTCTCGCAGATGTACGTGAACATCAGCAAAACCGGGAAAAACATATTTATCAGAAATATCAATAGTAATAGCGTCGCTATCGGAAAGGAAAGAAGAGACAGAGACAACAACGCCGTCATTAACCAAAACATCAAGACGGTTAAAAGTACCATTATCATACACTATTCCGTTTTTCAAAATGTACTTCATAAATCTCTCCCATATAAACCTAAGCACAAAAAAAGAACCTCAAAAGGTTCTATCGGACACAACGCAACCGCATACTAACGTATGCCCGTCAAACCTTACCGATATCATCACTTGTGCTTCAAATTTTTATAATTTTATCATAAAAGAGTTCCCATGTCAAGAGAAGTAAAAGAAGAAAATTAAAAGTTTTGAATTTTTTGTAAGTTTTCGGCAAAAGAGCGGAACATATATTGATTTTTACTGTCATAAGTATTAAAATACTTACGAAGATTTTTAAAAGAGGTACATATGAAAAAGAGAGCAAACGTTTTCAAAACCATTTCTGTTATACTGATATCTATTGTACTTATAGCCTTCCTCTCCTTTTATGTACTTATCGTACTCGGAGTCAGCCCAAAGCTTCAAACAATGTGGGTATGTACCGCTATGACAACAATGAACCATAAGTACCTTGCAACTCTCTTCATTTCAGAAGAAAAAATTGAAGAAATCATGCTTAAAAATAAAGTTGATGACAGTCATCTGAATTCTGATATGACAAATTTCGAGAAGAAAGACGTTCCTTTAATTTTTCAAAGAAAAAATATATACGAATATGTCATCAACCGCCACAGCAAAACCATCACAACGCCTTCAAATTTTCACTCCTACCTTTCAGAAGGCTACACTATGCTGGAAAAAGGTATTTATTTAAAAGAGGTCAGCGGAAGCGCGTGGAAGGGGTACGTAATGCTCATTTCCGATCCACTGAGAGTAAAACTGAGAGACAGCGCAAAGCAATACGATGAGGGGCAGACTGTAAAGCGTATGGTAACTGACGCCAAGGCTCGTGCTGGAATTAACGGCGGAGGCTTTCTCGACGGAGTTAACTACGATTCCAACGGAGGCTCACCTGCAGGACTCGTCATTGAAAACGGTGTGTTGGTAAATCCTCTTGAACAAGACAGCGACACAGTTTACAGCATGATAGGCATAAACAGTAAAGGAGTTCTTGTTTTAAGGCACTGTACAGCAAAATGGGCTCTTGAAAACGATATCGTCAGCGCTGTGTCCTTCTCCCCTTATATCGTTATAAACGGTGAAGGAACGATTAAGAACGGAACAGGCGGTTGGGGAATTGCACCAAGAACCGCTATCGGACAAAGAAAAACAGGTGAAATATTATTTTTGGTTATCGACGGCAGGCAGATTGGATGGAGTATTGGATGTGACCTTGACGTGCTACAAGAAATCATGCTTCAAGAAAAAGCAGAAAATGCCGCAATGCTCGATGGCGGAAGCTCGACAGTCCTTTTCTATGACGGAGACTACGTGAACAAGCCAAGCCTCGGTCATGAAAGGCTTATAAATAACTGTTTTATTGTTACAGAATAACGAGGTATTGAAAATGAAATACAAGCATCTAATATTTTTCTTACTACTGTTTCTGTCACTATCTCTTTGCGTAAATGCTAAAAGTGGCGACGTTGCCGGCAAATATTACAGCACGGATATTGTTACATATTTAAACGGCGTAGAAATTGATGCTATCAACATAGGAGGAGAAACACTCATAAGTGCCGAAGATATGGCATACTACGGCTTTAGGGTCAACTGGCTCGCAGACACAAGGCAATTAAAAATTAGTTCTCTGGACCACGCCGAAAACGGAATCCCGCCAAAAGTAAAAAGCAGATCAAACCTTCCTTCGGGCTCTGTTTTAGGTAATTATTACGAAACTGACATAGTGACCTACCTTGACGAAAAAGAAATAACAGCTTACAATATCGGTGGAAGAACGTATATTCATGCCGAAGAAACAAGAAATTTTGGATTTGATGCCGTTTGGAACGCATCACAAAGAACTTTAAAAATTACAAGTGCAAAATTCGGAGGTTACTATTACACATTACCAATATCAAACGGCAAAGCACAAACCGAAGAAGGCGAAGGGGCTTTTCTAATAAGGTATAGTAAAGACGGCGTTACAGCGCAGGGTGACGCAGACTATTTTACTACTTCCATTACTTCTTTTGGAACTCATTATCAGTTTTTCTTACAGTTTTATCAGAATGAAGGGCTGTTCTATTCTTCAAAGCTATTAGAAATGCTAAACGCTCTTTCTGACTCACAAGAAAATGCGGTTAGCAAAATTGATATTTCGATAAATGGCAAAAAAGCAGATAAAATTATAGTCAGCGCAGTCCAAGGCAACGGACACAGAAGCTTCTACCTGAGAGTTGAAGGAATACCTAAAAACAAGATAACCGATATAGAAACGATTACTCTTTCCATAGGTGAAGCTTTGGGTGATGAATACGAGCTCAAACCACCCGTTCTCTACGATGATGCAGCAAAGAAAAGCTTTAATAAAATTGCAAAAAACGAGCTTGATTGGCTTGACAAATTCTATGAAACCGACGAACACATAGCCCTTTTCGTAAAAGAGTCTAAGACCCTTGGACATGTAATTGACAGACTATATATCGTAAACAAAGAAACACAAGAAATTTCTCACGATATTTATGAGGATTTGAGAAAAATATCAGGCTTTAACTACGACAAATTAAAAACCTATGCCATAAGTGTAAAAGACGTTAAAAGTAACTTGTTTTTCTCTTGCTCTACTGAGAAAAAGAACGGAGACTTTTACATAGATATGAAAAGCAATAAACTACACTTGATATCAGAAAAAGATAAATAATGTATTACATCTATATGTTAAAATGCGTTGACGGAAGCCTTTACACCGGTAGCGCAAGAGACGTTAAAAGAAGAATAAAAGAGCATTTTACAAAAAGCCCTAAATGTGCTAAATACACTCGCTCTCACCCACCCAAGGAAGTTGTAGCAATATGGTGCTGTGACACAAAGAGCGAGGGCGCTAAGGTGGAATATTATATAAAAACGCTCACCAAGGAACAAAAAGTATTGCTATACACAAAAAACGAGGCACCTGAAAGCATACTTGAAAGACTTGATGGAATAGTTCTATCGAGAATTACAGGTAAAGAGTTTAGTGAAATCATTGACTTTTCATAGATTTTGTTGTATTCTAAAAAGGAAATTTAACATTTAAGAGGGCAAAAAATGAGAATTGTAATTAAAATCGGTACGTCAACCTTGACTCATTCTACCGGATGCTTGAACATCAGAAGAATTGAAAAGCTATGCGAAGTAGTCAGTGACTTAAAAAATGCCGGTCACGAGCCGGTGCTTGTTTCTTCGGGAGCAATCGGAATGGGAGTTGGTAAGCTATCGCTGAAAGCACGTCCTCAAGATATACCAACAAAGCAGGCTGCGGCTGCTGTCGGTCAGTGTGAGCTCATGTATACCTACGATAAGCTTTTCTCGGAGTACAGACATACAGTTGCGCAGATACTTCTCACAGAAAACGACATACACGATGACGAGAGAAGAAAAAACTTCCATAACACTATTTCTCGCCTTCTTGAGCTCGGTTGTATTCCTATCATCAACGAAAACGATACCGTCGCAACGGCAGAGCTTGGAATCGGAGACAACGACACACTCGCCGCTATCGTATCCGTAAATATTGATGCCGACTTACTCGTCCTTATGTCCGATATAGACGGACTATACACCGCCGACCCTCATAAAGACAAAAGTGCTACTCTCATCTCAAACGTAACCGAAATTACACAAGAAATTATTGCGCTTGCAGGTGGAAAAGGCTCAGAGCTTGGCACAGGTGGCATGGCTACAAAGATTAAAGCAGCCGAAATTGCAACATCCTCTGGCACTGACATGATAATAATAAACGGTGAGACCCCGTCTCTTCTCTATAACGTTATTGACGGTGAGTCAGTTGGAACAAAGTTTTGGAGTAAAAAATGATAACTACAAAAGAAATTCTTGAAAGAGCAAAAGCAGTAGCTCCTATCATTTCTATGACGAGCGATAAAGCAAGATGCAAGGCTCTAAACAGCATGGCTAACATGCTCAGACAATATACCGATTATATACTTGAAAAGAATGCGATAGACGTTGAAAACGCAAAAGAAAAGCTCGGTAGCGTCATGATCGATCGCCTGGCTCTTACTAAAGAAAGAATCGAAGCAATGGCTTCGGGGCTTGAAGCAGTCGCTTCCCTTCCCGACCCTCTTCAAAAGAAGCATAAACCCTTCAAGCATCAAAACGGTTTAAAAATAAAACGTGTTACCGTTCCTATCGGTGTAGTTGCAATAATATATGAAAGCCGTCCAAACGTAACGTCAGACGCTGCCTCTCTTGCAATAAGAGCAGGAAATGCTTGTATACTCAGAAGCGGAAAAGATGCATTTGAATCAGCATATGCAATTGTTGACGTACTAAAGAAAGGGCTTGCAGTAGCAGACTTCCCTGTCGATGCAGTTCAGCTAATTGAAGACAAAACCCGAGAAAGCTCAAATGAGCTTATGAAGGCAAACGGTTACGTTGATCTGCTTATTCCTCGTGGCGGTGCAGGTCTGATAAACGCTTGTATCCAAAATGCAACTGTTCCATGTATACAAACAGGTACAGGAATTTGTCACGTTTACGTTGATAAAAAGGCTGACCTTGAGATGGCAGTAAAAATTATCAATAACGCCAAAACGAGCCGTCCGTCGGTATGTAATGCCGCTGAGGTCTGCTTGATACATAAGGACGTTGCAAAAAAATTCCTACCTAAGCTCAAATACGCTCTTGTTGATGTGAGAAAAGAAATGGAGCTTGTTCCCGTTGAGCTCAGAGGTGACAGCGAGTGTCAGAAAATTATTGATTGCACTCCCTCAAACGAAGCTGATTATAACACAGAATTTCTCGATTACATTCTCGGCTTAAAAATTGTAAAAGACGTTGACGAAGCAATCAAGCATATTTCAACTCACTCAACCGGTCACAGCGAAGCAATAATCAGCGAGAGCAAAAAAACTTGCGACCTATTTGTAAAATCGATTGACAGTGCAGCCGTTTACGTAAATGCATCAACAAGATTTACAGACGGCGGAGAATTCGGACTCGGTTGCGAAATGGGTATTTCTACACAAAAATTACATGCAAGAGGTCCTATGGGACTTGAGGAACTCACTACCTACAAATACGTAATTCAAGGAAATGGACAAATACGATAAAAGAGGAATAAAAATGAACAAAACGATAGGTTTTATAGGCTGTGGTAACATGGGAGGCTCTATTGCCCGAGCTGTAGCAAAAACAGGGGTAAACGTGCTTCTTTCCGACACATTTTCAAGCAAAGCAAAAGAGCTTGCCAAAGAAATAAAAGTAACTGCTACCGACAATTCTACCATATCAAAAAGCGCAGACGTTGTTTTTCTCGGTGTTAAGCCACAAGTTATGGCAAATACTGTTTCAGAAATAAAATCAGAAATCTCAAAAAAAGAAAATACACTTGTCATCTCCATGGCAGCAGGTCTCAGCACGCAAAAGATAATTGAAATGTTTGGTAAAAACATAAAGCTTATCAGAATTATGCCAAACACTCCCGTAGGCGTAGGAAAAGGTATGATACTTTATTCTGTTACTGAGCAAGTCACGAGCGATGATATTTCAACCTTCACAGAGATTATGCAATATGCAGGAGAAATCGATTTTGTCGATGAAAAGCTAATTGATGCAGGAAGTGCTGTTTCGGGATGCGGACCTGCATTCGTATATATGTTCATAGAAGCACTCGCCGACGGAGGTGTTATGTGCGGACTTCCTCGTGATAAAGCAATTAAATATGCAACACAAACCTTGCTTGGCAGTGCTGAGCTTCTGAAATCCAGCGGAAAGCATCCGGGTGAATTAAAAGATGCTGTTTGCTCCCCCGGAGGAAGTACCATTGAAGGTGTTAAAGCGTTAGAAAACGGCGCATTCAGAGGTACCGTAATAAATGCTGTGTCCGAAGCGTTCAACAAAACAAAAGAACTTGGAAAATAAATATACATACCCCCACTAAATAGGGGGTGTGTTTTTATAGAAAGTAAGAGAGTGTGCTTAGTGCACACTCTCTTTAATATGTTATGTAATTATTTCTTTTTCTTAGAAACAAGAACTACAACAACTACTGCAACCACTACAACTACTGCAATGATAGCAATGATAAGACCTGTGTTAGATCCTTCTTCAGCAGGCTCTTCAGGCTCTACTGCAGGCTCTT
>JAZNZV010000013.1:0-1681 GCA_045595105.1 Eubacteriales bacterium | reverse complement strand
TGGGGCTGTAAAAACTCGGTTAAGAGTTTTTACAGCCCCATTTCTTCGTCTATAACACTATTCGGCTACGTCTATCCACTCAACGTCTGTCTTTTTATTCCAATCGCTTACGTATTCGTCAACCTGGTCAGCAGTACTTTCTTTCCCGTTTAGCATATGAATACCGTCGGTATCATTGTCTGTTGCGTTGTCAATAACGTAGCAAGAGTCTTCATTGAAACCAAGTGAAGAATAATAGGTTATCCCCACTCCACCTGAGCCTATAAATGTACCGTCGGTTTTAATTGCGTGTAAGGAGCGGATACCAAACATAAAGCCATAAAAGTTATCGTCGTATTCGTGTATAACAATATACATACCACTTGGTGCTATGTCTATAACAAGCTCGTCCACTCCGTCACTGTTAAAGTCAACAAGTGCATACTTAGATGGATTTGCCAAAAGCGGGGCTTCTCCGTCGTAGCCGTAGGCAAAGTCTTTAAGATATAACTCTTCGCCGTTCTCATATATAAAAGTGCTATCCCCTTCAAGCACCGATAAAATATCAGTGCTTTGTGAAGAGTCCTCCGCATACGTTGACGTAATGTTCAAAAATTCTTCAAGGCAGAGACCGCTCTCAAATATTTCCGTTGCCTTTTCAACACCCACGTATCTTATGTGCCAGGGCTCGTACTTATATCCCGTTATTTCCTCTTTGCCCTCTGGGTATCTGAGAATAAAACCATATTTGTGGCAATTCTCCGCAACCCACATGCCTTCGGGAGTTTCACCAAAATTCCAATCAAGGTCGTTCAAATCGTAGGCAAGTCCTGTCTGATGCTCGGAGTGTCCCGGGCGTGCAGAATAGGTATCCGCCTTTTCCTGACCGTCTCGCTTCACGTAACCGTTATAAATATACTGCTGGTCATAATAGCTTCTGTAACCCGAGGTCATCCAAAGCTTTATACCTTCCTTTTTAGCGGCTGCAATCATTTCCCACAAAGGTCCCGATGCTTCTGTTTCCCATCCCGGAGCGTAAGATGCAGGCAAGGGATAAGTTTTATTAACTACAAGAATTCCGTCGATATAGGTAAGCTCCGCTTCGGGCAAAACTGTAACGCTGACAGTGGCACTTACACTCGGATTATTGACAGAGGTTACAGTTACTCTGCACTCGCCTTCCGCAATACCCGTTATGTTACCGATACCGTCAACGGTTGCGACACTCGTGTCCGAGCTTGTCCACATTTCCCTTTTATCAGTAGCGTTTTGTGGTGACATGGTAACGATTGGCATTTTCTTTTCACCAACACAGAGAGAAACGCTACTCATAGAAAGCTTTATACCGTTAACGCTGATGTTCTCGGTCAGGATATTCTCTTCAGGCTCCTTGGGTATCTCTTCTAAAGGATTTTCAATCTCTTCGATAGAGCCTGCCACGTCTTTATTCTCGTTCGGTGTTTCAACTATTTCTTCAAGTACGTCGTCAGCGTTCTTTGACTCGTCTGTCACCTCATCAATATGTAATGGCTCCTTGTTGTCGGGTGCTTCTTCAACGTTCTTTGAACAAGCGACAAAAGCTACCATACAAAAACAGATTAAAACAAAAAATATTTTTCTCATTATGCTCTTCCTTTTCCATATTCTTATAAGATTATATCACGGTGTGTTTTTTCTTGCAATGTTTTTTTTGAAGCTTGCA
>JAZNZV010000012.1:0-4243 GCA_045595105.1 Eubacteriales bacterium | reverse complement strand
GGGACAAGGACGGCTTACTTAACGTAAGTCGACGCAGTCCCACTCGAAGTAGACGAAGTATTACACAAAATTTCTAAGGAATTCAATTTCTAAGTATTTTTTTTGCAAGACAAGGCAACAAAAAAATCCCAAGGAAGCCTTACTCTCCGTAAGGCGACGATGGGATTTTTGCAGTTAACGAAGTATTGCAAAAAAAGACGAAGAAATTAGCGAAGTGAAGAGAGCATCTTCAACCCCTCTTCAATAATAAATTCTGCTACACCCGCTTTAAAGTTGGAGCTACGAGCTTCGTAGCCGCCTTCATCGTAGGCGTCCTTCATGGGGAAATAACCGTTTGAACCGCTTGTAAGACAGGTAGGACATACCATATCCCAGCCCTCAGAGGACTTAATGCCTCTGCCGATGCCGTTGAAGGGCTCGCCGGGGATACCGAAGAATGCAATATTACCTATCTTGAGAGCGGTAAAGGTCATGGGGAAGAATTCAGGACCGTTTTCAAGTCTTACCATACGCATAGCCTCGGCTACAACGGTGGTAAGCATCATTCCCTTATAAGGAATTTCGCTATCCTTACCTGCAAGGTGAAGATCATTATATTTATGAGCGAGAGGAAGATCCTCTTTTGCAGGCATATTCGAGGGTACGTTTACAGTCTTGTTGAGAGCCTTTATCTCGTCAACGTCAACGTAGGTAACCTTGTCCCAAACCTGCATTGCGGCACCTGCAACAACACGACCCATATGTCTTGCGTGACCGTAGCCACGGGAAACGTCATCGAAATCAACGAACATATCGTTGAAGTCACCCTTTGTAGGATGAACGTTAACGTGGTTTACGTCGCCCTGAGCACCGTTAAAGAAAATACACTTTGTGTTGTCGGTAGCCTTTTCAAAAAATCTTCTTGTGAAGCCGGGCCAGTCGGCAGATATCTTATCACCGCCAATGGTGTCAGGGTGGTTTCCAACGTTGATAAGAGCGATATCGTCAGCGCCATCTCTCTTAAATCTTATAACGTTTACTCTTTCATCAACCTCACCAACGGGCTCAACGATATCGGGGTTGTTTACACCGGGGTTAGTCTTGATAGAGCCGTCCTTCATTCTGAAGCGTCTTACAAATGCAACGTTGGGGCTCTGTCCTACGGCGTAGCCCATTGTAGCATCCTTCAGGTCGTCAACAGCGTTTGCCGCAACGTCGGCAACTCTCTTTATAACAAAGGTCTTGTATTCTTCTACAAGGTCTTTTCTGCTTTCTGCTCTCTGAGGGTCGATAAAGGGACCTGTATGAGTATGAGTTGCGTGAATATAGACGCCCTCGAAAGGAATGCCTGTTGCCTTCTCAACAGCGTTTCTCATTTCCTCAACTATGTAGGTGGAAATATTGAGAATGTCAAGTGAGATAAGTACAACTCTCTTTTCCCCGCTCTCAAGAGCAAGGGCGGAAACCTCAAGCTCGTCAAGGTTGCCTGTGGAAAATCTTTCAAGGAAGTATCCCGAAATAGGCACTCCTCTCATGGGAGTTATGTTAAGTCTTGCAAATCCTGCTTTAAGATTATTCATATCTATCCTCCAAAAAATATGTTATCTTGATTATAGCACCGCCAAAGTTATTTGTAAATAGATTTTTTGACAAAAGTATTTAAAAAAGGCACTTTTTGTCTACCCTTCGGTGACTCTTCCGTCACCCTGCAGGTCAATTTTCTCGCCGAGATACTTGGGCTTTACCTTAAAAACACAAGAGAAAAAGTCTTTGTTTCGTGCAAGGACCTCTCTTACGTCACGCAAGGCTTGTCCTCTGTATGTACGCAAGTCGGCAGAAACGCCAACGGCATCTATGCCAAGGCACTTTGCGATATACAGAGCTCTTGAAAGGTGGTAGCCCTGTGTTACGATAACAAGCTTCTCGGCACCGAAAATCTCCTTTGCACGATAGACGCTGTCATAGGTGCAAAAGCCTGCATGGTCCATAAAGACACGCTCTATTGCTATCCCTTTACCCACGGCATAGTCACGCATTGCGTTGACCTCGTCATACTCTTTTGTTCCATGGTCTCCCGACATAATAAAGGGGGCTGTGTGTTCTATCATGAGGGCTGTGTCCAGTCTGTCAGAAAGCATACCCGACGGAGTACTTCCTCTCACAAGACAACCAAGCACAAGCACTGCGTCAGCGTCAAAGCTTTTTGCCTTCTCGAGGCTCACTATTCTGTCTTTTACACTCAGCTTCACGTAAAGATTAACAGCCATTACAAAGACGATGACAATAAGAGGTAAAAGCAAAAGCATTTTTAAAACCTTCTTTTTCATTTTTCACTGTACTTTTTCCCTGCAAGTCTGTCATAGGTGAAAAGCGCATGGTCGTTTACGTAAGCCTTAAAGGGAAGGGCGTTTATATGCCACATGGTTTTGTTATAATAAGGAAGATTGTTGTAATACTCCTCCAGCCATACCATAAAGGGTGTTCTTGGAGCGGAAATAAGGGTAGCAACGGCATTCATAAGATGATATGACGCTATTTTGTTATCATTTCCCGCCTTTACTATTCCGCTTTCATTCATATCGAAGTTAGCATAGATAAGGAAGGGCGTGGCACGAAGGCTCTCGTTCATTTCCCCTGTCATTGCGTTAAGGTCAATAAGACCGCTTTCTCTGTAAGCACCGTAGTTGGCCCCAAGCGTGGGAGGGTGGTCTCCGTAATAAACAAGGATAGTGTCTCTTTCTCTTCCGTCGATAAAGTCAACAAGCTTTTTAAGTGCCATATCCGCTTCATGGACGCCTTGAGTAAAATTCTTTGTGTCATTGAGTACGCTCTCGGAAAGAGAAGATGAGGTTACCTCTATATCGAAGCTCGAAAATTTACCCGAATAGGGCTGATGATTTTCCATGCTTATTCCGAAAACGAAGGTAGGGTCATCGCTTTTTGACATATAATACTCTATATAGTCCACAAAAGACTCGTCGGAGATGTGCTTGCCCGAAATTTTAAGGTTTACTTCCTTCAAGGCGTAAAGGGAGTCCTCAAAGTAAAGCTCGTCAAATCCAATGAGAGGATAGGCTTCTTTCCTCAGGTAAAAGCTTGAGGTATAGGGGTGAATGGCAAGAGTGCGGTAGCCAAGGTCACGGTAGAGTGAAACGTGGCTTTCAAGCTCTTCCTTTACGTATTGATAGGGTACGCTTCCGCCGGGAAGGGAGTCGGTAGTAAGACCCGTGAGTACCTCGAACTCGGGACGGACAGTACCTCCACCAAAGGCAGTTGAATAAAACTTACCGCTGACTGTACCCTCACGTGATATTATTTCACGGTAGTTTTCAAGGGGGTCGGCAGAAAATTCAACGCCGGGTAAAATAGTGGGGTCCCAGAAGGACTCACTCAAAATAAGGATAATATCAGGCTTCTTGAAATCCTCTCCCTTTTCTTCGGGGCAGTTTTCAAGGAGAGTGTCAATATATTCTTTGCTGTAATTTTCGGGCTCTTCTATTTTAGATGACAGAAGATTTATGACAAAGGCTCCCGTAAATCCATTTTCGGAATAGTTGGACACCTGAAGTGCCATATCCTCAAGCTGAAGATTGTGAGAATTGAGAAAAGCGCCTGCTTTTTGAGGTGTATTGACTGCATTGTAAGAAATAAGCGCCAAGGAGATAGCAATGGGAAGTCTCACCAGACAGGTTGCGGGAATTTCGGGCTTTGTGAAAAACATAACCACAACAAGGAATATGAGTCCCGCATAAAGCACCTTATCCCAAAAAGGAAAGGGAATTGACATAAATTCGGATAGCTCTCCCATGTTGCCTGCGTTTCTCACAATATCCCAAGGATAAAGGTAGTCACCTGTGAGCTGGAACTTATAATAATTCGACAAGGTTATAATAATGGTGAATATACCCATTATTCCGCTTGCGATATATCCTTTTTTCACTATCAACAGCAGAACGAGAAAGACAAGGTATACAACCGAGATGCCAAAGAAAACCGTTTCGGTTCTCTCGATTAAAAAAGTGAAAAATCTCGCTTTGCTTGCAAAATGTACGAATTCAAAGGCTATGTAACAGCAAAAGGGGTATATGAGAAGAGCAAGATAGCCTATTATTCTGAAAATAAAAGAAAACTTATACTTTAGAATTACTCCGCTCGGGAGAGGAGTAAAGAAAAATTTCAATATCTTTTTCATAAGTAATCCCTAAATAGTTAAACTTGTTTTCATAAGGGAAGTCGGAGGCCAAGCGGTCTTAGGAAGACAATC
>JAZNZV010000011.1:0-3062 GCA_045595105.1 Eubacteriales bacterium | reverse complement strand
GGTACTACCGTAACTCTCAGAGGAAAGGGTATTCAGTATCTCAACTCCCGTTCAAAGGGTGACCTTATATTCACCGTAGTTGTTGAAGTACCCAAGAACCTCACCGAAACACAAAAGAAGCTACTTCGTGACTTCGACATGAGCTGTAACGACAGTAACCTCTCGGCAAAAGCAACCTTTAAAGAGAAAATTAAAAACATATTTAAAAAGTGAGCGACGAGTCGCTCACTTTTTGAATTGAAAGTTGAAAGTTGAAAGTTGAAAATTAAGGAAGAAGACGCCCTGCGTTTTCAACCGTGCCTTTATCTCAAACAAAAAGAGTCTCAATTACTTGAGACTCTTTTTTATAACCGGTATAATTTCTGCGCCACTTTCAAGCACGAGATCTGGCTTGTCCTCTGATGCATCGAGGATTTCCTTTGTTGTCTCACCACTCATAACGAGGATGGCGAGAGCGCCCGCTCTCAGACCGCTCTTAACGTCGGTGTAAATTCTGTCACCGATAACAGCGGTCTCGCTCTTGGTATAGCCTGTCATTTCCATAGCAAGCTCGGGCATGAGAGGCTCGGGCTTACCAATGAATATGGGTCGGCGCTTTGATACGTTATAGAGCATATCCGCTACACTTCCGCAGTCGGGCACACTTCCGAACTCAGTGGGACACACGTAGTCGGGATTGGTGGCAAAGTAGGGGATATCGGGTCTTGTGCAAAGGAGATAGGACACGTCGTGAAGCTTCTTGAAGCTCAGCTCTGTGTCAAATCCGAGAACGATACAGTCGGTCTCATCAACGTTTTCCGTAAGGTTGAAGCCTTCACGGCGGAGCTCGTCTTTAAGCGACTGAGTTCCGCAGACGTAAAGTCGGGAATCGTGATGCTCCTTTTTGAGTAGGTAGGCCGTCGCCTGCGAGGATGTGATAAAGTCGGTGTATTCCGCATTTATTCCAAGGCTTTCAAGCTTCTTTATGTAGTCCACAACACTCTTTGAGGAGTTATTTGTCATGAACATATACTTTCCACCGATTTTCTTAATGGTGTCGAGAAGCTCTATTGTGAAGTCATAAAGCCTGTTACCAAGATAGAGCGTTCCGTCCATGTCGAAGAGGAAAAGCCTGACGTTTTCAAGTCTTTTCATATTCTTGCAACACCTGTCTTGTGAGCAGTTTCGATAACAGCCTTTGCAACAACCTCGGCAACTCTCTTGTCAAGGGCGGGAGCAATGATGTTCTCCTCTGTAATCTCATCATCGGGGATAAGAGAAGCAAGTGCAAAGGAGGTAGCTACCTTCATTTCTTCGTTGATGCAAGTAGCACGGCAGTCAAGAGCACCACGGAAGATACCGGGGAACGCAAGAACGTTGTTTATCTGGTTGGGGAAGTCGCTTCTTCCTGTACCTACAACTCTCGCACCTGCCTTCTTTGCAAGGTCGGGCATGATTTCGGGGGTAGGGTTAGCCATGGGGAACATAATGGCATCCTTCGCCATTGACTTAACCATCTCTTCCGAAACGATACCGGGCGCAGATACACCGATGAATACGTCAGCGCCACGCATTGCGTCTGCAAGAGTGCCCTTCATATGTTCAAGGTTTGTAACCTTACTTACCTCTTCCTGTGCTACGTTGTTGTTTTCGTCACCCTCACAGATAATGCCGTGACGGTCAACGAAGGTGAGGTGCTTCACACCTATATTGAGTAGATGCTTACCGATAGCGATACCTGCCGAGCCTGCGCCGTTGATAACCACCTTAACCTCGCCAATTTCCTTCTTAACAAGCTTGAGAGCATTGATAAGAGCGGCTGCAACAACGATAGCAGTACCGTGCTGGTCATCGTGGAAGATGGGAATATCGCAAATTTCTTTGAGCTTTCTTTCAATCTCGAAGCAACGGGGTGCCGAGATATCCTCAAGGTTAATACCGCCAAAGGATCCTGAGAGAAGGTAAATAGTACGAACTATCTCGTCAACGTCCTTGGACTTGATACAAAGAGGGAATGCGTCAACGTCGGCAAAAGCCTTGAAGAGTGCACACTTACCCTCCATAACGGGCATACCTGCCTCGGGACCGATGTCGCCAAGACCCAGAATCGCAGTACCGTCGGTGATAACTGCAACAAGGTTTGAACGGCGAGTGAGATCATAGGACTTGGAGATGTCCTTGTTTATTTCAAGACAAGGCTCTGCAACACCGGGGGTGTATGCAAGAGACAAGTCCATTCTGTCATTAATGGGGGCACGTGAGATAACCTCGATTTTACCCTTCCATTCGTAGTGCTTTTTGAGTGATTCCTGTCTGATATCCATTTTTTAGTCCTCCCAAGGGAATTTATACTGTGTAAGTCCGAGAGTATCACGAACTTCAATCATTTCCTTCTGTACCGACTCGTTGATGGGAACACCAGCGTGACGTGCAAGGCGGATTTCGTATTCCTTTTCACCTGCAGTATAGATACGCTCAGCGTCGGGAGCCTTTCTTGCTCCTCTTACCTCACGGAGAATGTCGCCTGCCTTCTTACGGCAAACGTCCTCGCCAAGGAAGTGGTCGGTGTCAATAGCAATGAAGAAGTGACCAAGACAGTAGTGAGCCTTGTTTCCGTCCTTGTCCTTACCTGTAAGAGCCTTACCGTAGCTACCGTCCTGAAGAACAGCAGAAAGAAGCTCAACGAAGAGAGCAAAGCCGTATCCCTTGTATCCGCAACCCTCTTCACCGGGACCGCCGAGAGTACAAAGAGCAGCCTCTCCTCTTGCCATAGCCTTAAGTGCATCGGCAGAAGTGCCTTCATATGCTTCACCGTCAAGGTTTACAAGTGCACCCTTGGGGGCATCCTTGCCGATACGTGCATAGTATTCAAGCTTACCGTTCTGGTATGTGGAGGAAGCGGCGTCAAAGTTGAAGTCGAAGGCTTCGTCTGTGGGAACGCCGAGAGTGAGGGGGTTAGTACCGAACATACCCTCAACACCGAAGGTGGGAGCAACGGTAGGACGGGCGTTTGTACCTGTCATGCCGATACAGCCTGCCTTTGCAGCCATAGATGTGTAGTAGCCTGCAATACCGTAGTGGCA
>JAZNZV010000010.1:0-3384 GCA_045595105.1 Eubacteriales bacterium | reverse complement strand
AAATAAATAATAAAAGTTTTTGAAAGAGAGTTTGAGAGAAAACTTTTTTCAAAAAGTTTTCTCTCTTGAAAAAAGCTTATGAAAATGTTATCTCTCGGGCTTGGTAATATGGTGGCATGTGACAGAATAGTGTGCATCGTGTCTCCCGATACCGCCCCCGTAAAAAGACTTGTTCAGGACGCAAAGGATGAGGGAAGAGCCATCGACGTAACGGGAGGAAAGAAGACACTGTCCGTTATCATCACCGACTCCGACCACGTAATCCTTTCAAAAATTGTACCTCAAAGACTGAGAGACGCTTTAAACAGTAATGACGACAGAGAAATAGAGGAATAGGACTATGAAAAAAAGAGGAAAGGTACTTATAGTATCGGGCTCTGCAGGAAGCGGAAAATCAACGGTACTCACTCCCTTTAAGGGAGGGAAGATAGACCCCTTCAGATTTTCGGTTTCCGCAACCACAAGAAAGCCCAGACCCGGCGAGGTTGACGGCAAGGACTATCTCTTCGTGACAAGAGAGAGATTTGAAGAGATGATAGAAAAAGGGGAGCTCATAGAGCATACCACCTTTAACAACAACTACTACGGAACCCCCAAAGCCCCCCTTGAAAGAATGATAGAGGACGGGCAGATAGTAATTCTCGAAATAGAGGTTGACGGTGCCGAGCAGATAATGTCACTTTTCAACAAAGAGGATTTGATTTCCGTTTTCCTGTCCCCCCCCGATTATGCTACCCTTGAAGCAAGACTGAGAGGCAGGGGAACCAACACCGAAGAGGATATAGTTGACCGCCTCGAAAGAGCAAAGGTGGAGCTTGAATATTCTAAGCTTTACGAGCATATACTCTTTAATTTCGACAACCGTGCCCCCGACGTAACCGACGCCATAGTTAAGATAACGAAGGGCGAGGACATCAGCGGTTTTGACATATATTGCGAAAGTGCCGATGCACTTATCCACAAATTTTATAATAAGTAAAGTAAGAAAAGGAGATATAATATCATGATGAACGAACCTTCTATTGAAAAGCTCACAAAAGACGGTCTCAACCGCTATCAGGTGTGCATTGCAACTGCAAAGATTGCAAGAGAAATAATCAACGAATACAACGAAGAGGCAAACCGCATTGCAGCCGCCGCCGACACTCTTAACGTAAAGCGTCCCGTACACGACGATAAGCCCGTTAAGACAGCGGTACACGCTATCGACAGAGGCGACTATAAGGTTATTCCCGCCGATCACAACGGAGAAGAGGTTCTCTACGGAAAAGATTAAAAAAAGCCCGAAAGGGCTTTTTTTAATGTGTAAAGAGGAATGATGAGTGACAAGAAAAATGTTACCGCTTACATTTTCCCACCACGCCAAAAAGTGCCGAATATTGCTTGACAATAGGATTTTGCTGTTGTATAATTAGCCTGTGGAACGCTATTTTCAAAACAATTAATTACAAAAACGAGGCAATATTATGAAAGCTGTTATTAACGCTACTCTCGTTATGAGAGACCATTTTATTCCCGACGGTGTTCTTCTTATTGATGGGGGAAAAATAGTTGATTTTGGAGAAAAAAGACACCTCGATATTCCCGAGGGTGCTGAGATAATCGACGCAGGAGACAACTGGGTTGGTCCCGGATTCGTTGATATACATACTCACGCAGGAAACAACATTTTCTTTAACGAGGACCCTGTTCTTGCTGCCAAGGCACATCTTTCCCACGGAACAACGTCACTTCTTACTGCTCTTTATAACAGTATGAACACCGAGGCTTACGTTAAGGCTATCGGTGTCATCCGTGAAGCTATGAAGAAGCCCGAGTGTAAGAATATTGCAGGTCTTTATATGGAAGGACCTTACCTCAGCCCCAAGTTTGGCTGTGACAAAGAGAACAGCCCTTGGAAGGGGCCCGTTGACCGAGAAAAGTATATGCCCGTAATTGAGGCGGCAGGAGATCTTGCACGTGCATGGGCGCTTGCTCCCGAAAGAGAGAATATACTTGAGTTTGTTCTCGACGCAAGGAAAAACAACCCCGGAGTAGCCTTTACCGTTGCGCATAGCGAAGCTTCTCCTCAGGATATAGAAGCGCTCATTCCTTACGGACTGAGAATAGGCACTCACCACACCAACGCAACAGGCGACCGTCCCAGATACCCCGAATGCCGTGGTGTCTGCGTTGACGAGGCGGTTAACTACTGTGACTCTATCTACGCTGAGCTTATCTGCGACAGCCGAGGAATACACGTTGACCCCTATATGCTCCGACTCGTGAGAAAGATAAAGGGAGACGACAGAATTATCCTCATATCGGACTCTTACGTAGGAAACGGACCCGTTCCCGAGGGATATGACGGCGTTGACGATATCAACTTCGATATGATGGGCGAGATTGCAGGCTCCAAGATGACTCTTGACATTGCCTGCCGTAATATGATAAAGCATACGGGCGCATCTCTGGTTGACGTCTTTAAGTTTGCTTCTTACAATCCTTCAAGAGCAGTAGGCTTTACCGACAGAGGCGAAATTGCAGTTGGCAAGCGTGCCGACCTTGTATTCGTAGATGCTAAGATGGGAGTCCACGGAGTAATCCTTGAGGGCGAGAAGGTAATATGAAAACCTACGAAATAAAGCGAATGACGGAAAAAGGCTGGTCGGATATTCCCAAAGCCTTTTTGGAAGAGAAATATTTCGATACCCCTGACACTACCGCTTGGGCTCAGCTCTCCTACGATGACGAGGGACTTCTCCTTCATCTTCGCACCGATGAAAAGGAGCACAGAAACGTAGAAACGGGTCCTATCGGAATTCCTTGCGATGATAGCTGTCTTGAGTTTTTCTTCTCACCGTCAACCGAAGAGAAGAGATATATAAACGTTGAGTTTAACTCAAACCTTTGCGTTTATCTCGGGCTTGCAACCTGCATTCCCGATCTGGTACGAATTATCCCCGACACCGACCCATTGGAGATTTTAAAGCCTGTGGCAAAAAGAGACGAAAAGGGCTGGGAGATAGAGTATAAAATACCTCTCACCTTTATCAGAAGATTTTTTCCCGACTTTGAAATTTATGAGGGAAAGAGGATATCGGCAAACTTTTATAAATGCTCAGAGGCAATGGTACCAAATCACTTCCTCTCGTGGTCGAGAGTAAACACCGAGGGCTTTACCTTCCATCAAAGGCATAACTTCGGTGAAATGGTATTTGTAAAATAAAAATTTATATAAAGGAGAAATAACAAATGGATTTTGTTAAATTTGATCCCGCAACAAAGTTTAATTTCAACCCCGCAGACTTCGTTCCCTTCAAGGACAAGGCTGTATGTGACTACGTGAGAACACTCAGCGGAACAGACCTTGAAAAGAGAGAGGCTTGGTGGCATCCCGAATTT
>JAZNZV010000009.1:0-8864 GCA_045595105.1 Eubacteriales bacterium | reverse complement strand
ATTTTCTCCCTAAGACCGCTTGGCCCCCGACTTGTCTGCAATAGTAGACACAGACGGCAGGCATTCGATTTCGCCGTCCTTTACTGAGTTATACATGCTTGGTGCACCTGTAGCCTGAACACCGTAAACCTTAACGGAAGGTCTTATCTGCTTGACTGTATAAGCAATTCCCGATATAAGTCCTCCTCCGCCGATGGGAACAACAATAGCATCAATGTTATCAAGGTCGTTTAGTATTTCAAGAGCGATAGTGCCTTGACCTGCGATTACGTTCTCATCATCGAAGGGATGAACGAAGGTGTACCCCTCGCTTTCCTTCAGCTCAAGTGCTTTTTGATATGCATCGTCATAGCACCCTTCCACCAAACACACGGATGCACCGTAGCCCTTTGTTGCTTCCACCTTAGATATCGGGGCTGAGTCGGGTAAGCAAATAAGCGACTTGATGCCGTTCTTTGTTGCCGCAAGAGCAACACCTTGTGCGTGATTCCCCGCTGAGCAAGCAATGACGCCCCTTGCCTTTTCCTCTTCGCTCAGCATTGCAATTTTATAAGCTGAGCCTCTTACCTTGAAAGAACCTGTGATTTGCAGATTTTCGGGCTTCAGGTACAATTCGCAATCGGGAGCTACACCGTAAGCTCTGACTAACTTCGTTTCACGAATTATGTTTTTCAGGACTGTTTGTGCATTAAATACTTTGTCGAGGGATAACATTCTTTCATTCCGCCTTTCTTCTTTTAAGTTTATGCTTTAAGGCAAAACAAAAGCCCGCCTCAAAGCTTATAATTGCTTTGAGACGGGTGTTAAATCTAATTTATCACTCGCGGTACCACTCAAATTGCGGATAGACTATCCGCCACCTCTTCGAAGTCAGACAACTTCTATGCACTGACGTAGCATACACGGGAAACGCCTACTGGGTGATAGTCCTTTGGGGCTTCCGGCTCAGAAGGGATGGGAAATCTACTGTCCTTTATCGGGATCGCACCATCCCCGACTCTCTGTGAAATTCGCTCGTAGCTTCCGTCTTCATCGACGCCTTTGTTTTTATCGAAGTCAAACAACCTCTATGCACTTACGTAGCATACACGTGCCACCCTATACGCCAAAAACGGATTTCAGGTGACCGGCTCAGAAGGGAGAGGTGCAAGGATATATAACACGCCGAATTTCACCGCCATCGGCTCTCTGTGGTGCTTTTCTCCATGACCATTCTTCGTCATAGCCTTTAAACATTATTTAATTTGTGCACATTATACTCTTCAACAAAAAAGATGTCAAGTAGTTTTTTCGAAAAAAGGTCATCGTTAGCACGAATGTTTTTGAGGTTTGTCATCGATTTTTTCGATAGTAGAAATGAGCTGTTCTTAAAATCAATGTTTACATTGTCATAAATGAGATAAATTTGTAGTAAACGCACTTGGCTTTTTGAGGCTATTTTTTTACAAGTTCCCCTATCATAGCACCACCTATAATACAAATGGCACCGAAAAACTGTATAAAATTCATTTTTTCCCCAAGTAATATACAAGCAAAAACTACTGCAGAAAGAGGCTCCAAATATCCGCATATTGCTACTGTTTGAACAGAAAGCTTTGTGAGGGACGAGTAATACAGATAACAACCAATGCCTGTGTTTAGAATACCAAGTATCAGAATCCATACCCAAGCGGTTGCAGGTACATTGATAACGAAGCCTTGCTTAATTCCTGTAAATATCGCAACCGTCAAAAAACTAAACACAAGTTGTATGACAGAGTTTTCCATTCCGGCGATATTTTTTGACTGCTTATTGAACACTATCATGAAGAAATACATCACAGCCGAAACGGCACCGCAGAATATCCCCCAAGCATTGCCACTGACAGTTGTATTGCCGTTTACAAGAAAAATACCAACAAGCACAATTGTAAAACCAATGGCTTTTGAAAATGTGAGCTTTTCACGAAAAATCAGCGGGGATAATATCATCACAATTACAGGACCGCAATAATAAAGAAGTGACGACAAGCTGACACCAATTTCTTGATATGCTTCGTATAAAAACATCCAACCGATTCCTGTGCATATACCTGAAAGAGAAATAAAAATGGCGTCCTTCTTATACGTCATGATATAAAATTTCCTCTTACTGAGTAAGAACAACGTGAGTAGTAGCACACTACCGATAAGTGTACGCAAAAGTACTATTTCATAACCGTTTAGCGGAATTTGATTTGCAACTATTCCGTTAAGTCCAAATAATAATAATGACGTTAAATATTTCAATAATTCTTGTGCATTCATACCATACCTCTTGATTTTTGCTTGAACACAGTATATCATAATAGTGGTTACAACAAAAGCGAATGTTTGTAATGATTAATATTACATTTAGGAATGGTTATTGATATGGACATGAATTTGCAAAAGTATCTTTCGTTTGTAAAAACAGTTGAATACGGAAGCTTTACAAAAGCGTCAGAAATACTGAATTATACTCAATCGGGTATCAGCCGAATGATATCAGACCTTGAAAAAGAATGGGGTGTAATGCTTCTTGAACGAAACAAGCATGGTGTAAGATTAACAAGTGATGGTTTAAAGCTATTGCCCTACGCACAAAATTTGTGTGCAGACTTTGACAAGCTTAAAATGCAAGTGGATGAGTTAAACGGACTTCAGTCAGGTCTGATACGTATCGGTACTTTTTCAAGCGTAGCAACACATTGGTTACCGAATATTATTAAAGAATTTCAAAAGGATTATCCGAATATCGACTATGAACTTTTGCTCGGTGATTATAAAGAAATTGAAGAATGGATACGTTCGGGCAGAGTAGACTGTGGATTTTTAAGATTGCCTACTCACACCGAGCTTGAGGCTATTCACTTAGAGCGTGACAGACTTATGGCAGTTATTCCCGAAAATCATCCATTAAAAAGCTGTGACCGCTTCCCTGTAACGGCTCTTTGCAAAGAGCCCTTTATGTTACTTGAAAAGGGTGATAAAACCGAAATTTCCAAAATTTTTGAAAATAACAACCTTGTTCCCAATATAAAATTTACCACTTGGGACGATTATGCCATAATGTCAATGGTAGAAAACGGTCTGGGAATTTCAGTGCTTCCCGAGCTGATATTAAAAAGAGTCCCTTATAGAATCATAGCCAAAGAATTAGACGTACCTGCCTATCGTAATATTGGACTTGTACTCAAAGACAGAAAAACTGCATCACTTGCCGTAAAGCGGTTTATTGATTATCTGAAATATAGGTAAGCATATAAAAACAGCACCCGCATAAGCGAGTGCTGTAATTGTAGATAATAATTATCTCTTTGAGAACTGGGGAGCACGACGTGCGGCTTTGAGACCGTACTTCTTTCTTTCCTTCATTCTGGGGTCACGAGTAAGGAGTCCTGCCTTCTTGAGGAGGGTATGATACTCTTCGGTGTTAGCCTTGTCAAGAGCTCTTGCAATTCCGTGACGGATTGCGCCTGCCTGACCTGATACACCGCCACCCTTAACTGTACATACAACGTCAAACTTACCTTCTGTTGATGTTACTCCAAAGGGCTGGTTTACTACGAGCTTGAGAGTGTCAAGTCCGAAGTAATCGTCTATTGTTCTATTGTTGATCTTGATATCGCCTGTTCCGGGGTAGAGACGAACTCTTGCTACAGATTTCTTTCTTCTGCCTGTACCGTAGAAGTAAGGCTTTGCACTTGTATAATTCATTCTTCTATTCCTCCCCTATTACTTTACAGTTACAACAGTAGGCTGCTGTGCTGCCTGGTTGTGTTCTGCACCGGCATATACTTTAAGTCTTGTAAGGCTCTTTGCACCGATTGCGTTGTGAGGAAGCATTCCCTTAACTGCAAGGCTTATTGCCATTTCGGGCTTGGTTGCAAGAAGTGTCTTGTAATTGATTTCCTTAAGACCGCCGATGTAACCTGTGTGATACTTGTAGGTTTTCTGTGTGAGCTTGTTACCTGTAAGTCTTACCTTAGCTGCATTGATTACGATTACGTATTCACCGCAATCAACGTGAGGTGTGAATTCAGGTCTGTGCTTGCCGCGAAGTATATCAGCAGCCATAACCGCTACCTTACCGAGGGTCTTGCCTTCAGCATCGATAACGTACCACTTACGCTCAACTGTTTCTGCTTTTGCCATAAATGTTGACATTGCATTTTCCTCCGTTTAATTCTTTAATTTACTTTAGTATTATAACGAGGAAGTGACGTTTTGTCAACACATTTTTGAAAAGTTTTTAATTTATTTTGACCTTTCTTTGTTTTTCTCTCGTTTTCTCGCTTTTCCTCACTTTTGCTCGCTCAAAAAATTACAATTTCTCGTTGACAATAACGCTATTTAATTGTATAATCTCAGCAAGAGGTAAATAATATGGATATTAAACTGATACTAAGCTATACACGACGTGCGGTAGACAGCTACAACATGATAGAAGAGGGAGACAAAATTGCCGTTGGTATTTCGGGTGGCAAGGATTCTCTTACCCTTTTATGCGCTCTCGCTCATCTAAAAAAATTCTATCCCAAAAGTTTCGACATTGTTGCTATATCCATTGATATGGGCTTTGAAGACGGAACGGATTATTCGGGAGTGCAAAGGCTTTGTGACGAGCTTGGGGTTGAGCTTAAAGTCATAAAGACACAGATATATGAAATCATATTCAAGGTACGTAAGGAAGAAAGCCCCTGCTCCCTTTGTTCAAGAATGAGAAGAGGTGCTCTCAACGATGCCGCCGATGAGCTTGGCTTTAACAAGGTCGCCCTAGGACATCATATGGATGACGTCATTGAGACCTACATGCTAAACCTTTTCTATGCAGGAAAAATCGGCACCTTTTCCCCTGTAACCTACCTTGACCGCTCGGGAATAACCTGTATAAGACCTCTTATCTACGTTCCCGAAAAGGACATAAGATATTTTACATCCAAGCATAATTTGCCTGTTTTCAAGAGTCCTTGTCCTGCTGACGGAAACACCGAAAGAGAAAATATGAAAAAGCGCATAGCTGACCTTCAAAAAGAGATACCCGACATTAAAAATAAAATTTTCGGTGCAATTCAACGAGCAGAGATAAGTGGATTTCATACATTAAAATAACTTTTTTGCATATACTGACAGCAGTATGATTTTTTGGAGGCTGTCATGGAGAATAATAAGCAAATGAGGAATTTCCAAGAGGTTACACAGCGATTTTGTCCAAACCTTGGAGATAATGCAATAATAGTCAGAACAGTTAAAGGCGGTAAGGAGAGCTTCAACTGCTTATCCTCAGCCAGCTGTCAGAATTGCGGTGACTGTGAACATCACAAAAAATAAAGGAAAGGAGTAAACTCCTTTCCTTTATTTTTAAAGCTTTACCGTTTCAGACTTATATGCGCCTTCAATCAAAAGCTGTGCTGCAAGTCCTTCCTTGGCGCTGACAGGAACTTCGGTATCGTTGATTATGGCATTTGCAAAGGCTGACGTTTCAGCAGTATACATATTAACGTGCTCGCCGTCAATTTCAAGAGGCTTTTCGTCTTCTCCAACCATCTGTATATATGCTCTTGCGTCAAAGCCTGTCTGAGAGAGAGTATCGCATCCGTAAATTGCTCCTTTTGTACCTACAATCTCAAAGCGGTTAGGCTCAGCATTGGTAGAGTAGCTTGACGAAACGTACATGACTGCACCGTTGTTCATTTTGGCAAGCAAGTGGCTGGTATCCTCTACCGAGTAATTGTAGAATTGGTTGCCTGTAATTGCTACAACCTCACAGGCTTCGAGACCCGACATAAATCGAAGAACGTCGATAGCGTGAGTGCCAACGTCCATAAAGCCTCCGCCACCCGCAAGTTTTATATCCTGACGCCAAACGTTGAGCTCGGGATAATCAAAAGAAAACTGTGCCTTAAGGCTGACTATCTCACCGAGAACGCCCGACTTGACAATCTCTTTCGCTTTTTGGTGATAACGGTGAAATCTTGCCATAAAGGCAGTGCCGAATTTTACGTTGTTTTCATCGCAAACTGACATCATCTCTTTTATTTCATTCGAATTAAGTCCGAGTGGCTTTTCGCAAAGGATGTGCTTTTTCGCCTTTGCTGATGCTATGACCTGCTCCTTATGGCAGAAAAGTGGTGTGGCAATATAAACTGCGTCTATTTCATCCAAACTTAAAACCTCTTCAAAGGAAGAAAATGCGTATTTTGCTTTTGCCTCAGCCTGCACTTCCTTGGCAACGTCAAAGTTCACGTCTTGAACTGCGACTATTTCGCAGTTTTCAGCCATGAGCAATCCAGGAATCGTTCTTTTTCTTGCGATACCTCCGCAACCGATTATCCCCCATTTAACTGTGTTCATATTTTTCCTCCGTGCTTTTAGTCTTATATAAATATCAAAATCAATTCTTCTTAGCCTCTAATTAAGCCAAAAAAGCTAAGCTAACTGAACAAAGGTGCTAATTAGGCATAACTAAAATTCTCATCTCACTTGTATTATAAGATAAAAAATGTTATAATGCAAGTCAGATATAGTATAAAACAAGACAAAAGCTGTCATGGAGATAATATGGACTTTTTTTACGAGCATCATAAAGAAACAAAGGTTCTCAAGATTAATAAAATTTATTTCGAGCCTCACCTACACTACGAAATAGAAATAATTTATTTATTAAACGGAAAAACCTCAATAGTCCTTAACGGAAACGAATATGAATTTTCAAAAGGCGATTTCGCAATTGTTTTCCCTAATATGATACATAGCTACAAAGAAGGTGAAAACATTATTGCCGGAAAATTCATATTCAGTCCTGATATAGTGCCCGAATTAAAAGAAATTTTCAATACGGGCATATTCGAAAATCCCGTTATTAAAGATGCAGAATTTGAATCAAAGCTTGCGAGTGAAATACTAAATTCCTTTGACGGTTCTTCTCAAGCAGTACAAAAAGGTTATTTATTGCTTTTAGCAAGCAAGCTTATCGAACATCTGCAAATAACACAAAGGAAAAGCGGTGATTTATCTGCGTTAAACAGAGTTTTTGATTACTGTCAGAAAAACTTCTGCTCAAATATAACTCAAAAAGACGTAGCAAAGGCACTTCATTTAAGTGACAGCTATTTATCCCACCTTTTTTCGGGCAAGGTGGGAATCAACTTTTGCGCTTACATCAACACTTTGAAAATTAACGAGGCTTGTTCATTACTTTCAAACAGCGATAAAAGTATTACCGAAGTATCAGAGGAATGTGGATTTGGAAGTCTTAGAAGCTTTAACAGGGTGTTTTTGGATTACAAAAAAATAACGCCAAGTAAGTACCGAAAAGAAAGAAGATTGAGCCTTTAGCTCAATCTTCTTTTGTTTCGTTTATTTCGGGCTCGGGAATATTGTGGTAATATTCTTCTATTTCTACGGGCATTTTCTTGTTTGCAAGCTTTTTGTCAACAAGTCTTTCTACAAGCACGTAGGCAACCGAGAAGATTGGAACACCGATAATCATTCCTGCAAAGCCGAACAGTCCGCTCATAATAACGATAGCAACAAGTATCCAGAATGCCGAAAGCCCCATTGAACCACCGAGAATTTTAGGTCCGATGAAGTTTCCGTCAAGCTGTTGTATAAGAAGTATCACGATTAGGAAGGGTATTACCTCGTTGGGGTTTACCATAAGGAGAATAAATGCGCTGGGGATTGCACCGATGAATGGACCAAAAAATGGTATTACGTTGGTTATTCCAACAATAACGCTGATAAGCATTGCATAGTCGAGACGAAGGATTGTCATAACTACATGGCAAAGCACTCCGATTATAGCAGAGTCAATAATCTTACCTTTTATAAATCCACCGACAGAGTCGTCCAGCAGTCCCATGAAGTCGGATATTCTCTGTATCCATTTTGTATTAAAGAAAGCACAGATAAGCTTTTTTGTCTGAGCAAGAAGGTGTTCTTTGCGTGATATCATATAGATAGACACGAAGATAGACAAAATAAGGTTTACAATTATAACGGAGACGTCCTTGATAAGCACGAATGCTTTGGGAACGAGCTCTGTAATATATTTTACAGCCATGTCAACAAATTCGTCGAGTACGCTGACAAGCTTCTGCACAAGTCCGTAATACTTACTCGAAGCGTCGGGAAGTGCACTTGCCCATTTTTCAAGGGCTTTTTGATACGAGCTCAGGTTTCCTACGAAAATGTCTACGCTTTCAATAAGCTGAGGAATGATTATCCAAAGGAGCGCCGCAAGGAAAAGGAGCACCAAGACGTAGGCGGTAAACACCGAGCAGAAACGACTGACACGAGTCATATCCTTTTTGGATTTTTTAAAAGCGAAAACCTTCTTTTCAAAGAAGTTGACAACAGGGTTAATAAGGTAAGCAATAGCAAATCCTATGAGTATAGGATTAATAATTGAGAAAAACTTACCGATAGCGCCCCAGATATCTGAAAAATTAAAAATCAGAAAAACAATAAGAGCACTGACGGTAATCGTCAAAGTAGTATAAATTGATATGTAAAAGTATTTAGTCGGCTGTCTTTTCAAGCTATCACTCCCCCTTTTTTATAATTATAAACCAAAGTTTTTAAAACTGCAACAGTTTTAAAAAAATAAATGGGAAAACCTACGTTTTCCCATTTATTTTAAAGCTCGGCAATTGCCTCTTCAATCTTTTCTATCATTACGTCAACAACAACTTCATCTGCAATAAGCGGAGGCTTGAGGAGTGCTCCGGGAGGGCAATCAGCCTTATAGAGCTGAGCGCTGATGTCTACGCATTTAGAATTGATGATTTTTGTGAATTCGGCTGCTTTTTCTACCTTCTTAAAGTGGTTAGCGATAAGGTGACCAAGACCTTCCGTCTTTT
>JAZNZV010000008.1:0-5057 GCA_045595105.1 Eubacteriales bacterium | reverse complement strand
CATTAAAAGAACAATTAAAAGATTAATGTAAAAGAGCCATTAATGGCTCTTTTACATTTTTATATCGGGCTTTTCGTCCTTCTTTTCCATAGCCTTCTTCACGTCTCTCATATGTCTGAGTGTTCCGCTGTAAGGCAAATTCACGTCATAGGCTTCAGCGTGAATTGTGGGCAGGTCAACGTGACCGTCGGGAAACATCATCGGGTTATTCATTATATCGTTTTTCTTTTTCATACTATTCCCTCCGTCTTTATTGTTGACGAAGAAGATAGATGTTATTCGAAGTCAAAACAAAAGAAGCACTCTTTCGAGTGCTTCTTTTGTGGTGATCCACTGGAGATTCGAACTCCAGACCCTTTGATTAAAAGTCAAATGCTCTGCCAACTGAGCTAGTGGATCAAACTGTTTTTTTGACAGCCTTAATATATTATCACAAAAGTGTTTTTTTGTCAATATATTTTTGAAATTTTATCCCCTGCTCTTTTTAAGAGAGCCTTTCTTTCGTTTTCCACTTTTCCCGAAAGTACGTCGGAAAGCAAATCCTTAAGTATCACTCCCACCTCTGCCGAGGGGTTTACTCCGAGGGCGACGATGTCTCGTCCTTTTATCTTGAGACTGTTGAGTGTGACGCATTCACCGGATGTTAACAGGTGGGAGAAAAGCTCTTCTCTTTTTGTGTTACCGTCAAATGCTTTGGCGATGCTAAGAGCGAGGGCGACCCTCTCTTCCCCTTTTTCAAGTATGAGCTTTTTTATTCCTTCTCTTGTATCACTTATCCCGCTCTTGAAAATTTCAATTGCTGAGATGAGGTTATCCCTTTGGTTCTTCGGTAACTTCAAGGAGAGGATATTCTCTTTATAATACTCGCTTTTTGCGAAGAAAACTGCCAGTGAAGCGTCACCCTTTTCGGCTCTTTCGAGGGCGCTTATATCGGTGTTCGGCGCATTGAAAAGCACGTCAAAAACGCAGGCGTTGTCACGAAGGACCTGTCCACGTCTTTTGCCCGCAAGTAGCTTTATAAGCTCCACGGCAACACGCTCTCTTGAAATGAAGGTGATAAGCTCTTTCTTTTCACCTATTGCACGGCACGTTTCGGGGTGAATATCAAAGTCAAGGACTGAGGAAAATCTCAGCGCCCTAAGAATTCTGAGGGCATCCTCTTCAAAGCGTTTTTCGGGATGTCCAACGCATCTTATAACCCTTTTTTCAATATCGGCAATACCGCCGAAAAGGTCGGTAATCCCCTCTTCTGAAAGTGCAAGAGCATTCATAGTAAAATCACGGCGTGACAAGTCATCCTGAAGCTCTCTTGAAAAAACAACACTTTCAGGGTGGCGGTGGTCGATGTATTCGCCGTCAGCTCGGAAGGTAGTCGCCTCCACGTTTTCACCGTGGATATGGACTCCCACCGTTCCATGGGTGACACCCGACTTAAAAGTAGTCACGTCGGAGAAAATTTCGAGCATTTCGTCGGGGGTGGCTGAGGTGGTGATATCAAAGTCGTGAGGGGTCTTTCCCATGACGAAATCTCTGACGCAACCACCTACAAGGTATGCCGAAAAGCCCGCCTCTTTAAGACGGGCTAAAACAAAGCTTGCACCTTTTGAAATCTCGAAATTTTTCACTGTAATTTCCTTAATTTCTAATTCCTAATTTCTAATTTCTCATTTCTTAAAATAGCTCAGTGCCGCACCGATAACCGTACCGTAACGGCTGTAATCGGGGATAATGAAATTCACGCCGAACATGGCGCTCATCTTATCGTAAATGGGCTTCGCCTGAGGAATACGGGTGAGCGTTCCCGTCAGTACTATATCCTTAATATCACAGCTACGTGAAGCAAAGACAGCAACCATACCTACTGTTTCAAAGATAAGGTTTAAAATACCAAGTGCAATATCCGAGTGTACTGCAAGCTCACTTAAATTACCGAAGTTCGCCGCCGTAGTGGTATCCTCAAGGGTAGGGCTGATGCTCTTATTTGTAATATCGCCGATAAAGAGGTCGATTTTACTAAGGTCACCCTCTTCGGCAAGAGTACTGAGGGTATTTATGTCGCTGACACCAAGCATGAGCTTGGAAAGTCCCATAATAGTACCTCCGCCTGCTCCCGTACCACCTATATAGGTACGCTCCTTGCCGTTGGCATAAACGCAGGCGGTTCCCGTTCCCATGCTTACTACAAGGGCACGGTCAAGTCCTGACAGATACTGTCCTCCGATACCAACCGACTGAAACTCGCTGACGTGCTGACACTCAATTCCGTAAAGCTCCTCACCAATAAAGGTAGAGCCAACACCCGTTATCATAATTTTGTCAACGTCGGAAAGCTTTATGTTGTTCGTGCTTGTGAACTTACCGAAGGCTCCGTAGATGGAGGTCATCTGGTCCTCGGCTGTTACAAACATAGGAGCAACTATATTCTCGTTGTGGTCGAAAGCAACTATCTTCGTAGTGCTTCCACCAACGTCAATTCCAACAATATAACTCATAAAGACACCTTCTTTCCCTATGATTATACTATCTTTTGACATTTATGTCAATGATTAAAAAAACTATTGAAAAATGATTGTATTTGTTATATAATTATACGTGATTAAAAACTTTACAGGAGAAATGAAAAATGCTTAAAGAAAATCTCGACCTTATACGAAACACCGACCCCGAAATAGCAGATGCAATGGAAAAAGAGCTTCTCCGTCAGAGAAGAAACATCGAGCTTATTGCAAGTGAGAACATTGTATCCGAGGCAGTAATGGCGGCAATGGGAAGCCACCTTACCAACAAGTATGCCGAGGGCTACCCCGGTAAGCGTTATTACGGCGGTTGCGAATGCGTGGATATTTCCGAAAGCCTTGCAATTGAGAGAGCGAAAAAGCTCTTCGGTGCTGAACACGCCAACGTTCAACCCCACTCGGGTGCTCAGGCTAACATAGCGGTTTATCAGGCGTTTCTCGAGCACGGCGACACGGTGCTTGGTATGGCTCTCGACCAGGGCGGACATCTGACACACGGAAGCCCCGTAAACTTCTCGGGCATTAACTATAAATTCGTATCCTACGGCGTTGAAGAGGACACAGGCATGATAGACTATGACAAGGTAGAAGCCCTTGTCAAGGAGCACAAGCCGAAGCTCATCGTAGCAGGTGCATCGGCTTACCCCAGAAAAATTGATTTCAAGCGTTTTGGTGAGATCGCTCACGCAAACGGCGCTTATCTCATGGTGGATATGGCACACATTGCAGGTCTTGTTGCGGCAGGACTCCATGAAAACCCCGTGCCCTATGCCGACGTTGTGACAACTACTACTCACAAGACACTCCGTGGTCCCAGAGGCGGTCTTATCCTCTGCCGTGAAGAGTACCAGAAGAAAATAGACAAGGCTATATTCCCCGGTATGCAGGGCGGTCCCCTTGAGCACGTAATTGCCGCAAAGGCAGTTTGCTTCAAGGAAGCACTTTCCGACTCCTTCAAGGAATATCAGAAGAACATCGTTTCAAACTGCCGTGTATTTGCAGACGCTATGATGAAGGAAGGCTTCAACCTTGTATCGGGTGGCACAGATAATCACCTTATGCTGGTTGACCTGAGAAACATGGGCATCACGGGTAAAGAGCTTGAAAAGAGACTTGACGAGGTTTACATCACCGCTAACAAGAATGCTATCCCCGGCGACCCCGAAAGTCCCTTCGTTACCAGCGGTGTAAGACTTGGTACTGCGGCGGTTACCTCCCGTGGATTTACAAACGAAGACATGGTTGAAATAGCTCACCTCATTTACATGACCGTCAAGGAATTTGACAAGGCTGACGAAATAAGAGCAAGAGTAGAAAAGCTCTGCGCCGCTCATCCTCTTTATTAATTTATGACTCCTCTTGCAGAAAGGCTCCGCCCTGCCACCTTTGACGACGTGGTGGGTCAGGAGCATATACTATCAGAAAGAGGGGCATTACGGCGTATAGTGTCCTCCCCTGTTCTTCCGAACATGATATTCTACGGACCTTCGGGTACGGGTAAGACCACCGTTGCAAATATCATAGCGAAGAACGCGGGCATGACCTTGAAGAAGCTCAACGCTACCATTGCGGGAACGAAGGATATAAAGGAGGTTCTTGCCGAGACCGATACGCTTTTCGGCATGGACGGAATACTTCTCTTTATAGATGAAATTCAGTACCTCAACAAGCGTCAGCAACAGACTCTCCTTGAGTTCATCGAGGACGGGCGAATTACTCTCATTGCTTCCACAACGGAAAATCCTTATTTTTACATATATAAGGCTATTCTTTCACGCTCTACCGTCTTTGAGTTCAAGCCCCTTGGACACTCGGCGGTAAAGAAGGCACTCCTTCGTGCGCTTGACTTTCTCAACTCCGAAAACGGCACCTCAAAGACTCTGTCGGAGGGTGCTCTCACCGCTCTGTCGGTATCGGGAGGCGGAGACCTGAGAGCATCGATAAACGCTCTCGAGCTTGCTTTCCACACGTCGGACAGCGTTATTGAAGAGGAAAGTGCCAAGGCTGTGCTTCAAAGGAACTATATGTCCTTTGACAGAGACGGTGACTGCCACTATGAGCTTCTATCGGCTCTTCAGAAGTCAATCCGTGGCTCGGATGAAAATGCGGCGGTGTTCTATCTTGCAAAGCTTCTTGAGGGTGGCGACCTTATTTCCCCCTGCAGAAGGCTTCTTGTAATTGCCAGCGAGGATATAGGGCTTGCGTACCCCATGGCGGCGGTGATAGTCAAGTCCCTTGTGGACTCAGCCCTCCAGCTTGGACTGCCCGAAGCGAGGATACCTCTTGCCGAGGCGGCAATTCTTCTTGCCACAGCCCCGAAATCCAATTCGGCTTACATGGCGATAGCGGCGGCAAACGAGGATATAACAAGAGGGCTTGGACAGGATATGCCTTCCCGCCTTAAAAACAATCACTGCTTCGGTGAGGGAGATAAGAAGGACGCTTATCTCTATCCCCACGATTTTCCTTACCATTGGGTTGAACAACAGTATCTGCCCGACGATTTGAAAAGCCGTGTGTACTATCACTTCGGTGACAATA
>JAZNZV010000007.1:0-13071 GCA_045595105.1 Eubacteriales bacterium | reverse complement strand
AACGCAGGAATATGGTGCCGAACAAATTCAGGTACTGGAAGGACTTGAAGCTGTAAGAAAGAGACCGGGTATGTATATCGGCTCAACCTCACAAAGAGGACTCCATCACCTTATTTACGAGATAGTGGATAACTCTATTGACGAGGCTCTTGCAGGTCACTGTACTCACATCAAGGTTACTCTTGAAAGTGATAACTCTGTAACAGTTGAAGATAACGGAAGAGGTATTCCTACGGGTATTAACGAAAAAACGGGTACCTCCACAGTTGAGGTTGTATTTACAGTCCTTCACGCAGGAGGAAAATTCGGAGGCGGCGGATATCAGATATCGGGCGGTCTCCACGGCGTTGGTGCATCGGTAGTTAATGCTCTTTCAGAGTGGGTAGAAATAGTCAACTGCTACAACGGAGAAAAGCATACCGAACGCTTTGAAAGAGGCTTTGTGACACGTCCTCTCAAAATGGAGGGAAAGACCGACAAGCACGGACTTACAGTTCGCTTTAAGCCCGACCCCGAAATTTTTGAAACAATAGAATTTGACTATACCACCGTACTTAACAGACTTCGTGAACAGGCATTCCTCAACGCAGGACTTCGCATCGACCTTATCGACAACAGAGACGCTGAAAATATCATTGCAGGTTCTGAGGCAAAGGACTCTGCCGATGCTATCGCACAAGAAGCAAAGGGTGAGGAATACAACGAGTTTGAAGAAAACGTTCATTATACCAAGGAAGAGTCTGTAAAGGTAAATGAATTTTGCTACGAGGGCGGTATTTCAAGCTTTGTAGAATTTCTTAATTCTAAAAAGCATGAGCCCCCAATTCATCCCGACGTAATTTACGTATCCTCAAAGAAGGGAATTATCACTGCCGAGGTGGCTCTCCAGTACAATGGTGGCTATTCTGAGCATCTTATGACCTTTGCAAATAATATCAATACCATTGAGGGCGGAACTCACGAAACGGGCTTTAAATCGGGTATTACAAAGGTTTTCGTTGAATATGGAAAGAAGTATGGCTTCTTAAAGGACGGAGACAAGACCTTTACAGGTGAGGACGTAAGAGAAGGTCTTACAGCCGTTGTCAGCGTTAAGCTTCCCGAAGCACAGTTTGAGGGACAGACAAAGGGCAAGCTTGGTAACTCCGAGATAAGACCTATGGTTGACTCGCTCATTACCGAAAAGCTTGGCGAGTTCTTTGAAGAAAATCCAACAGTTGCAAAAATACTTATTGAAAAGGCACTTTCGGCATCGAGAGCACGAGAGGCTGCGAAGAAGGCAAGAGAGCTTACCCGTCGTAAGACAGCACTTGAAAGCACGGTTTTACCCGGAAAGCTTGCCGACTGTCAGGATAAGACTATCGCAAACACCGAGCTCTTCCTCGTAGAGGGAGACTCTGCGGGAGGTACCGCAAAGGACGGAAGAGATTCCAAGTTTCAGGCTATCCTTCCTCTCAGAGGTAAGATACTTAACGTTGAAAAATCCCGTCTTGACAAGATTTACTCAAATACTTCGATTATTCCTATCATACAGGCACTTGGCACGGGTATCGGCGATGAATTCGATATAACCAAGCTCAGATACGGAAAGATAGTTATTATGGCGGATGCCGACGTTGACGGCTCCCATATCAAGACACTTCTTCTCACCTTCTTCTTCCGTCATATGAGGCCTCTTATTGAGCAGGGACATATCTTCTGTGCAATGCCTCCTCTTTTCAGAGTACACAGAGGAACCACACAGAAATATGCCTTTACAGAAGAGGAAAGAGACCAGCTTATAGGGGAGATGGGCAATGCTCAGGCAGACCGATTCAAAGGTCTTGGAGAAATGAATGCCGACCAGCTTTGGGAAACTACTATGTCACCCGAAACGAGAACACTTCTTCAGGTATCTATCGAGGATGCATATGCGGCAGACGAAACCTTTACGCTTCTTATGGGTGACAAGGTTGAGCCCAGACGTGAATTTATAGAGCAAAACGCAAAATATGTTACAAATCTTGATATTTAAGCTGTGAGAAAATTCGACAAAATTTGTTGAAACCAAGAGTTTCCCACAGGCTGTGGGAAACTCTGTGTAAAACTACAAACAGCAGTAAAATTAATAGTTAAATTTTGACAATTAAAAAATAGTCTTATATATCAAGGGGAATTTAAAAAAGCGTTAGCTTTTAAAAATAAAAATTATTTTTTGAAAATGTAATTTACTAAAATTTTCCACAAAGATATTAAGGAAAAAACTTTTCCACAAAAGGCTGTCAAAAGCTTGTGGAAAGAAAGAGGAAAAGAGAAATATGGAAATAAATGTTGAAGGACAGGCTATAAGAAACGTTGAAATAAACAAAGAGGTAAAGCAGTCCTATATTGAATATGCCATGTCGGTTATCGTGTCCCGAGCTCTTCCCGACGTAAGAGACGGAATGAAGCCGGTACACCGCAGAATACTTTACTCAATGTATGAGCAAAATCTGACTTACGATAAGCCTTTCCGTAAGTCTGCAACCACCGTCGGCTACGTGCTTGGTAACTACCACCCTCACGGAGACGCAGCGGTATATGATTCAATGGTTCGTCTCGCACAGCCCTTCTCACTTCGTTATCCCCTTGTTGACGGACAGGGTAACTTCGGTAACGTAGACGGAGACGGTGCGGCGGCATACCGTTATACTGAGGCAAGAATGTCTAAAATTGCCTCCGAAATGCTCACCGATATCGAAAAGAACGTTGTTGACTTTATGCCCAACTTCGATAACAAGCATGAGGAGCCGGTAGTACTTCCTGCGGCGTTTCCCAACCTTCTTGTAAACGGCTCGGTAGGTATTGCTGTCGGTATGGCGACCTATATTCCTACACATAACCTTTCAGAGGTTATTGACGGAACGGTTTACGTTATGGAAAACCCCGACTGTACTATCCCCGAAATTATGCAGTTCATAAAGGGTCCCGACTTCCCCACAAGGGCGATGATCTACGGAACCTCGGGTATTAAGCAGGCTTATCTTACGGGCAAGGGTCACGTAATGGTGAGAGCAAAGTACCACATTGAAGAAAAGGCAAGCCACAAGAGCATCGTTTATACCGAAATACCCTATCAGGTAAATAAATCCAAGCTTGTTGAATCTATTGCCGACCTTGTTAAGGATAAGAGAATAGAGGGAATTTCCCATATTCAGGACGAGTCGGGCAGAAACGGAATGAGAATTGTCGTTGAGCTCAAGCGTGATGCCAACGAAACCCTCATTGTAAATCAGCTTTACAAGTATACTCAGCTTCAGGATACCTGTGCTATGAATATGCTGGCACTTGTTAACGGTGAGCCCAAAACACTCAACCTTAAGGATATCCTTTCTCACTACATAAAGCACCGTGAAGAGGTGGTAGTGAGAAGAGTAAACTTCGACCTTGAAAAGGCAAGAGCTAAGGCTCACATCTACGAGGGCTATAAGATAGCTATCGACAATATTGACGAGGTTATCAAGATAATCCGTGGAAGTAAGACGGTAGCAGATGCAAGAGAAAACTTGATGGCAAGATTTGATTTCTCGGACGCTCAGGCGCAGGCTATCGTTAAGATGCCTCTCGGAAACCTTGCTTCTCTTGAAATTAATACTATTCTTGAAGAGCTTGCCCGCCTTCGTGCACTCATTGCCGACCTTGAGGATATTCTTGCAAACAAAGCGAGAATTTTCGAGATAATGAAGGAAGAAATGCTGGAAATTAAGCGTAAATTCGGTGATGCGAGACGCACGGAGATAGTTGAGGCAGAGGAAGAGATAATCCTCGAGGACCTTATCGAAAAGCACAAGTGCGTTATAACCATTACTCACGACGGATACATCAAGCGTCTTCCTGCCGACTCCTATACTGCTCAGAACAGAGGCGGTAAGGGTATTAACGCTATGAAGACCAAGGAAGAGGACTCTGTCAAGAGTATGTTTATTTCCCACAGCCATAACTATCTCTTCATGTTCTCAAATCTCGGCAGACTCTATATAAAGAAGTGCTACGAGATACCCGAGGCGTCACGTCAGGCTAAGGGCTCACATATGAATAACGTGCTCTCACTTCAGGAGGGTGAACAGATAACTGCCTTTATTTCGGTTGCTAAGATAAACACCGAAGAAAACCTTATCATGGTTACCGAAAAGGGTATAATCAAGCGTACACCCTTAAAGCTTTTCCGCCATATAAGACGTGGCGGTGTCAACGCTATAAAGCTTGGTGACGACGATAAGCTCCTCTTTGTTAAGAAGACTGCAGGTGACGAGGAAGTACTCATTGCTACAAGCGAGGGTCTTGCAGTTAAGTTTGACGAAACAAGAGTAAGAGTAATGGGCAGAACGGCACGAGGTGTGAGAGCGATAAGACTTTCAGAAAATGCCCGTGTCATTGGTATGATAACCGCAAAGCACTGTGAAGAGGGCTATGAAAATCTTCTCCTCACCGTTACCGAAAATGGTGTGGGTAAGTGCTCCACTCTCGACTCCTTCCGCTTGTCGGGAAGAGGAGGTAAGGGTGTAAGATGCCAGAAGATAACCGAAAAGACAGGAGCTCTTGTAGGCATTACCGAAATTTCGCCCGAAGATGATATAATGCTTATCACAAACGAGGGTATCCTCATCCGAGTTCCCGCAGCTCAGATTTCCACAACGGGAAGAGCATCAACAGGTGTAATTATAATGAGAATGTCCGAGGGCGCTTCTATTGTGGGCGTACAGAGAGTACAAAACGAGATTGAAGAGACCGAAGAGGGAAATGAAGTTCTCGACGAAAATGAAGAGGTAGAGGACCTTCCCGAGGAAGATATTCCCGAAGAAGATGAAGAGTAAGACCGTTCTTTATCTGACAAAAGACAAAAGCAGTGCCGCCCTGAAAAGGGCGGCGCTTGACGATTATTTCGGTAAGGGAGAGCTTGGCGTTCTGCCGTCGGGCAAGCCTGTAATTGTCTCACCCGAGGGCTACTATATTTCGGTCAGTCACAGCGGTGAAGTAGTTGCCGTTGTCATATCCGACACTCCCATAGGAGTTGATATAGAAGAAGTAAGAGAGCTTGACTTTTCCCTTTTGAAAGAGCGTTTTTTGTCGGAAAAAGAAAAAAGCGAGGTAAAGGACGCAAAAAGCTTTTTTAGTGTATGGGTAAAAAAAGAGGCAGAGTCAAAAATAATGGGTGACGGTATATTTTCTTTGAGAAAAAAGGATACGTCTGCCCTTTTCACCTCTATCTCAAAAGAGGTTTCTGTTTTTGCAGAAAGGAATTTTTCTGCTTCTATTGCTGCTTTAAAACCCATTTCATATACAGTCAAGGAATTATAAATGAAAACACAGATATTTTATTCAGGCTCCAAGGGTAACTGTACCTACGTATCCGACGGTGAGACGTCGATACTTATTGACGCAGGTGGCTGTCTTAAAAGAATAAGAGAAAACCTCAATGAGGTTGGCGACCGCCTTGAAAACGTCAAGGCTATTTTCGTTACCCACGAGCACAGCGACCACACAAAGGCTATTTTCAATATTACTAAAAAATATAACTGCCGTATCTTTACAACGGTTGATACTGCCCGTGCCATGTGTACTCCCACTGCCACTCTTTCGGTTGATGACTGTCGCAGAGTCGCAAGGTCGGTTATGACTATAAAGCCCGAAAAGACCTATGAAATAGGTACTTTTCAGATAAAGCCCTTTTCAACGCCTCACGATGCGGCAGACAGTATAGGCTTTATTTTAGAGTCAACCGTTTCAGGGAAAAGCCTTGCTTATGCCACCGATATAGGACATATTACAAAGGATATGGAAAGCCTTTTTCTGGGAATTAAAAACGTTATTTTAGAGTCAAATCATGACGTTGAAATGCTGATGAACGGACCCTACCCCGAATATTTAAAGACGAGAATAATATCCGACGTGGGACACCTTTCCAATGCCTCAGCGGGTAGCTTTTTAAGGCTTCTTGCTGAAAATGGAGCTGAAAGTGTGGTGCTTGCCCACCTTTCGGAGGAAAATAACACTCCTGCTCTTGCCAGAGAGTGTGCAAGAAAAGCACTTGAAGGCTTTGACGTAAAGCTTGAGGTGGCAAGTCCTTACAGAAGGGTAGAAATGAAAATATGCTGAACGTGAGCGTTATACATACGGGTTCATTTAAGGAAAAATATCTTGAAGAGGCTTTTCAGGAATATACAAAGCGTATATCAGGGCTTGCCAGATTTGAGGATATTTGTCTTAAAGAGAAGCTACTATCTGACAACCCATCCCAAAGTGAAATACAAAAGGCACTCGAAGAAGAGGGTCGTGAAATTCTTTCACGTCTTGACCCGAGAGCAAAAAAAATAGCCCTCTGTGTAGAGGGAAAGGGTATGTCGTCCGAGGAGCTTGCAAAAGTTTTTGCTGATGCACCTCTTGAAGGCTACTCGAAAATCGTTTTTATCATAGGAAGCTCCTACGGACTGTCCGACGAGGTGAAAAAGACGGCAGATATAAGGCTTTCTTTTTCAAGAATGACCTTCCCCCATCAGCTTATGCGTGTTATTCTATCGGAACAGATTTACAGAGCTCTTATGATAAACAAGGGCTCAAAGTATCATAAATAGGAGTTAAAGATGGAAAAAAGACTGCTTAGCGAAGAAGAAAAGATAAAGTACAGCGCCGAAATACTTGAAATGATGAGGATAAGCGATAAGGATTTTGTGCCCCCTCTGTCCTCACGTACCTCAACTACACAAAGTAACCTTTCGGGAGAGGGCGCAGGCGGTATTGAGCTTTATTTCAGCGAAATGATAAAGCAGAAGGTACTGGGCGCTTTTGAAGGGGACAAGCTTTTCGGCATTGTTTCCTTTAAAGAGAACTATGAAACCGAAATAGTGAAGGAGCTGCCCAATATTTATATATCGACTCTCTTTCTTCACCCCGACTCACGTGGCAGAGGAGTGACAAAACAGCTTTATTCTTATCTCTTTTTTGAGCTTTATAAGAACTGCAACGTATTCACAAGGACTTGGTCAACCAACTTAGCCCATATAAAGATTCTTGACTTTTTCGGCTTTGAGCTTTTCCATAGAATTGAAAACGACCGAGGAGAAGGAATAGACACAGTATATTTTAAAAGAATGGCAGAGGAAAAGTATGGAAAATAAGCGCTTCACCAAAAATGATAATGGCTTTGTTTGTGTTAACTGTGGCAAAGAGGTAGAGCCTCTTCGTTATACCTCACGAAATCATTGCCCCCACTGTCTGCACTCTCTTCACGTTGACGTTATGCCGGGTGACAGGGCGAATGAATGCGGGGGAACACTTGTGCCTGTGCAGACGTTCCCCGATGCTAAAAAAGGCTTTATTATTGTTTTCAAGTGTGAAAAGTGCGGTGCTGTTGTGAGAAATAAGACCGCCAATGACGACGATATGGAGCTGATTATAAAGCTCACGAGAAATAGTGAATATTAGTTTTTTAAGGGGGAGCACTTTTTAAAAAAGTGTTCCCCCTTTAATCCCCAAGAAAACTGTAATTAAAAGGGAGTGCAGTAGCACTCCCTTTTATACTAAAATTCCCAATTATACTTATTGTATTCTTCGGTGATGAGGTTAATTGCGTGCTTGATATCGGCAATCTGCTGGTCACCTGAAATTTCACGCTCAATGGTGAAGTGACCCTTATACTTGTGCTCGTTGAGAAGAGCGATGAGTCTCGGGAAGTTAACCTTTCCGTCACCAACCTTAGTTTCAGCTCCAAGCTCTTTTCCGTTTGTGGGATAAAGACCGTCCTTTACGTGGATACCTCTTACGTAGTCGCCTACAACGTCCATTGCGTCGCAGGGGTTAGCCTTGCCGTACATAATAAGGTTAGCGGGGTCAAGGTTAAGACCTACGTTTCCTGTACCGATATCCTCGATAGCACGAAGAAGAGTAACGGGAGTTTCCTGACCTGTTTCAAAGTTGAAATGAAGTCCTCTGTTTTTAAGGTCGGTGCAAAGGATTTTAAGAGCGGTAATTACGCCGTGGTAGTTGGGGTCGTAGGGGTTTTCGGGCATAAATCCTACGTGGGTGGTAAGGTCGGGAGTACCGATCTTCTCTGCCCACTTGGCACCCTGCATAAGCTCGTCAAGTCTGTGCTGACGGAAAACGGGAGGCACGAGACCGAGAGTCTCCTGTCCCTCGTAGAAGTTCCAGTAGCACGTGGGAGACCAACCGCACCAGAGACATGATATTTCAACGTTATATTTCTTGCAAAGGTTCTTTACAAGCTCGGCTGTTTCCTCAGTTCTGTAGGAAATATCCCAAGAGCTGAGCTGGAAGCTTTCCATACCGAGCTCCTTCATCTGTTTGAATTTTTCTTCAAGCTCACTGGGGTTGAAGTAAACGATTGTTCCAATTTTTAATGACATTTTTTATTCCTCGCTTTCGCTAATTTTTTCTTCTTTTACTATTGCGCCGTTTTCAAAAAGTCCCTCGTAGACTCTTCCCGACAGCCATTTATATTCCCCTGCTCCACACATTTCGTTTTCCTTGAATTCGCCGATGTAAATTTCAAGCTGAGTTCGGGTAAGGATATTCTCGAAGGCTGTGAAGAAGGGATTTTGTGTGGTGGCAGCCGTTTTTTCGCCGTCTGAGAAATGCCTTATAAAGTCTCCCTCAAAATAAGCTATAAAGGAAGAGATGAATTCATCTGTTATTTCGGCGTCGAAAAGTGAGTCGAACTCACTTGAGTACTCTTCGCTCTTTGCCCAGATGTAAATTCCCTTGCCCGTTCTCTTGTCGGCAACAAAATCTCCAACGTAAATATCCCCCTCGGCAAAGAGATATGCGCCTTTTCCGTCCTTTACCGAGTCTGAATACTGACCGATATAGACCGAGCCGTCAGAAAACGAGGTTTTTCCGAAGCCGTTCTTCTGTCCGTCTCTGAAGGAGCCGACGTACGTAGTGCCGTCGGGAGAAACGTACTTTCCTTTGCCCTCACGGCTTTCATGGTCTACCTCGCCCTCGTAGATATCACCGCTGACGTAGGTTATACGTGCATTTCCCGTGCAGTAGCCCTCGTAAAAGTCGCCTTCAAAAATGGTGCCGTCGGCTTTTGTAAGAGTACCCTTTCCGTGGGGCAGATAGCCCGACAGAGCGCCAACGTATTTGTCACCGTTTTCTGTTACAATAGTTTTCTTTTCGGCATCAAGAGTACCTACTCTGCCGTCGTAATAATATATTTTACCCGAAACGGGAACGCCCTTTTCAACTCTTCCTACAAATTTAAGCTCCATTGTCTTGTCGTTGACGTATCTCAGCCCCACAAAGGCGTAAAGCACTATCAAGGTAACAACAAGCGCCACAACGGCAAAAATGAAGATAAGAGCAAGAGGGTGAAGTCTTTTTTTGTTCATATGTATTTACCTTTCTTTAGAATATGGCGGGAATTACGTAGTTACATATCAAGACAACAGCGAAGAAAAGTAAAAAAGCAACTATGACAGTAACAAGAGAAACTCTTTCTCTTCCGTAAAGGCATTGCGCCTTGAGCTTGTTTTCCACGGGAAGATAAAAGTGCCCGTTTTCTACCTTCAGAAGTCTGTCAAGCGCACGGTTTTTTGCAAGCCCCAGACTTAAAAGAAGGTTCATTTTTACTCCTAATTCTTCAAGAGTCATTGCGCTGTCAGCGGTCTCACACTCATTTTTTATAAGTGCATCAATAAGCTTGCCGTAAACGGCTTTTGTGATGAGTGACCAAATGAAGGCAAGTACTATACCGACGGTAAGACAGTAAATAACAAATATTAAGGTATCTGCAGTCATATTAACCTCTATCTATCAAGTAACTCCACGAAATCCTCTCCGCAAAGAGCTGTGAGAATTTCTTCAAGGTCGGCTGACGAATGGTAGTCAAGGACGAGCTTTCCTTTTCCTGTGCCCTCCTTGGATTTTATCTTAACCTTTCTCGACATTCTTTCGGCGGCAAGCTTTTCTACCGACAAAAGATACTCGTTGGTTATAGAAAACTCCTTCTTTGCAGGGACTTTTTCTTCTCTTACACTTCCCTCGGGGAAGGTGTTCACCATCCAGCGCACCTCGTTTTCGGTGTCTCGGACAGAAAGCTCCTCCACGATTATGCGTGAGAGCATTTCAATGAGGTCGTCCTCGTTTTTGAGGGGAAGGAGCGCTCTTGCGTGACCTGCCGAAATAGCACCATCACGAAGCTTTTCAAGTACAGCCTCGGGAAGCTTCAAAAGTCGGAGCGTATTCGTTACGGCACTTCTCGACTTTCCGACTCTGTCTGCCGCCTCCTCTTGAGTTATACCAAAGTCGGCAATGAGCTTTTCATAGCCAAGAGCCTCGTCAACGGGGTTTAAGTCCTCTCTTTGCAGGTTTTCTATAAGAGCGATCTCCGCCGCATCTCTATCGCTTATGTCGTCTCTGATTATAACGGGAAGCTTTTTCAGCCCTGCGATTTTCGACGCTCTGTATCGGCGCTCGCCTGCAACTATTTTATATTTTCCGTTCTCTTTTCTAACTATCAGAGGCTGAATGACACCGTGTATCTTTATGGACTCAGCAAGCTCAGCTATCGTCTCATCGTGAAACGTCTTTCTGTGCTGCTGTGGGTCGGCTACTATCTCTTCTATATCAAGCTCTCTTATATCGGACTTTTCCTCTTCAAAAAAGAGCATATCAAGTCCCTTTTTTCCTAATCCTTTCTTTTCCATATATACCTCATATTGTGTATGTATTTTAAATATATACTATATATTGTGTTCTGCTCTTTCTATAAGCTCTTTAGTAACCTCCATGTAGTTAAGAGCGCCACGGGAGAATTTATCGTAATAAGTGATAGGCTTGGAGTGGCTGGGAGCTTCTGACAGACGCACGTTTCGGGGAATGGAGTTTTTAAATATCTTTCCGGGGAAATGCTTTTTAACCTCTTCCATTACTTGAACGGTGAGGTTGAGTCTGCCGTCATACATTGTGAGAACAACGCCCAAGAGGTCAAGAGAAGGGTTGTAAAGACGGCGCACCTGTTTTATGGTGAAGATAAGCTGAGAGAGACCCTCAAGAGCAAAATACTCACACTGCATAGGCACAACTACGTAGTCGGAGGCAGTCAGAGCGTTAAGGGTTATAAGGCTGAGAGAAGGAGGACAGTCGAGAATTATGTAGTCATAGTCCTCTCTCAAGTTGTCGAGAGCCGTTTTCAGCTTGGTTTCTCTCTTTTCTTCATCGGCTAAAGCCATGTCCGCAACGGCGAGGTTCATATCCGAAGGCAAAACGTCAAGGTTTTTGAACTTTGTAGAAACGATAGCGCTCTTTATTTCTGCTCCGTTTAAAAGAACGTCGCAAATGGTAGTTTCGCTATTTTCTGCACCAACGCCAGAAGAGGCGTTGCCTTGGGGGTCGCAGTCAACCAGCAAGGTTTTTTTGCCCAAATAGCCTAAGTCTGCGGCTATATTAACGGCGGACGTAGTTTTACCTACACCGCCCTTCTGATTAGCAAAAGCAATTATATTGCACATATTATATTCCTTATTTTTAAAATTTCACATATATATTGTACCAATAATATGAGAGAATGTCAAGGTGTTTCACGTGAAACATCAGCTATGTATTTTTATTTTATACTCGGTGCTTCCTGCCACTCTCTCGGTGTCAAGCTGAGCGTCAACGCCTGCTTCTTTCAGCATTTCTACCGCTCGGTTGACGGTGTTGTCAAATAATCTTAAATCACGGAATTTAACTGTTCTTCTTGCGTTTTTCTTTAAAGGAGCGGGCTTTTTCTTTTTTGCTATTTCAAGAAGTTCTTCGTACTTCAACCGCTTTTTTATTGTTTCTGAGAGAAGAGAGCTTCTTTTTCTTATATCGTCACACAGTGCTATTTCCCCCGCTATTTCACGGCTTATATTGTTGCTCCTTATCATTTCCCGTTCAAGGTCAGATAAATTTGCAAGGCTTAGAAGTGACAGAACTTCTTTCGGGGTATACGCTGTCAGATTGCCTAACTCCTCAGAGGTGAGGTGAGTTTTTATAAGAGCTTCTCTGACAGTATCGGCTTCTATAAAAAAGTCTTGGTAATTCCCTTTTTTTAAGGCTGTCCTTGCAAAGAACGGGTCTGCTTTTATGATAATAGCGTTAATTTCTTTAAATCCCAAGAGCCTGCAGGCGAAAAAGCGTTTATTTCCCGATACTATTTCAAAGCGGTCGGAATGGGATAAAGCCACCACTGTTATGGGTGAAAGGAGCCCTGCTAAGGCAATGCTTTTTGCCAGCAAAAACACTTCCCCTTCGTCATAAGATGCTCTGTTCTTGGATAAAATTATTCTGTCCATGTTAATTTTTCTGAGTTCCATTATAAAAGCCCTCCTTTTTATAATATTATAGAGGGCTTAATAAGAAAAAATTGTCAAATAGCATCACCGCAAAGCATTTTAAGCTCTGATATTACTTCGCTGAGAGTAGCAACCTTGTCTATAATTCCTGCATCTACCGCTTCCTGACCGTAAAGAATACTTCCTATGTCACAGGACATTTCGGTGGTGTTCAGAAGGAGACTTCTGAGAGTGTCCAGACTTGCTCTTGAATGGTTAATGATAAACGCATTGATTCTGTCCTGCATTCTTGACAGATAGTCAAATGCTTGGTCAACTCCTAAAACTACCCCGTTCATTCTTACGGGGTGTATTATCATTGATGCCGAGTGGGTAATAAAAGATTTTTTTGCCGATACTGCAAGGGGTACGCCGATGCTATGTCCTCCCCCTAAAACAAGAGATACAGTTGGCTTGGACATTCCTGCAATTGCCTCTGCAATGGCAAGCCCCGCTTCAACGTCTCCCCCAACTGTGTTGAGAAGTATAAGAACTCCCGAAACGTGAGGATTTTCCTCTAAATTCAATATTTTGGGTATGATTTCCTCGTATTTTGTCGCCTTTACACCCTCGGGGACGGCAGTGTGCCCCTCAATTTGTCCCGATATCATGAGCGCTTGTATTCTGCCCATGCTTGGCTCTCTTAGTATTTTATTATATTTCTTCATACAATCACCTGCTTTTTGTTTAGTATCCCCTGAGTGTATTAAAAATATTAACGTTTCACGTGAAACAT
>JAZNZV010000006.1:0-7893 GCA_045595105.1 Eubacteriales bacterium | reverse complement strand
TACCGGCAAACCGGTAATCACATCAAAAAAAGCAAGTGAATTAAACCAAGTTGTAGTTGATTTGATTGAAAATATATCAAAAGAGGATGAAGAACAAAAATAAATTTTTTATCCCTGACTTGACAAAATTATATGCGGTCTTAAGACCGCAATGAATTGCCTGACGGCGTGAATTGAAATCTGCGATTTCGTGAATTGAGCCTTGTGGCTCATGAATTGCACCTTACGGTGCATTAAGCAGGAGAATGTTATGAAAAGAATAATAGCGCTTTTACTTTGTTTTATATTCATTTTGCCCCTTTCTTCTTGCCGTGAAGCAGAAGAGGGCACACCGAAATACGTATTTATGTTCGTGGGAGACGGCATGGGTATGAGTGCGGTTTCACTCACCGAGTATGCGGGTATTGACCTCTCCTTTAACGGTTTTGATACCTTCGGCTTGGTGACTACCCATAACCTTTCATCCGAGATTACCGACTCGGCGTCTGCCGCTACCGCCTTTTCATCGGGTGAGAAAACAAAATCTCACTACGTAGGTCTTGACGGCAACGGCAAAAAGGTAAAAACCCTTACCGATTTCTTCAAGGCAAGAGGCATGAAAGTGGGACTCGTTTCCTCTCAAGCGGTAAATCACGCTACCCCCGCCGCCTTTTACGCTCACAACAAGTCGAGATACAACTACTATGAAATAGGGCTTGACTTCTGCGAGTCAGGGATAGACCTTTTTGCGGGAGCAGGATTTCTTGAGCCCGATGGGGAAGAGGGGAACCTTTACGAGCTGTCAGAGGGCAAGACCGTGACAGCCGAAGAGGAGTATCTCCCCTTTGAAATTGACAGAGCCCCTTTTGACAGGTCACTTTCCGACTACCTTGAATTGACAGTTGAAGAGCTTTATTCGGAAGATGGCTTTTTCATCATGTGCGAGGGGGGCAGAATTGACTCCGCCTGCCATATGAACGACGCTTATACAGCCCTTTGGGAAATAGAAGCCTTCGACGATGCGGTAAGAGTTGCACTTGAGTTTTACGAGGAGCATCCCCAGGATACCCTCATTATCGTTACAGCCGACCACGAAACGGGAGGGCTTACCCTTGGATATAACGTCACCGAATATGAAATGTATCCCGAAGTACTTTCAAAGCAGAAAATCTCTTACAGCCGTTTTGAAAACGAATACGTTTCTGCATACCGTGAAAAACAGCCCGACCTTGACTCGGTGATGGGGGATATTGCATATCTTTTCGGGCTTGGTGACCTGACAGCATACGAAAAGGAGCTTCTCTCCTACGCCTACGAATTAACAAAGGCGGGAACAGGTGCATATACTACACGTGATTGGGTTGATTTTTCGGACAAGACACCTCTCACCGTTCAGGTGCTGAGAATTCTTTCTCACCGAGCGGGAATTGATTTTACCACCTTTTACCATACCGCCACCCCCGTGGGACTGTGGGCAAAGGGGGCAAAGGCTCACACCTTTGGCGGTGCTTACGACAACACCGATATTTATGAAAAAATAGTGGAAGTTTGCTCTTAATTGTTGACAAAAGCCTTTGTCGGTTGTATTATGAATAAGTTAGTATAATTTTGAAAGAAGGTAAAATCTTGTTTAAAAATAAAAAAGTAAAGGTCGCACTTTGCCTCGGCTTTTTGTGTTCGATATCTTATCTTGCGGTGTATATTGCAAGAAACGTTTTGGGTGCAGTTACTCCCCAGATGATAAACAGCGGAAGATACACCGAAGAATTCATTGGAACTCTTTCTTCCGTTTACTTCTACTTTTATGCAGCAGGACAGCTCATTAACGGACTTATCGGTCAAAAGATAAATGCCCGTAATATGATGTCGTTCGGTTTACTTTTTGCAGGTATTTTAAATTTTGTTTTCCCATACATAAAAGACGATATTTCCATTACTCTCGTTTACGGGCTTGTAGGCTTCTTCCTTTCTATGATATACGCTCCTATGACTAAGGTAGTAGCCGAAAACACCGAGCCTATACACGCCGTAAGATGTTCTCTCGGCTATACCTTTGCTTCCTTCTTCGGCTCACCCGTTGCGGGAATTCTCGCTTCCTTTATGGTATGGCAGAGCGTATTTGCATTCAGCAGTATAGCGCTTTGGATAATGGCTGTTGTAGTGTTTGTTTCTTTCATTATTCTCGAAAAGAAGCAATATGTATTTTACTCAAGATTTGATAAGAAAAAAGGTGAAAAGAGAACAGGCGCAATAAAGGAGCTTATCAAGCGTGATATTATCGCCTTTACTATCGTTTCTATCATTACGGGTGTAATAAGAACCACCGTTATTTTCTGGATGCCCACTTACTTCAATCAGTATCTCGGCTTTTCCGAAAAGGTATCTACAAGCGTTTACTCGGCATCTACTCTCATTATCTGTGTCAGCAGCTTCGTTTCCATATTTATCTACGAGCGCATGAGGAGAACTATGGCAAAGCCTCTCCTTCTCATGTTTACAGTGAGTGCTGTCGCTTTCGTGCTTATGTACTTCTTCCACATTCCCGTTGTAAACGTAGTGCTCATGATACTTGGTATATTCTTCTCGAACTGCGCTACTACCATTCTTTGGAGCGTTTACTGTAACTCCCTCAAGGATACGGGTGTGGTTTCGGGCGCTACGGGATTTCTCGACTTTGTCAGCTACATGGCGGCGGGTATCTCTTCCACACTCTTTGCAAACTCGGTAAGCACTATCGGTTGGGGAAATCTTATTCTCGTTTGGGCAGGACTTATGATTATAGGAGTTCTGACCGCAATATATCTCTTAATTAAAGACAGAAGAAATTCGGAGGCAGTATGATTTTCAACAATATATTGGAAGCCTTAGGGAACACTCCCATTATAAGGCTTTCAAAAATGGCACCCGAAAACGGCGCCGAAATTCTCGTTAAATTCGAGGGCCTTAACATAGGTGGCTCTATAAAGACGAGAACGGCTTATAATATGATACTTGACGCTGAAAAGCGTGGTATTATAAACAAGGACACCGTAATCGTTGAGCCTACAAGCGGAAATCAAGGTATCGGACTTGCCCTTGTGGGTGCTGTCAGAGGCTATAAGACAAAGATAATTATGCCCGACTCGGTAAGCGAGGAAAGACGAAAGCTCGTTCGTCACTACGGTGCCGAGGTCATTCTCGTTCACGATGCAGGAAACATCGGCGAATGCATCGAGGAATGCGTTAAGACAGCCCTTCGCATGAAGGAAGAGGACAGCAACGTCTTTGTCCCTCAGCAATTTGAAAACCCCGCAAACCCAGGCATTCAGCGTGAGGTCACCGCAATGGAGATAATAAATGCGGTTGACGGTCCTATCGACGGCTTTTGCTCGGGTATCGGTACGGGTGGAACTATTACGGGTATCGGCGAGACCTTAAAGAAGTATAACCCCCATATTGAAATATGGGCGGTTGAGCCTGAGCACGCCGCAATCCTGTCGGGTGGCTCTATCGGAACACATCTTCAGATGGGTATCGGTGACGGAGTTATCCCCGAAATACTCAATCAGGATATCTTCAGCGACATATGTATCGTAAACGATGAAGAAGCAATCTCCACCGCCAAAAGGCTTGCCTCGGAAGAGGGAATAATGTGTGGAATTTCCAGCGGAACCAACGTGGCAGCGGCAATAAAGCTTGCAAAAAAGCTGGGTTGTGGCAGGCGAGTGGTAACCGTTCTTCCTGACACGGCAGAGCGTTATTTCTCAACACCGCTGTTTGAATGCTGATAAAATATAAGAGGAGAACTTTTTATAAAAAGTTCTCCTCTTCGCTTACTTCACAAGCTTTAAAATTTCCTCTTTAGGTCTGACACCTACGAGCTGACCTGTTATCTTGCCGTCCTTTATTGCCACAAGAGTGGGAATGGACACGATGCCGAACTGTACTGCGAGCGCCTCTTCGTCGTCCACGTTGACCTTGCCCACAACGATGTCGGGATTTTCGTTTGCAATCTCCTCAACCACGGGGGCTATCATGCGACAGGGTCCGCACCAGGTAGCCCAGAAATCGAGAATGACGGGCTTGGTACTTTTTAAAACCTCATTTTCAAAATTATCTTTCGTTATTTCAAGCATGTTTTTTTATCTCCTTTTATTCTTTTGTTTTATAGAAGAGCATACAGTGGCAATAGCCTTCAAAGTCGGGGTCGGCGATCTGACTTCTGAATTCATCGCACATACACTTAAACTCTTTCTTTTTACCTACTCGGCAAGGGCAAAAGCCACCCTTTGCTATCAGTCCTTCACGAATTTTCCTGACTGTCTCCTTGTCCTCGTTGAGCCTTATTGCCATTGTTATCACCTCTTAAGATTATACTATCATATATTTTTGAACTTTTCAACACTTTTATGCCCACAAAATCACTTGACTTTTATGCTGTCTATATGATAAACTCAATTTAGTTTTTCAGGAGGTTTTTATGAAAAAGATATTGACGTTTTTTGTGCTTATTTTAATTCTTGTCTTTTCTCTTTCCTGTTCAAAGGAAGGGGACACCGAAGAAAAGGAGTCTACACCCGAGGAAAAGACAGAAAGATACTATGACATCATCCGTTCGGCAGGCACCGAGGGAATTGAGGTCGAGGTAAAGAACGTGAACATGTGGAACGACTACGAGGGAACTGCCACTATCGTTGCAGCTGTTCCCGACTACACCGAGCTTTTTAAGGCGGTTTACGGCGAAAAGGATATGACTAAAGCCCTTGCAAGAGCCATAAAAAGAGAGGAATTTACTACCATCGATTACGAGGGCACCGTCCCCGTCAGCGTAGAGGCAGGGGAACAGGTAGTAAACTCAGATGAAACTGTTAAAAAGTTTATCGAAAAAGAGCTTATCAAGGCGATAAACGCCGTGATTGATATGGAGGTAGCAGAATGAAAAGATTTTCAGCATTCTTCCTCGCCCTCCTTTTGACACTGTCAACCCTTGTACCCACCGTTTCAGCCGAAAGCGCCTCTTTCATATACTCGGGTGAGGATATCGAAGAGCTTTATTATGACTTTGAACACGTGTCGGGCATGGTTGAGGGTATGTTCGGCAAGAGCGACGGACTGGCTTATTGGACCTATGCCGAGGATATGAAGGATAAGAAGGTAGGCAGTTGGCTTATCGACGTGTCATCCAAGATCATCGGAGAAGAGCCCGACGAAAAGTATTATACCGAAGTGCTTACCAATATGATAGCCCTTTTAGAGTACGACACGGCAGAGCAGATTGAAAACCAAGGTCAGTTCGACAAGATGAAGAACCTTGGCGAATACGCTCTCGACGTGGTAGATATAGGTGCTACCGTTATAGGTCTTGACGATGAGCTTGACGGAATTTCCAAGGTAGTGGGCGTTGCATCCGACGGCATCGACCTTGTGCTCGATAACGTTAAGCAGATAAAATACTATGAGCTCACTATCCGTAATTATGCTAACGCCGAGAATTTTCTCAAGGCGGTAAACGAAAACTCCGACAATAAAATGCTTGCCGATGCGGCAGGGGAGCTGAGAAACGTAAACGAGCTCCTCTTCAAGGAAAGATGCAAGTACATAGCAGAAACTGTGGACTCTACCGGCACCTTCCTTGCTAAAAACTTTATGGCAGACCTGTCCTTTTCACTCCTTAAAAATATCAAGGAGTACAAAAAGGACGACCTTATCAAGGATTACGTTGACTATGGAGAAAAGGCTTATAAGGCTTTAGACAGACTTGTATCCACGGGAGAAGCAGTATTCAAGACGGTGATGATAGGCGGCGACCTTCTTTTCGGCACAACGAATACCTTCCGCCGTCACAACGAAATGGAGACCATGGCGGATATAGCAAAGTCAATCGTGGCTGAATATTCAAAGATAAAGGTTTCTCCCGATATGCCCACCGAAAACCTTTATAACGCAATCCGTACCAAGAGCGAATACTATAAAATGCTTATCGCAACTCACCTCAGAGGCGAATACCTCATATATAGCCTCAACTATAATGACGCAGGCATACTTTCTTCCTTCACAAAGTGGTTTGACGAAAATATAGTCAACGAGGACAGAAGCATTAAGAAGTGGTACAACGGACAGGTAGATTACTGTGAAAAGTACTACGAAATGTTAGAGGACATCTTTGAAAGACTAATGAGCGAGAAGTTCGTCGTTGAGGGTGGCTTTGAGCTTCACGACGGCTTTATCGTAGAGATTGAGCAAAAGGACACAGTTCCCGAAGGATATATCGGCGTTTATTCCTACGACGACTTCAGAAAGATTGCCGATAGCTGTCCCAGCGACGCCTTTATCACCTCGATTTATAACGTGGAGACCGAGTATAACACCGCAAACTACATACTCATGAACGATATCACACTGCCTGCCGACTTTGACAGCGCAGGAGCCTTCTACGGTATTCTTGACGGAAACGGCTACACCATAAGTGGACTTAACAAGTCGCTGTTTCAAACTATCGGCGGTGCAGTTATACGAAACCTTGGTCTTGAGATAAGCTATACCTCCAGCGAGGAGGAAATTGAGTCTGAGACGGGCTTTGGCGCTATTGCAAGAGGACTCAACGGCTGGAACAACGGTGACGGAAGCCATATCGACAACTGCTTTGTCAAGGGCTCTATAAATATCACCTGCCGTTCAGGAAAGTTCGGAGGACTTATCGGTGTTGCCGACGGTGCTGAAATCACTAACTGCTACAATGAAGCGGATATCACCGTCAGAACAAGACAGAGCGGAAGCCTTGGCGGTATATGCGGAGAGGACGCCGACATTGTAAACTGTTATAATACAGGTGACGTTTCTCTTCACGCTACCTGCGAAAATACTATTAACGTTTATTCTGTGGACGTATGTGCAGGCGGTATTCAGGGCGGAAACTTCTATGACAAAACCGAAAACTGCTATAACACAGGTAATGTAAAGGCGAGTGCCAACGGAGCCTGCTCGGTTTACGCAGGAGGAATTCTCGGCTATAACTACGGCTCGTGGACCTTTATCACAAGTATAAAGAATTGCTACAACATTGGAAAGGTATTCTGCGACTGGACCTCTGACTACGACCCCGAAAAGGAATACGGCTTTGCTCTCGGAGCGGCTTACTGTGCAGGCGGTATCGTAGGTCATGCAGGAAGCACCGTCAGAGTTGACGGCTGTTGGAACGGCGCAGAGGTTGTGGGCGAGCACTTTGTGGGGGGAATTGCAGGACGTGTCAACGACGACTCCAAGGACGCTATAACAAACTGCTATAATATGGGTACGATTTCTGCAGTTCAGTATGCAGGCGGAATTATGGGTAAGGACGTTTATAGAATGGGCATGAAATACTGCTACAATATGGGCGTTATAGGCAGTGGTATGTACTGTGGCTCTTTGGCAGGCGGTATTTATGACGGTGAGGAAAGCTTTGAAGACTGCTACTATCTCGACTCAACGGGACCTGCTACTCCCTCGGGAATAGATTATACGGGAGTTACCCCGCTTACAATAGACGAAATGGCAAACCCCGAAAGCTTTGTAGGATTTGACTTTGTTGATGTATGGAAGCTGAGAGAGGACAATACCCAGCCACTACTCAAGTGGTAAAGAAAAAAGACTTGTCGAATGCCGTGTACTGTTAAGGACAGTTGCCGAAAATAGTATAACGAGCATTGCGAGGTCAAGAAGTAAGAGATAAGACTGTAAAAAGTTTTATCTCTTTTTCTTATGCTTTTTTATCCGCACATTCGTCAAAGTAAAAGCCTTCTGATAAAATGAAGATACCAAATTTAAAGGAGGGCGATTACGCTATGAAGGAAAAATTTATTGAAAACGGAATTGAGTATGTAAGAAATGGTGATTACTCCATTCCAAATCTAACAGTACCCGATGATAAGGTGTATAACATCGGCAAGTACGGCA
>JAZNZV010000005.1:0-3300 GCA_045595105.1 Eubacteriales bacterium | reverse complement strand
TCACTACGAAAAAGGTAACACCGAAAGCGTAAACGGATGTTTCTTACGTATTGAAATGGAAACAAGAGATTTTGAACACGTCAATCTCATCACGAAAACCTTGCGTGATGAAGGCTTTAAAATAGTATAAAGGAGAAAAATTATGAGTAATAAAGTTAAGACGTCTAAAGCCCCTATGGCAATCGGTCCATATTCACAGGCAGTTGTCCTTGAAAATCTTGTTTTTACATCAGGTCAGATTCCCTTGGATCCCGAAACGGGGGCTTTGGTTGGTGACAACGTTGCAGAGCAAACCCACCGTGTTTGCAAGAATTTAGAAGCAGTTCTTACTGCATCGGGCGCTTCATTGAAGAGTGCTATAAAGACGACCTGCTTTCTCAGTGATATGTCGGATTTTTCAGCCTTTAACGAGGTATATGCCCAGTACTTTACCGAAAAGCCTGCAAGAAGCTGTGTGGCGGTAAAAGACCTGCCAAAAGGGGCGTTGGTAGAGGTTGAGGTAATAGCAGAAAAGGAGTAAACGATATGATGGATTCAACCAAATACCGAGTGGGATATTTTCCCGTCGATAAAAAATACAATAAATGGGTGGAAAAGGACCACGTGGAAAAGCCTCCCGTATGGTGTAGCGTGGATATGCGAGACGGAAATCAAAGTCTTGTCATTCCCATGAGCCTGGAAGAAAAGTTAGAATACTACAAAGCTCTTTTAAAGGTAGGATTTAAGGAGATTGAGGTTGGTTTCCCTGCGGCAAGTGAGACAGAGTATGAATTCCTCAGAGCTCTTATCGATAACAATATGATACCCCACGACGTGACAGTGCAGGTGCTCACCCAATGCCGTGAGCATATTATCCGCAAGACCTTCGATGCTTGCAAGGGTGCTCCAAGTGCTATAATTCACTTTTACAATTCAGTAAGTGTTGCACAGCGTGAGCAGGTATTTAAGAAATCAAAAGAAGAGATAAAGCAGATAGCCGTAGACGGTGCAAGGCTTGTGAAGCAGCTTGCAAGCGAATACGAGGGCAACTTCCGTTTTGAATATTCTCCCGAATCCTTTACGGGAACAGAACCCGAATATGCCTTAGAGGTTTGCAACGCCGTTCTTGACGTATTACAGCCAAGCGCAGATAATAACGTTATTATAAATCTTCCCGTAACGGTAGAAATGAGCCTTCCTCACGTGTACGCAAGTCAGGTTGAGTTCATGAGCGAAAACCTCAAATACCGTGAGTTTGTGACGTTATCCCTTCATCCTCATAACGACAGAGGCACAGGTGTTGCCGATACCGAGCTGGCACTTTTGGCGGGAGCTGACCGTGTGGAAGGTACACTCTTTGGAAATGGCGAAAGAACGGGAAACGTAGATATCATCACCTTGGCGATGAATATGTACTCACACGGTGTTGACCCGAAGCTTGACCTTTCAAATATGAATGAGCTTGTGGAAAAGTACGAGCGCTGTACCCGAATGCACGTCTATGAAAGAGCACCCTATGCGGGAGCGCTTGTCTTTGCCGCCTTCTCGGGCTCACATCAGGACGCTATTGCCAAGGGCATGAAGTACAGAAGTAAAAACAAAATGCATGAATGGAGCGTACCCTACATTCCTATCGACCCCAAGGATATCGGCAGAACCTATGATGCCGACGTAATCCGTGTAAATTCACAGTCGGGCAAGGGCGGTATAGGTTATCTTCTTGAACAGAGCTTTGGTTACAATCTTCCTCCCAAAATGCGAGAGCACTTCAGTTATATGTGCAAAAGCGTTTCCGATCATGAGCACAAGGAGTTGAAGCCTGATGAGATATTTGATATTTTCAGCGAGAATTATCTCAATCTTGACTCGGGCATCGAGGTTGCCGACTTTGATTTTGAGCGTGAAAACGACACGGTTAAGATAAACATTACCTTCCTCAAAGACGGAGAGGAGACCGAGCTTGAAGCCGTTGGCAACGGAACTCTCAGTGCTGTCAATAACGCACTTTGTGAATTCACGGGAGAGGAATATACCTTGCAGGTATTCACTCAGCACAGTATGCAGGGTGACGGCTCTCACAGCGTTGCCGCATCATATATAGGTCTAGAAAGAGCGGATGGCAGGATGTATTGGGGCGCAGGTACCGATACCGACGTAATAACAGCCAGCACAAAAGCACTTCTCAGTGCATTCTGCAATATGACAAAAGGGGGGGAAATAATATGGGAATGACTATGACGCAAAAGATACTCGCCGCCCATGCAGGGCTTGACAGAGTAGAGGCAGGACAGCTTATCAGCGCAAGGCTGGATATAGTCCTTGGTAACGATATAACAACACCCGTTGCAGTAAACGAATTCAAAAAAGCAGGCTTTGATAAGGTCTTTGACAAGGATAGGGTGGCAATAGTTCTCGACCACTTTGTTCCCAATAAAGATATTAAAGCCGCCGAGCAGTCCAAAACCTGCCGTGAGTTTGCTTGCTCTCATTGTGTGAGCCACTTTTACGATGTTGGTAAAATGGGCATTGAACACGCACTCCTCCCCGAACAAGGCGTTGTCACAGCAGGCGACTGTATTATTGGAGCAGACTCACATACTTGTACATATGGAGCTCTCGGAGCATTCTCCACAGGCGTTGGCTCTACCGATATGGCGGCAGGAATGGCAACGGGCAGGGCTTGGTTTAAGGTACCCTCTGCAATAAAGTTTAATTTGAAAGGTAAGCTTCCTTATAATTGTAGCGGTAAGGATGTGATACTTACTATTATAGGCATGATAGGTGTTGACGGAGCTCTTTATAAAAGTATGGAATTTACAGGTGACGGCGCACACAGCCTTTCGATGGACGACCGCCTTTGCATTTGTAATATGGCGATTGAGGCAGGTGCGAAAAACGGCATTTTCCCCGTTGACGACGTTACTCTTGAATACTTAAAGGGCAGAAGTGAAAGAGAAAGTGTGGTTTACGAGGCTGATTGTGATGCAGAGTACGAAAAGGTAATAGACATCGACCTTTCGGCAATTACTCCCACAGTTGCTTGTCCTCATCTTCCCGAAAACACACGTCCGGCAAGTGAGCTTGGTAATATAAAAATCGATCAGGTAGTCATCGGTTCCTGTACCAACGGAAGAATGGAGGATATGGAGACGGCATATAACATTCTGAATGGCAAAAAAATTGCCGACGGTATACGATGTATAATCATTCCGGGTACAATGCATATTCTTCGTGAATGTGTCCAGCGTGGCTGGTACACGGCATTTATAGATGCGGGGGCTGTGGTTTCCACACCTACCTGCGGACCCTGTCTTGGCGGAT
>JAZNZV010000004.1:0-11518 GCA_045595105.1 Eubacteriales bacterium | reverse complement strand
CAGAAACGCTAATGCATATACTGTGCATTAGCGTTTTATAATACAAAAATTTTTGAAGGTCAAGGGGACTTTTTATAAAAAGTCCCCTTGTATATAAACCTTACTTCACGTAGTCGAACTCAAAGCCGTAGATGGAGATAGTGTCGCCGTCCTGAACACCTTTTTCTTCAAGCTGTTCAAATACCTTCGTTTTCTTGAGTACCTTGTGGAACCATGCAAGGGACTCTCTGTCGTCGAAGTTTACGTTGGTCATAAGTCGCTCAAGCCACTCGCCCTCGACTACCCAAACGCCACCCTTGGAAAGAGTTGCTTCGATGCTGTTATCTCCTGTGGGCTCAATGGCTTCTTCCACAAAGTCTGCTTCATAGCGTTTAAGCTCGGGAAGGGTAGAGAGAAGTCTCACCGTTTCGTGAAGCATTTCATCAACACCTGAGCGTGTTGCCGCCGAGATGTAAACAAGCTTCATTTCATGCTCCTTGGCATACTCTTCAAGCCTTGCCTTAGTTTCATCCTCTACTCCTACGTCGCACTTGTTGGCTACAAGTATCTGAGGACGGGCTGCCATTTCGGGATTGTAACGCTCCAGCTCTTCATTTATCTTTTCTATATCGTCGATAGGGTCACGTCCCTCGGTGGACGCTGCATCAACAACGTGGAGAAGAAGTCTGCAACGGTCAACGTGACGCAAAAACTCGTGTCCAAGTCCTGCGCCGTCACTTGCTCCCTCTATAAGTCCGGGAATATCAGCCATGACAAAGCTCGTTGTATCTACCTTAACAACGCCAAGCATAGGTGAGAGGGTAGTAAAATGATAGTTTGCAATCTTAGGACGTGCCGCCGAGACCATAGAGAGAATAGTAGACTTTCCAACGTTGGGAAATCCTACAAGTCCTACGTCGGCAAGCATTTTAAGCTCTAAAATAAGAGTTCGCTCTTCACCGGGAGTTCCACCCTTGGCAAATCGGGGAATCTGGCGGGTAGGTGTTGCAAAATGAGTGTTTCCGAAACCGCCTCTGCCACCCTTAGCCGCAACAAAACGTCCGTCAAGACCCATATCGTACATTATTCTGCCACTTTCAGCGTCCTTGATAAGAGTTCCCTGAGGAACTTTAATGATAAGGTCCTCGGCAGTCTTACCGTGGAACTTTTCACTTTTTCCGTCCTCGCCGTTCTTTGCTACGAATTTTCTCTTATATCTGAAGGGAAGAAGTGTGTTTTCTCCCTCGTCTATTTCAAAAACAACGTTACCGCCGTGACCTCCGTCACCGCCACTGGGTCCTCCCTCGGCAACGTACTTCTCTCTGTGAAAAGCAACGCATCCGTTACCGCCGTTACCCGCTTTGACATAAATTTCTACTTTATCTATAAACATATTTTTATTTTGAGGAAATGCTTTTTAAAAAAGCACTCCCTCAAGCTCCCACGAAAATTAATTTAAAATTATAAAAGCTTTTGAGGGGCAAGGGAACTTTTTTTCAAAAAGTTCTCTTGTGGGTTTTAGGGCAAAGCCCTAAAAGAAAAGGAGTTGCTTTCGGCAACTCCTCTCAGGTTCTTATCTAACGCTGACTTTCTTTCTTCCACCAGCCATAGGCTCGAACTTAACGATACCGTCGGTAAGTGCGAAAAGAGTGTCGTCAGATCCTCTTCCAACGTTTTCGCCGGGATGGATATGAGTTCCTCTCTGACGAACGAGGATATTACCTGCTACACATGCCTGACCGTCAGCTTTCTTTGCGCCAAGTCTCTTGGACTCGGAATCACGGCCGTTCTTTGTAGAACCAACACCTTTTTTATGTGCAAAAAACTGTAAGCTTAATCTTAACATGACTCTTAATTTCCTTTCGTGATATTTTGTTACTTAAAGGTAACTCTTAGATTCTCGGGGTATTGCTCTTCTAAATCCTGAAGCTGTAACATAAAGCCCTTGATAACTCCGTTCACCGAATTTTCAGTACCGGGAATTACGTTCTCCACCGTGGCTTCTATCTTCGCCTCATCTCCGTCAACGACGGTGGCAAGGTCGCACTTAAAAACCTCGGTAAGAGTATTGAGCACAAGGTTTGTCATTCCGCTGACTGCCGCACACACCACGTCGGGACCGTCAAGCTCGAACATAGCGTGTCCTGTCAGAGAGAAACCCTTAAACGACTCATCGGCTTTATAAAAAACTGCTTTAATCATTACTTTGCAATCTTCTGAATCTGTACCTTTGTATAGGGCTGTCTGTGACCGACCTTTTTCTTGGAGTCCTTCTTGGGCTTATACTTCAAGATGTGGATCTTCTTGCCCTTACCGTTCTTAACAACGGTAGCGGTAACTGTGCATCCTGCAACAGTAGGAGTACCGGCAACAAAATTGTCACCATCGGAGAGTGCAAGCACGTTATCGAATGTAACTTCAGCACCTGCTTCAACATCAAGCTTTTCAACAAAGATGATGTCGCCTTCCTGAACCTTGTACTGCTTTCCGCCTGTCTTGATTACTGCAAACACGAAAAGCACCTCGCTTTCTATTAACGTCTCGCTACGGTAGGTTACTTAAAAAGTATTATACCCACAATATGCGGCATATTATTTTAACACTCCTAAAGGGTTTTGTCAAGTGTTTTTTTGAATTTACTTATTCATTTTAGTTTTTGCATAGTTCCATGCAGAACGACACATATCCTCAAGTCCAAGCTTGGTTTCCCAGCCAAGCTCATTCTTTGCCTTGTCGGGGTTAGCGTAGCACATGGGGATGTCACCGGGGCGACGGTCTGTTATAACGTAGGGAACCTTAACGCCATTAACCTTTTCAAAGGCATTTACTATTTCAAGAACGCTGTAGCCTTTACCTGTTCCCAGGTTGAAGATGTGAACACCGGGCTCTGTCATTTTTTCAATAGATGCAACGTGACCGAGAGCCAGGTCTGTTACGTGAATGTAGTCTCTTACACCTGTTCCGTCGGGGGTGGGGTAGTCGTTTCCGAATACGCTGAGCTGATAAAGCTCCCCTGCCGCTACCTTAACTATGTAGGGCATAAGGTTGTTGGGAATGCCGTTGGGATTTTCTCCGATAAGACCGCTCTTGTGAGCACCGATGGGATTGAAATAACGAAGAAGCGTGATGTTCCATTCCTTATCCGAGGTGGCAAGGTCGGTATAAATCTTCTCTATCATAAGCTTTGTTGTGCCGTAAGGGTTGGTTGTGGAAAGGGGGAAATCCTCCGAAATGGGCACAGACTTGGGTTCTCCGTAAACGGTAGCGGAGGACGAGAAAATAAGCTTCTTACAGCCGTGCTCTGCCATGACCTCAGCAAGCACTACCGAGCTTGTAATATTGTTGCGGTAGTAAAGAGTGGGCTTCTGCCACGATTCACCAACCGCCTTGAGACCTGCAAAGTGAATTACAGCTTCGATTTTGTTTTCGTCAAATATTTTTTCAGTGGGTTCTTTTTCGGTTAAGTCAACCAAGTAGAACTTAGGTCTTACACCTGTAATTTCTTTAATTTTATCAAGAACAGCCTCGGAGGAATTTGAAAGGTTGTCAGCAATGATAACCTCATAACCTCTTTCAATAAGCTCAACAGCGGTGTGTGAGCCAATATATCCTGTTCCGCCTGTAACGAGTATAGCCATATTATTAATTCCTTTCTGAACAAAAATTACTATTCAATATAATAATAGCACATACTTTTTTAATTTTCAAGATATAAAACAAATTGTATACCAGTATATTTTTGTTGACAAATCGTGAATAATTTTATATAATATCATTAACTTAGTATATTTATTTTTCTTGAAAGGAGAAAGAGATGGCTTTTTTTGAAGATTTAGGCAAAAAAATTTCAAAGGCAGGTCAGAGTGTTGTCGATAAAGGCAAAGAGCTTGCTGATATAACAAAGATTAATCTTTCTATTTCCGACGAGGAAAGAAAGATAGACGAATGCTACAAAAAGATAGGAAAGCTTTTCGTCGAGAAGATCGGAGACAGAGCCGAGGGAGAATTCTCAGAGCTTGTATCCGAGGTACATACCGCTGAAAACAAAATAAGCGAATACAAACAGCAGATAAAGGATATCAAGGGCATCACCGTTTGCCCCAAATGTGCAAAAGAGCTTCAGGCTGACGCAATTTTCTGTAATCATTGCGGAGCAAAGCTTGACGGCACCGAAGAACAGTAAACTTTTTAATTTAAGGAGATAAAAACTATGAAAACAAAACTTGGCATTTCTATCGGACTTCTCGCTGCTCTCGTTTATTTTGCAGCACTCTTCTCTGGCTTTGGCATGGCACTTATTTTGCTTGCAGGCTACGTGCTTCTTGTTGAAAGCGACGAATGGCTGAGACGTATGGCTGTTAAAGCAGTTGTATTTTCTGTTACAATGACAGTTCTTTACTGGATAGTAAGCATTATTCCCGGTCTTTTCGGTGTAATTAACGACTTTATTTCTCTCTTCAACGGTGAATACTTCAGCATTGAATGGATCTCCGATATCGTTGATATCCTTCACTCAGTAATTTCTTTCGTTGAAAACGTTGTTCTTATCCTTCTCGGTATTAAGGCTCTTTCCAAGTCTACCATCTACATCCCCGTTATCGACGGAATGGTTAACAAATTTATAGGATAATTTAGGAGAATAATATGTTTTGCACAAACTGTGGCAACCAGCTTGCCGACGACGCTCTCTTCTGCACTAACTGCGGTCAGAAAGTAGAAAAGGAAGAGGCTGTCGAGGTTCAGCCCGAAGTAGTTGAAGAAGCTCCCGTAGCAGAGGAAGCTCCTGCAGTAGAGGAAGCTCCCGTGGCTCCCGAAGAGCCCAAGGCGGAGGAGAAGAAAGAAACACCTGCCTACGTCAACGTTGTAAACAACACCGCTGATGCACCCACGCCTCCCACCCGACCTGTGAACACTTCTCACGCTACCTTCAACGAAGGCTACATAAAGACGGCTCCCGCACTCCAGCTTCCCACAAAGAGAGGCTTTTTGAAGTGCTTTTTCCTTGGTCTCATAACTCTTGGCATCTACAACTTTGTAGTTAACGTAAAGATTTCCGAGGAGATAAACATGACTGCCAGCCGTTACGACGGACAGAGAACTATGCACTACGTGTTCGTGCTCCTTCTTTCGGGAATTACTCTTGGTATTTATCCCATCGTATGGCAGCATAAGCTTTGCAACAGACTTGGCAGAGAGGTTGCAAGAAGAGGTTATAACTACAACTTCAGCGCATCCACTATGTGGCTTTGGGGTGTTCTTGGATCACTTATCATCATCGGTCCGATGATTTATATCCACAAGATGATGAAGACAGTAAACCTTATAAACACAAGCTATAATTATTACGGATAAGAAAAGGGGCGACGGCTCTGTCGCCCTTTTTTAATTTTGAAAGGGACAAACAAATGAATTCAAATACAATTCAGATACTTGTTGCTATGATTATTTACATGGCGGCAGTTATCGTTATCGGTCTTGTGTTTGCAAAGAAGGCAAATGCAAACTCCGAAAACTATTTCCTTGGCGGCAGAACTCTCGGACCTTGGGTAACTGCAATGAGCGCAGAAGCCTCAGACATGAGCGGTTGGCTCCTTATGGGTCTTCCCGGTGTTGCTTATTGGTGCGGTGTTGCCGACGCTGCTTGGACGGCTATCGGTCTTGCCGTTGGTACCTACTTTAACTGGCTTATCGTTTCAAAGCGTCTTCGCCGTTACAGTATCAAGGCAGGAAACGCAATTACACTTCCCGACTTCTTCTCCAACCGTTTCAAAGAGAAGAAAAAGGTAATTATGACTCTCGCCGCTCTCTTTATTCTCATTTTCTTCACGGTTTATGCGGCAAGCTGTTTCGTTACGTGCGGAAAGCTCTTCTCCACACTTTTTGGCGCTTCTTATCAGAGCATGGTAGTGGTCGGCGTAGTATTCGTACTTATTTACACTATACTCGGCGGTTTTCTTGCAGAGAGCGTTTCCGACTTCATGCAGAGTATCGTTATGATAGTTGCCCTTGTGTCGGTGGTTGCTATCGGTGTTGTTAACGCAGGAGGCTTCGGTGCCGTTCTCGATAACGCAGGCAATATCCCCGGCTTCCTCGATTTCTTTGGGCTTGCAACTCCCGAGCTTCAGGACGGTGTTCAGGTTGTTGAAAACGGTGTTGCACAGTTCGGTGATGCCGCACCCTACGGAATTCTCACTATCTTTTCTATGATGGCTTGGGGTCTTGGCTACTTTGGTATGCCTCAGGTACTCCTCAGATTTATGGCTATCAGAGAAGAGGGCGAGCTCAAGCGTTCAAGAAGAATTGCTATGATTTGGGTCATTATTTCTCTTGCCGTTGCAGTGTTTATCGGTATTGTTGGCAGAGTTATTGCAATGACCAATCCCGAAGTGCTTTCCGGCGACATTCTTCTTACAAAGTCAAGCGCTGAAAACATCTTCATTCAGCTTTCTACAAGCTTCCTTCCTCCTCTTGTTGCAGGATTCGTTATGGCAGGTATCCTTGCGGCTACCATTTCTTCTTCCGACTCCTATCTTCTTATTGCGGCATCCGCCGTTGCTAAGAACATCTATCAGGGCGTTGCCAAGAAGAATGCCTCCGATAAAGCAGTTATGACCGTTTCGAGAATTACTCTTCTCGTTATAGCTCTTATTGCAATGTTCCTCGCTTTCGATGAGGACAGCGTTATATTCCAGATAGTTTCATTCGCTTGGGCAGGCTTTGGTGCTACCTTTGGTCCTCTCATGCTCTTCTCACTTTTCTGGAAGAGAACTACCCGTGCAGGCGCTATCGCAGGTATGGTAAGCGGTGCAGGAATGGTATTCCTCTGGAAGCTTGTTATCAGCACTCTCGGTGGCGTATTCGCTATCTACGAGCTTCTTCCCGCATTCATCTTCTCGTCAATTTGTATCGTAGTCGTTTCCCTTCTCACAAAGAAGCCTTCGGCTGAGATTGAGGAAGAGTTTGAGGCGATTAAATTAAACAAGTAATTTTGAGGGGAAACTTTTTGTAAAAAGCTTCCCCTCAATCTCCTCTTCAAAAACTTTAAAAACAAGGCTTGGAGTTTTCTCCAAGCCTTATTTTTACTTATTTTAATATTTCTATAACGTGGGTGAATTCAGCGCATGTAGAGGACCCAAGTGTTTTTATGCCCTTTTTAGTTTTGAGGTTCTTATCGGTGCTCTTACTGTCGGAAAGTCCGTTCCACGCTTCAATACAAATAAATTTTGCCCCCATTACAGTCCACAGCATCAGATGGTCGAAGTCGGGAAATGAGATTTTTATCTCTCTTTCTCCATCCTTCTTGCAAAGCCTTACACTCTTGCTTTCGATGTTTTCAAAAATAAGTGTATCAACCTTGAAATAATCGGTTTTAAGGGGTAGCGTGTCAGAGCCTTCAACCATAAGAGTCTTTGTGTCGTCAAGAAGTCCGCCCTCAAGATTTGTGGAATAGTAGTCTCCCGCCTTTTCAAAAACAACGTCGTATTCTTCAAGTCCTTCGGGTACAGCGAAGCCCTCGTGAGAGCCTACCGAATAATACATATCGGAGCTCGTTAAGTTTGTCACATTGTAGGTCACGTTGATTTTTCTCTCTTCAAGAGTGAATTTTACTCTGAATTCAAAATCAAAAGGGTAAACCTTGATGGTGTCTTTTGTGCTTTTCAAAAGAAAAGTGGCAGAGACGTCCGACACCTCTTCAACGTTGAAAATCATGTCTCTCGCAAATCCGTGTCTTGATAAAGTATAAGCCTTTCCGTCTAAAACGTATTCTCCGTCCTTTAGTCCTCCGCAGATAGGGAAGAGAATAGGGCAGGATTTTCCCCAGAATGCAGGGTCTGCCTGCCATACGTATTCCTTGCCGTCAAGGGCAATACTTTTCAGCTCGGCTCCTTTTTCTGCAATCTCGGCTTTTATATATTCATTCCTTATTGTTATCATAATTCTTTCCTTTTTATATATTAATATCTTTTAGGGAACAACCTACAATAAAATCATATCAATTGTTCCCTAAAAAATCAAGAAAATTTTTTAAGAATAAAAAATCAAACGTATTAGCTTATGCAAAAGGGCAAAAATCTCGCTTTTTTGAAGTAAAAAACAAGTGTACATATTTGGTAATTTTGACTATTGAACGACCTGTTTTTTTGTGCTACAATTATAGCGTGATAAACTGTAATAATAGTCCAAAAAAGAAAAAATTTATACTTTTAGGAGGTAATTATGGCAAATAACAAAATTATGCGTTTTGTTGTGAGCGCAGTAGTTCTCGTAGCTCTCATGACCCTTACTGCATTTGCTGCCGATATCACGGGTGGCTTCGGTGCAATAGGCGGAGTTGACGACACATACTATGCCGCTCCCGCAACACTTAACGCAGCAGGCACAGCTCTTGAGCTTGGTGAAGCTATCCAGCTCACAGATGCAAATAACACAGGTCTGGCAGGTCTTTATGCCGTGTCAACAGATAGCACCTTCGCAGGCGATTACGAAATCGTCTATGTGTATGGTGATATGGCTGACAGACAGGCAATTACAGAGAGCAATACATATGTTGGTGGCGGAGATCTCACTGACACCGATAACGGAAGTGGATACGGTACAACCTATCCCAACAATCCCGTGAAGATAGACGGAACCAAAACTTATGTAGTTGGTGTAGATGAAAATCCCAAAGATGGAATCGATGACTATATTGATAAGAGAGTACACTCTGTAGGCAGCGGTGAAACTGCATATCTCAGAGTTTGGAATTGGCATGTATTGCAGGTTGATTGTCAGAACAGCTCCAATTTTGTAGTAGGTAAATACACAGGTGTTGGTGTTAATAACTATGCATGGGGTACTTGGGGTGCAAAGACAGTAGGAAGAACCGGAGGCTATGAGATTACAACAGCTTTGAATGAAGCTTTTGTAAATGCTGCAGACGAAACTGCAAAGACAGAAGCATTCAATAATATCGTAGATGCTACAAAGAACATTGCTTTTAGATATGCTCTTACCGGAGGCGAGATAGTACCCGTATCCGAAGTAAATTCTTACTCCTACCAGCTTGAGATGTACAAGATGTCTTTTGTAAGTACTGACCATGTGGTAAAGTTTGAAGCCTATATTGCAGATGCTGATGGTGAAGTGAGTGTTTATTCTTATCTTCACAATACAATCACTCTTAGTTCAACAAAAGCAACTTTGACAGTTGACTTTGAAAATCCGACTAACGGCTTATGGAAAAACGCTCTTCCTAAGCAAGGATACCTTGTGGGAATTAAAGTAACTCCTTATTATGGATTTACCGAAGAGAATTATACTACAGAGAATTATACTACAACAGCGCAGAATCAGAGAGTAATGCTTCATACCGGAAGCTACTCTATCGACACTCCTAAGGCATCTAAGCCCACCGGTCTTGGAGTAGATGAAAACGGTGCTCTTACCGGTACTATTCCCAGTATGACCTACGAGTATGCTGTAGTTTCTTCTGCTGATATGCTTAATGGTACGGCACTCACTTATACAACAGTAGAAGCTACAACAGTATTTACAACTGCTGGTCTTTATGCAGTAAGAGTTGCAGGTGTAACGGGTGAATATGACGCTTCTGATTTTGCTGTACTCTATATAGCGGGTACAACTGAGCAGAAGATTACTCTTCCTAATAAAAATGAAGATGACAGAGCGGTTTTCTCTGCAACTACATCTTGGGTTGACGGTACGATGACCGAAGGTCACAACAGTGCAATGTTTGAAGGTTCTTACCAGGTATTCCAGGGTAGCTATGATACAGGCTTCACAACTTCCAATTATTATCTTAGTTCTCATAAGCACATTGATGCAAGTTACGTAACAGCTGTTGAAAACGCAACAGAGGAAACAAAGGCTGATGCTCTTGAGAATATAGCTAAATTGGCTAAGGCTATCAGCTACAAGTACGCCTACGACCCCGAAGAGGTCATCGAGGTTAAAGAGTTCTCAAGCTTGTCTTACAAACTCTTTATAAGACAGGGTTACAGATACGTTCTTCCCGACGGTACAAAGTCCGAGGTTCGTCTATACGTAATGGACGAAGCAGGAACAGTAAAACCTTACTCTGCTAAGCCTACCGTTGACATTGCTAAGCTTTATACTTGGATGGGTTACTCTATCCCTGTTTCTGCTACAGATTTTGTAAACCTTCCCACAACAGGCTACGTAATCGGATTTGAGATTATTCCTTACGCAGAGTTTGATGCTCAGGCGGCAACAATCAATACAGAGGAAGACAACAATAATATTTGTTATGGTTTCTGTATGGATTATGACAACGACATGTATTCAATTAAAACTGCACAGGCTACACCTGAGGTTGCAGTAAGCGGAAACGTACTTACTGTTTCTAACTTTGTTGAAGGTACAACATATGCTTATTCTATCGACGAGGGCTCAACTTGGACAAACTTCACAACAAAGACTGTTAATCTTAAGAAAGCACTTGTTTATCCTCACGTAAAGGCTCTTGCAGATGCAACTCACTTTGAAAGTGAAGTTGTAGTTTCTGAAAGTTCAACAAATGGTGTTGTCTTCACAGGTGCAAGCCTTGTGCTTGATGGAAAGATAGGTCTTCGTTTCTACTTTGACGTTGATACAGAAAACGTTTCCAACTGGACACAGTGGAAATTCTCTGTAAAAGATTCTACTACCGGTTCAACCGTAGTACCTATTACCACTTACAGATTCTCACGTACACCTCAGAGTACCTGGAACGTGGCTACCTTTGCAGATGAAAGAACAGCTTATATCACTGTTTACGTAGCTCCCAAGGATTTTGATAACTTCTACATTGAAAATTCAGCATTCTATTGGTATGCTAATAGCTCAAACAACACAACTAATTTGGAGAATATTACAAGCACAATGCCCAGTGGTTCGTCTTACAAGGTTTCTAACTACATCACAGCGTTTGAGGAGCAGGTAGAAGCTGGCAACGAAGAGTGCATTGCGGCAAAGGATCTTGTAGACGCTCTTAAGGCTTACTGTGAGAATGCTGATGCTTACTTCAATACAGAGGCTGAGGCGCTTGATGCAGTTGAAGCGGATACAACCGCTATCAACACAATTGCAGACCCTCACAAGTCGGGCAAGTTCACTTACGGTGACGATACAATTCTTGAGCACTACTCCACCTCTCTTATTCTTGAAGAAAACGTTACTGTCAGACATTACTTTAAGGAAACTCGTGCTTCTGTTGAAGGTCAGCCTACTCTTACAGCAGAAACTGTAACTGCAGCAGAGACAAACGGCAAGGCAGTAGAGTTCAACCCTGCAAACGTTAAGTATCCCGAAAATGCAGACGGCTATTGCTACTATTACGTTGACATCACAGATATCGACGCCAAGAACCTCGATACTCAGTACGAGCTGACATTGACTCTTGGTGAAGAGTCAATCGTAGTTAAGTACTCAGCACTTAACTACGTAAAACAGTCTTACAACGACTCAAATGAAAAGCTTGCAAACCTTGTAAAGGCTATTTATAATTACTCAGCAGAAGCAGAAGAATACGTTAAGT
>JAZNZV010000003.1:0-3303 GCA_045595105.1 Eubacteriales bacterium | reverse complement strand
GCGCCGGGTGTTTCATAAACATCCGTTTAAAAAAGGATTTTGAAGAAGCTCAAAATCCGAAGGCGCACCTCTCCCCGCATGGAGTCAAGGTTTTCATTGCGGCTGCAACTCGGTGCGTCCAACCCTATTATATATAATAAGGAAGAGTTCACCAAAACCGTAACAAAATATGTCAGTTGTACTGTCGCCCGTTTGTCGGACATACTCTGCGGAAATTCCCTACCTCACGGTAGCAACCTCCCGCTTCATCGCATATCAAGCTCTGTTAGTATAATATATCTTGTAAATTTTTGCAAGAATTTTTTTCAAAAAATCGAAAGAATTTACAAAATGTTCACAATTAGAATGAGCTTTTTATTTACTTTTCATTAATATTTCGCTATTGACAAAAAAGGGTTGTTAATGTATAATTTGTATGTTACAGAAAAACCAAAGGAGATTACATAATGAAAAGATTTTCTTTTATACTTATCGCACTTCTTATAATTTCGTCTACACTTCTCACTTCTTGCTCAGCTAAGACGGTAACAGTCAGAGTTCTCGACGGAGAAGGCAATGCTCTTTGTGAAGAAACAGTTGAGCTTGGTCAGCCTTTTGAAGAGGGCGCTCACGACGGCGAGGTTTACTACGGTATCGACTGTCTCGAGGTTGCACTCAAGCAGGCAGGAATCGAATACTACGTTAACAAGGAAGACTACGAGGCATTTGCAGTAACCAACATTGGCGACATTGCTTGCGACAAGGAAAATCAGTTCAGCTACTACGTTAAAGCTAAGGGCGAAAAGGATTTTACCAATCTTAACGGTCTTACCGCTCAGCACGACGCAATGGAAGGCGGAGAGGTTCTTGAGTTCAGATTTGAAACCGTTTCTACCGAGGAAGCTAAATAAAAGTGAATAAATGACCGCTTCGGCGGTCATTATTTTTTTATTTGGTGTTGTATTTGCGAGACTTTTTTGATATAATATAAAGGTAATAAACATATAAAGGACGGACATATGAAATTTATCAAGAGAGACAATACTTTACAAAAAAGCGAAATACTTGCCGTTGCTAAGAGTAATATAGAGGAATGGCAGAAAATAACAGGTGATAAAATCAATCCCATGAGTGACGATGAGGCAATCCTCAATTTTGCTTACATCATAGGATTTGGAACTGCAGGACTCAGAGGAAAGATGCTCTCCGGTCCCGCTAACATGAATAACGAAATAGTGGCTCTTGCCACCCGTTCTCTTGCTGAGCTTGTTATTGAAGCAAAGGGTGAGAAAAACGGTGTTGTAATTGCATGCGACAGCCGTAACAATTCAGAGGAATTTTCAAGACTGGCGGCGTCAGTGCTTGCTGAGGCAGGGGTTAAGACTTATATTTTCGACTCACTCAGACCTACTCCCGAGCTTTCATTTGCTATAAGGCATCTTGGATGCAAGGCAGGTATCAATATTACCGCTTCGCATAACACCAAAGAATACAATGGATACAAGGTATACTGGGAGGACGGAGCACAGCTTCCTCCTGTTGAGGCAAAGAAGGTAGCCGATAAATTTTATGAAATCGACATAGCTTCTATTCCCAAGGCTGATTTTGACAGTGCTGTAAAATCGGGAACGATTGAAATAATTGGAAAAGAGGTTGATGACGAGTATCTCAAAAACGTTCTCGCTCAGTCAAAATCTCCCGATATGATAAAGGAAAGCTCGGACAAGCTTCACGTTCTTTACACCCCCCTTCACGGTGCAGGCTACCGACTTGTGCCTGAGGCTTTGGCTATGGCAGGATTTAAAAACGTAAAGGTAGTTGAAAGTCAAGGCAGTCCCGACGGAAACTTTCCAACCGTTGAAAAGCCCAATCCTCAGTTCATACAAGCCTTTAACGAAGGTATAAAAGTAGCTGATAATGCTGACCTTATAATTGCAACCGACCCCGACGCTGACAGAATGGGTATTGCCCTCAAAAATAAAGATGGAAAATTCGAGGCGTTGACGGGTAATCAAATCGCACTTGTCATCATAGACTATATTATAAAATCTAAAGCCATACCCGAAAATCCCGCTATGGTAAAGTCCATCGTTTCGTCAGAGCTTGCAGCAGTTATCTGCCGTAAAAATAACATCAAGGTATTCAACGTATACACGGGATTTAAATATATCGGTGAGAAAATAAAGGAATTTGAGAAGAACGGTGAATATAATTTCCTCTTCGGCTTTGAAGAAAGCTACGGATATCTGACAGGCACTTACGCAAGAGACAAAGACGGAGTTGCGGCATCTCTTATCGCTGCCGAGGCTGCTCTTTACGCTAAGTGTCATGGAAAGACTCTCTTTGACGTTATAGACGATATATATAAGGAATATGGATTCTGGGGCGAGTACTGGGGTGAGGCGGTTATAACTGCACCCAACTTCTCAGAAGAAATGGCGAATATCATGAAGAGGCTTCGCCTTGACCCCCCAAAAGACATTGGCGGGCTCAAAGTCGTAAAGATAACCGACTATGAAAGCGGAGTGACTCGTGATATCACCACAGGCGAAAGCGAAGCGCTTCCCTTCCCAAGTGAAAACGTGCTCACTTACGTTCTCGACGATACAAGTTCGGTGACCATACGTCCATCGGGCACCGAACCTAAGATCAAGCTCTACTTCTTTATCTGTTCCGAAAATAAGGAAGACAGTCTCGAAAAGCTTGAAAAATTAAAGTCATTTTTCAATTTCTGAAAAGCTATTGACGAAGAGAGAAAAATAGTGTAAAATATAGTCAGTTTAAAGAAATAATAAGGAGGACATACTAATGGCAGAAAGAGAAGAATTTGAAGCGGATATACTCACACTTACTGATGAGGACGGTGTAGAAAAGGATTTTGCAGTAATCGGCGATATGGAGCTTGACGGAAACAACTACCTTGCTCTTGTTCCCAGCGACGAGGACGGAGACGAGTTCGTTATCCTTAAGCTTGCAGTTGACGAAGACGGAAACGAAATGCTTGTTACCATCGACGATGATGATGAATTCGACAAGGTTGCAGACGCTTTCGAGGACGAGCTCATGGAAGAGTGCGACCACGACGGCTGTGACTGCGATTGTGAGGATTGCAAGAAATAAGTTATATAAGGGTTTCACCATTAACGTTGACTTTGTCAACATTTCATACGCCAACGGCGTATTTCACTCGGCAAAGCCGAATTTCACGCGCCGCAGGCGCATTTCACGCCCACACAGTGGGCACTACTTCGGTTTGCCTTTAAACACCAGCGCCGCGGTGAATGCCGACAGCATCGCCGTGGCTATGCCAAGTCGGATCGTAGC
>JAZNZV010000002.1:0-3799 GCA_045595105.1 Eubacteriales bacterium | reverse complement strand
CGTGGATTTTGCCAAGTGGTATACAGACGTAGTAAAGAAAACTGATTTGGTTGATTATTCAAGCGTTAAGGGATGTATGATCATCAGACCTTACGGATATGCAATATGGGAAAATATCCAGCATACACTTGATACAATGTTCAAGAGAACGGGACATCAGAACGTTATGATGCCTATGTTTATTCCCGAGTCTCTTCTCAACAAGGAAAAGGATCACGTAGAGGGCTTTGCACCCGAGGTTGCATGGGTTACTCACGGCGGTAGCGAACGTCTTTCCGAAAGACTTTGCGTAAGACCCACTTCAGAGACCCTTTTCTGTGAACACTATGCTAATATTATACGTTCATACAGAGACCTTCCTAAGCTTTACAATCAGTGGTGCTCTGTTGTAAGATGGGAAAAGACTACACGTCCTTTCCTCAGAAGCAGAGAATTCTTGTGGCAAGAGGGTCACACTATGCATGCTACTGCCGAGGAAGCGGAAAGAGAAACCCTGCAAATGCTCGACATTTATGCCGAGTTCTGTGAAAAGTACTTAGCTATCCCTGTTGTCAAGGGCAGAAAAACCGATAAAGAAAAATTTGCAGGTGCTATGGCGACTTATACCATTGAAGCGCTTATGCACGACGGTAAAGCACTTCAGTCGGGTACTTCCCATAACTTTGGCGACGGCTTTGCTAAAGCCTTTGATATTACTTATCTTGATAAGGATAACCAGCTTAAATACTGCCACCAGACCTCATGGGGCATGTCTACCCGTATAATCGGTGGTATCATTATGACCCATGGAGACGATAACGGTCTTGTATTACCTCCCGCAATTGCGCCTGTGCAGGTCATAGTAGTTCCCATTGCACAGTTTAAGGAGGGCGTTATCGATGCCGCACAGAGCGTAAAGGAAAGGCTTTCCAAAATTGTTCGTACAGATATCGACGTTTCGGATAACAGCCCCGGCTGGAAGTTTGCGGAATACGAAATGAGAGGCGTTCCCGTAAGACTTGAAATCGGACCTAAGGATATTGAAAACGGTCAGTGCGTTCTCGTCAGACGTGACACAGGAGAGAAGACCTTCGTCCCTCTCGATGAGATTGAAGAGAGAGTTCCCGAGCTTCTTGTTGATATTACAAAGTCTCTTTATCAAAAGGCTCTTGACAGACGTGAAAACATGACCTATGTCGCACATGACATGGATGAGATGTGCGACGTTGCGGCAAATAAGCCCGGATTTATAAAAGCCATGTGGTGTGGAGACCTTGAATGCGAAGAAAAGCTCAAAGAGGTTGCAGACGTTACTTCGAGATGCATGCCCTTTGACTCAGAGCCCGTGTCAGATACCTGCGTATGCTGTGGCAAAAAGGCAACAAAATTGGTATACTGGGGTAAGGCCTATTAATATAAAATATGCCGCCGATTATATCGACGGCATATTTTATTAAATAACTTTTTAAAATTTATCGGGTCTTAATAGAGTTCTCGTAGCTCTCTACCATCTTTTTAACCATCTGACCACCAACAGAACCTGCCTGCTTGGAAGTGAGGTCACCGTTGTAACCCTGCTTAAGGTTTACACCAACTTCAGCAGCAGCTTCCATCTTGAATCTATTGAGAGCTTCCTTTGCTTCGGGAACAAGAGACTTATTATTAGCCATGATTTTTTCTCCTTGTAAGAAAGAATTGTTTAATTTGTTTTTGAAACCCTTTGGTTTCGATATTATTGTTAGTCAAAAAGTAAAATTTATTACTGTTAATTTTTGTTATTTAGGTGTAGTAAAATGTCAATTTTCAGAGAAAAGATTTTGTTAACTTCTTTGCCTGTTGTCGCTTTGAACGATTTTGTTATATTTCCTTATATTACAGCAAATATCTCAATTGATAATAAAGATTTACTTCGTATTATAAGAGAAGCCAACAAGGGTAAAAAGGAGCTTGTTATCGCTACTAATAAAAGTGAGGATACCGAGCTTTCCTTTGATAACGTATATAGTGCCGCCGCCGTAGTATCAATCAAAAAGATAACGGCTGACAAAGAAAATGAAGGTAGCTTTAGCGTAATTGTCGAAGGTATAAGCCGTGCTGAGATTAGGGGAATAAATTACGCAAATAAAATACCTTATGCCGACGTTGAGGTAAAAGAAATTCATGAGGAAAGCGACGTAAAAAACGATGCCGCTTTCAGAATGATAAAAAAACTCATGAATAACTATAATGAGTTTTTCAAAAAAGCGCCCAAGGACTTTTTTGAAATTTTGGACCATCTTATTGACCCAAGTGTATATTGCGACTACGTTGCCTCGTATATTTGCTATAAAACTGAGGATAAAATTAAAATTCTTGAGTGCCATGATCTTTTTACAAGAATTGAAATTTTACAGACGATTTTTGCAGAAGAAAGAATTATATACGGCTTTGAAAAGGAAATTGCCGATAGAGTACAGTCAAGGCTCGTAAGTATACAAAAGGATAACTTCCTAAGGGAACAACTCAAAGTAATTCAGTCAGAGCTTGGCGAAGACAATGACGATGAGCTCTGGACAAAGCTTGAAAATTCTAAGCTCCCCGAAGAGGTCAGCGCAAAGCTCAGACACGAGTACTCTAAAATTGAAAAGATGTCCTTCGGCTCACCCGAAGCTGCTATTATAAGAAATTACGTAGAAACCTGTCTTGAGCTCCCTTGGGGTGTTTACACAAAGGACAGACTTAGCGTAAGTAAGGCGAGTGCAATCCTCGAACGTGACCATTATGGACTGAAAAAGGTTAAAGAAAGAATACTTGAGTTTATTGCAGTTAAAAAGCTTGCTCCCGACTTGAATGGTCAAATTCTTTGTCTTGTCGGACCTCCTGGCGTTGGAAAAACGTCAATAGCAAGGTCTATTGCCGAAGCACTTGACAGAAATTATGTGCGTGCATCTCTTGGCGGAGTCCGTGACGAAGCAGACATAAGAGGTCATAGAAAAACCTACGTTGGCTCTATGCCAGGAAGAATAATCAATGCCTTGAAACAGTCGGGAAGTATGAATCCATTGTTCTTGCTCGACGAGGTGGATAAGCTTACCCGTGACGCTCACGGCGACCCATCCTCAGCTCTTCTCGAGGTGTTGGATGGTGAACAAAACAGTACCTTCCGTGACCACTTTATCGAAATGCCTGTTGATTTGTCACAATGTATTTTCATTGCAACAGCGAATACAACAGATACGATTCCCCGACCTCTCCTCGACAGAATGGAGATTATCGAAATCCCAGGCTATACTATGAATGAAAAAATTCATATCGCTAAAAGGCATCTTGTTCCAAAGCAGATGGCAAGGCATGGCCTCAAATCCTCGGACTTGAGTATATCAAGTGATGCGTTAAAAGAGCTTATAGACAATTACACAAGAGAAGCGGGAGTAAGAAACCTCGAACGTGAAATAGCACATCTTTGCAGAGCCGTTGCCAAGAAGATCGTTACGGGAGAGAACACCAAACATGTAGTGAAAAAAGGTGATCTGTCCGAATACATAGGAAATCAGAAGATCAAGCCTAAAAGAAAATATAAAAATTCAAGAATAGGCGTTGTTAACGGACTTGCATGGACGCAGGTTGGGGGAGATATGCTCGAGATAGAAGCATTGACAAGCCCCGGCACTGGTAAAGTTGAACTTACAGGTTCTTTGGGTGACGTTATGGTTGAGTCAGCAAAGCTTGCTATCAGCCTTTGCAGAGCAAACGCAAAAGAGCTTGGCGTAAAGGACCCCGATTTTTATAAAACCAAAGACATACACATCCACGCACCCGAAGGTGCAGTTCCTAAGGACGG
>JAZNZV010000001.1:0-12279 GCA_045595105.1 Eubacteriales bacterium | reverse complement strand
ATGAGATATAAATGGTATTCCATATTAGTGCTCGTAATGGTAGTGCTCTCTTCACTCCTTGGACTTCTTTCACCCTACGTCAGCGGTGCCTTCTTTATAGACGAGGTACTTAATATCGGAGGTACGTTTTACGGACAGATTTTCAAGGCTATCGTGATCATTGCGGGAACAAAGCTTCTTTCTACCGTCTTTATGATGGTACATTCTATCGTTACCGCAAAAATCTCAGCTAACGTTACCTATGACCTGAAAAAGACTATATTCGAGTCTATACAAAGGCTGTCCCTGTCATTCTTTTCATCCCGTCAGACAGGCGGACTTATGACACAGATAAATCAGGACTCACGTTCTCTTTATTGGTTCTTTGTTGACGGATTGCCTTATTTTGTAACAAATATAGTTCAGTTTATAGCTATCGTTATATTGCTGTTTATTATGAATTGGAAGGTCTCTCTTGTAGTTATGCTTCCTATTCCCATCTATATGGCGGTAAGACGCTCTCTTTACAGACTTAGCAGAAAAATTCATGCCCGCAACTATTCCCGCTCAAGGATATTCAATTCATTTGTAGCGGACATCCTTACGGGAAACAGAGTAGTAAAAGCGTTTTCCCACGAAGAGCTTGAGCAGAAGAAATTCAACGTGCGAAGCCATGCTTTGTCAAACGCAAACTATGACGGAACAGTTAAAACGAATTGGTTTATTTATCCTATAACCCTTATCCTTGAGCTTGGCACCTATGCCGCATGGGCTTTCGGCGGATATATGGTAGCAAGGGGGAATATCAGCGGAAACGAAATATTTACCTACGGTACTCTCGTGACATATATCTCTATGCTCGCTATGGCGTATGCACCTCTCGACTTCTTTAACCGCTTCGGTCAACAGCTTTCCGAGTGCATGAACGCCGCTCACCGTCTCTTTGAAATAATGGATACCGTTCCCGACGTGCAGGACAAGGAAGGAGCCGTTGCTCCCGAGAATTTTGACGGCTCGGTAGAGTTCAGGAACGTTTCCTTTGAATATCTTAAAAATCGCAGAGTTATAGACAACGTCAGCTTCAAGGTCGAAGCAGGGGAGACTATCGGCATCGTTGGGCACACGGGCGCAGGTAAATCCACTATCGTAAATCTTATTATGAGACTTTACGACGTGACCGACGGCGAAGTGCTCATCGACGGCAAAAACGTTAAGGATTTACCCATGAGCTTTATCAGAGATAACGTTTCTATCGTTTCTCAGGAGACTTACCTTTTCAGAGGCTCCATTATCGACAATATTAAATACGCCGTTCCCGATGCTACTGATGAAGAGGTAGTTGAAGCGGCTAAGGCTGCAGGAGCCCACGACTTTATTATCAAGTATCCCGACGGCTACAATACTCAGATAGGCTTCGGTAACAAGGGACTTTCGGGAGGAGAATTACAGCGTATATCTATTGCCCGTGCAATTCTCAAAAATCCCAAGATACTTATACTTGACGAAGCAACAGCCGCAATGGATACTGCAACCGAGCTTAAAATCCAGAAGGCAATAACCAATATTACACGAGGTAAGACCACTATAATTATAGCCCATCGACTTTCAACCTTAAAGGATGCAAAGAGGCTCATAGTTATAGAGGACGGTAAGATGACCGAAAGCGGAACTCACCGTGAGCTTATCGAAAAGAAGGGCGATTATTATAAGCTTTATAAGATGCAGCTTGATGCCCTCAAGGTTATAGGAGTGGAGGAATAATTATGGAAACAAAAGAACTTAGTGCTATACAGCAAAGTGCTGATATTAATTATATCACCCCCGAAAACTCAAGCTTTAAGCTTACCCCTAACGGCTTTGTTGTGGGAAAAATAGGAGATGCCGAGGACTTTTCGAGGGTATTCCTCAGCCGTGCCTTTCCTCACGATTTGCCCGACGAGTTCATTTCGGTGAGCGACTCTGAGCAAAATGAGCTTGGCATCATCCGAAACGTTCATGACTTTGACGAAGAGAGCGCCAAGATAATAAAGGCAGAGCTTGAAAAAAAGTATTTCAGCGCAAAAATTCTTAAAATATTAAACGTGGAAGAACGGTTTGGAAACTCCACCTGGACTATCGATACCCCTCAGGGAATGAGAGTGATGTCACTGAAGGACACCTTCAAGAGCATCATACGAATAGGGGAGGACCGAGCAGTCGTAATTGATGAAGACGCCAACCGCTACGAAATAGAAAGCCTGTCAAAGCTTGACAAGGCAAGCTTCAGAAGGATTGAGTTGTACTTATGAGTAAAACGGATAATCTCAGAAAGAACATTCGTGAAGTCAAGAATAAGCGAAGAGCACGCCTTCTCGATGCCTTGAAGGAAAGACTTGACGAAAATGAAATTCTTTTTAAATTCAACTATAATCTCGACGGTGAAAACCGTACAAGACTTGGCGTCCTTGCTGTAACAAGGGAATATATCTTCTCGTGTCACGAAGCAGATGACAACGAAGAAAAATCCCCCGCAGTGCTCACGGCATATAAAATCAAGGACTATAAGTCCTTTGTAGCAAGACGCAACATAGGAAGCGTGAGCCTTGAGGCAATAGCTGAAAACGATAGCGAGAGCGTTGAAATTTGTCGCTCGGATATGTCTCTTGCAAATCTTATAATCGACGCATCACGCTCTCTTAACTCTATTATTGATAACATCGACAATCCCGACTTCAAGGTTACCTTTTCCCCTGACACCCGTGTTTGCCCAAAGTGTCACCGCCCCTTCAAGAAGGGAATGACGGTGTGCTATTACTGTGCCGATACAGGCTCAATGTTCAAAAGACTTCTTAAAATGGTCAAGAAAGAAATACCCATGCTTGTTATCGCCTTTTCTTTCTTTGGACTTCTCAGCTTTGTGAAGGTTATAAATCCCGTCCTTCAAAAGAAAATGGTTGACGAGTACATAACGATAACTGAGCCGAAGGACAATTTGCTTCTCGGTCTTATCGTTATATCCTTTTCTATCTTCTTGTTGCAAGCCTTTTATAAGGTTATCGAAATTGTCAGAACTAATATGCTTACAAAGGTCAGCAGTAACTTTATAAAGAAACTGCGCTCAGACCTTTTTGAGAAAATTCAGCTCATGTCCGTTTCCTCTATCTCTAAGAGAACTGCGGGCGAGCTTATCCACCGAGTTACAAGCGACACCTCGGGAATAGCAACCTTCTTCGTAACCTATCTTCCTCAGTTCGTAGAAAACGCACTTATCATAGTAATTCTGGGCATTGCAATGTTCTTCTATGACTGGAAGCTTGCGCTTCTCATTATGGTTCCCGCTCCTATCATTATGATGATAGTGAGAAAGGTGTGGCGCTTTACCCACCGCCTATACCACCGTCAATGGTATATGGAATCCGACTCCAACACAGTGCTCCACGACGTTTTTCAGGGTATCAGAGTCGTTAAGGTCTTCGGTATGGAGAAAAAGGAGATAAAACGCTACGACAAGGCTATAAAAAAGGTAGCGGAAATTTCTGAAAAGAACGAAATAACCTGGGCACTTATCGTTCCATATATGAACTATCTTATCGGTATCGGTAACTATATCGTTCTTGCATACGTGGGAAATAAAATCCTCGGCGATACTATGACTCTTGGTGATATGTCTATGTTCACCTTCTTCACAGGTCAGATATATTACGCCTTCGACTGGCTATCCCGCCTTCCCCGTCATATTATTTCGGTGCTTACGTCCACCCGAAAGGTCTTTGAGATTATGGACGAGGAGGTTGACGTAAAAGACAGCGAAGAAGCGATTGAGCATGACGTTGAAGGTAACATAGAATTTCGTGACGTGTCCTTTGGTTATGATGAAGGAGAGGACGTACTGAAAAAGATTTCCTTCTCTATAAAGAAGGGCGAAATGGTAGGAATAGTCGGACGCTCAGGCGTTGGAAAAAGTACTCTCATCAACCTTGTTATGCGACTTTATGACGTCCGTGACGGACAGATACTCGTTGACGGCGTTGATATAAAGAAAATTTCACAGCACTCACTTCGTTCACAGATAGGCGTAGTACTTCAGGAGACCTTCCTGTTCTCAGGTACTATCTACGACAACCTTTCTTACGCCGACCCCGAGGCTACCCGAGAAGAAATAATAAAGGCGGCTAAAATGGCAGGTGCCCATAAGTTCATCATGAAGCTTCCCGACGGCTATAACACTAAGGTAGGGGAGAGAGGGCACACCCTGTCGGGAGGAGAAAGACAGCGTATAGCTATTGCCCGTGCAATTCTCCGTGACCCGAAAATCCTTATTCTCGACGAGGCAACCTCTGCTCTTGATACCGAGACCGAGCGTCTCATTCAGGACTCTATTGCTTCCCTCATTAAGGACAGAACTACCTTCGCTATTGCCCATAGACTTTCAACCCTTCGCAACGCTACCCGACTCATCGTTCTCGACAAGGGTAAGATTGCCGAAACGGGCACTCACGAGGAGCTTATGAAAAAAGAGGGAATATACCATTCTCTCGTCCTTGCACAGCGTAAGATGTCATCAATGTCATCATCAGAAAATGACGAATAAGAAGTACATTACTAACAAAAAAAGTTACAAAAACACCCCGATTTTGTGGATTTTTCACAAAATCGGGGCTTTAATTTCGTCACCGAGGGGACAATTAATGTAAAAAATAGTATTGAATGTAAGCGCTTCCTGTTATATAATAAAGGTAACCCAAAAAACTAATCAGGAGGTAACTGAAAATGGCGAATATTTTATCAAGACAAATAAGAAACGTATGTCTTTTGGGACACGGTGGAAGCGGAAAGACGTCTCTTGTAGAAGCTATGCTTTATTACGCAAAAGAAACCGATAGACTTGGAAAAACCACCGAAGGAAATACTGTGTGCGACTTTGACCCCGAGGAAATTAAGCGTGAAATGTCAATTTCGGCAGCTGTTGCACCTATATTCTATGATAATAAAAAAATTAATTTTATAGATACACCCGGTTATCTCGATTTCAGTGCAGAAATTGAGCAGGCACTTCGTGTTGTCAGAAATGCAGTTATAGTTATTGATGCTAAGGCAGGTGTTGAGGTAGGTGCCGAACTTGCATGGCAGAAGGCTACCGATGCAGGCGTTGCGAAGGCTTTCTTCATTAACCGTATGGATGAGGATAACATCAACTTTACCTCAATACTTAACACTCTTAAAGAGCTTTTCGGTCAGACAGTGTGTCCTCTTTACGTTCCCTTGTTTGAAAATCACAAGACCGTCGGATACGTTGATATTATAGCAGTTAAGGCGTATAAATACACTAACGGCGTGGCTGAGGAAATCCCTGTTCCCGACCCCAATGCTGATTGGATCTTAGAGTACAGAGCTATGCTCTTTGAAGCGCTTGCACAGACAAGTGACGACCTCATGCTCAAGTATTTCGACGATATTCCATTTACCGATGAAGAAATCACCGATGCCCTTCAGGCAGGACTCAAGATAGGAACTATCGTGCCTGTTTTCTCTGGCTCTGCAACAACTCTCGAAGGTATTGATTATTTCTTACATAAGGTATCAAAATCCTTTACCAGCCCTGTTTCGAGAACTCACGAGATAAGTGAAGACGGAGAGGATATCGCAATTGAAACCGAAGGAGAGACCTCACTCTTCATTTTCAAAACTGTTGCCGACCCCTTCGTTGGTAAGATGTCATTCTTCAAGGTTATGAACGGATGCCTTAAAAAGGACCAGACGCTTAAAAACTCCCGCAACGGTCAGGAAGAAAAGATTGCCCACATCTACTGTGCAAAGGGCAAGAAGCAGACCGAGGTTGAAGAGATGGTGTGCGGTGATATAGGTCTTACTACAAAGCTTGTATTTGCTAATACCAATGATACACTTTCCGTATCGGGCGACGTTACGTATCATAAGATACGCTTCCCCAAGCCCTACTACTCTATGGGTATAGAGCCTCTTGCTAAGGGCGATGAAGATAAGATCTCACAGGGCATTTCTAAGCTTCTTGAGGAAGATCTGAGCCTTAACTACGTTAATAATGCAGAAACCAAGCAGATGGTTATTTCGGGACTTGGCGATATGCACCTTGACGTGCTCTCCTCTAAACTTAAAACAAGATTTGGTACCTCTGTAAAGCTTTCTGAAGAAAAGATTGCATACAGAGAAACTATAAAGAAGAGCGTTCAGGCAGAAGGCAAGCACAAGAAACAGTCGGGCGGTCACGGTCAGTACGGACACGTTAAGATCGAGTTTGCACCCGGTGAGGAAGAAGGACTTACCTTTACTGAATCTATCTTCGGTGGCTCGGTTCCCAAGAACTTCCACCCCGCAGTTGAAAAAGGACTCCTTGAAGCTATGGAAAAGGGCGTTCTCGCAGGCTTCCCCGTAGTTAACCTTAAGGCTAACCTTTACGACGGCTCCTACCACGACGTTGACTCGTCGGAAATGGCGTTCAAGCTTGCGGCTCACCTCGCTTATAAGGAAGGACTCAAGAACGCTAACCCCGTTATCCTTGAGCCCCTCGGAACGCTTGCCGTTGAAGTCCCCGACTCTCTCATGGGTGACGTTATCGGCGACCTTTCTAAGAGAAGAGGTAAGATACTCGGCACAGACCAGTCCGAGACAAAGAAGGGCGTAAGTATCATCGAAGCGGAAGTACCTAAGTCCGAAATGTCGAACTACTCCATACAGCTTCGTGCTATTACTCAGGGAAGAGCTACCTTTACTTATGAGGTACAGCGCTACGGCGAGGTTCCCTCTAATATCGCACAGAAGATTATTGAAGAGCACAAAGCTGATATAGCTGAATAAAGCAAAAAAGCCTCATTATGAGGCTTTTTTGCTTTATTCTGATTAGAAATTAATGAAGATTTGCCCGAGCAAATCAACCGAAATTTTCACGAAGTGAAACATCATTTTGCGTCAGCAAACATTTTTCACCTTGCAGTGAAAAAATTGTGTAACTTTACACATTTTTTCCTTGACTTTGTAAATTTTCTGTGATAAAATGACAATGTAAAATTGTTGTATTATATCCTCTTGTTTTTGGACTGATTTTACAAAAGTAAAATACAGGCTTCTCAAAGCGGAAAGAAGTACCCTATTCTTTTTTGTACTACTTACCATAGTACAAAGGATTCTCTTTTGGAGACAGAGAATTTGTGGAAGGAAGACTGAAATTAAAATTTAATATTTTTAGGAGGAATACCATGGCTCAAAAGAATTCCTACCGCTATCTTACCGTGGCGGTACTGGCAATGGTGCTCACAGCACTCTTTGCCCTCACAACTTTTGCTGCTGACGTCACAGGTGGCTTTGGCACCATTCTCGGTGTAGAAAACGGCTCCTACGAAGCAGCATCGGTTACTATTAATCAGACAGGAGACGGCATAACCGTTAGCGAAACAGTTATCGACCTCTCCACCGACAATGAGAACCTTGCAGGTCTCTACGCAGTGTCAGACGACGGCTTTGAAACACAGATTATCGTCTATGTTTACGGCTCCTACACTGACAGAAAGACTCTCTTTGAGAATGTTGCAGAAGGGGATACCAATCCTGCCGGAACTGCAATCGAATCCAAAAACGTAGGCTTGACTAAGGTCTATGGTCTCGACGAGTTCTACCCGGGATTTGTTACAGGATCCGGAAACCTGGGATATCACACAGGCTGGTCAAACGGAATCGTGTCCAGCCATAACTCCACCTTTGATTCGAATGCCAGTGCCAAGCTTGTTGCATACTACAACCATACCTGGCAGTCTGCAATTGATGAATTTGAAGCTAAAGCAGCTGAAGAGACTCTTACTGCTGCTGAAAAGACTACGGTTACAACTAAGCTCACAGAAGAGGGACTTACAGCCGAAAGTGAAAATTATCAGACAAGATATGATGAAATAGCTAAGGAAATTCTTGATACAAGAATTGCGGGCTACAGAACAAAGCTCGATGCCTTCTATTCTCCTTACTTTAGCGAAGAAGACAAAACGGCATTTATTAGTGAAACTACAAAGGGAAACTGGGTCACTGCCAGAGCTACCGCTTTTCAGTCTCATATAGACAATGGCGCAAGCTATAAAGTGTCCTACGCTTTAACCCCTGCCGAAATCGTTCCCGTGTCCGAGCTTGTTTCTTATAGCTTCCAGGTAGGTGCACGTCAGTCACTTATAAAGTATAACGAAGCACTCTCTGCAAAATATGTAGCTTACATTGCCGATAAAGACGGTAATATTTCTACTTACAGCTATATGACAAATGAAGCAGCTTTTAAACTTAACGCTCCTTCTACTACACAGACTGTTGATTTTGAATCCGACAGCTGGGTTTCTGAGGATGGAGTAGAGTGTGCTCTTCCCGAAGAAGGCTATCTCGTAGCATTTGACGTTTACCCCTATGCTACAATGGATAATATAGAAGCACTTGCTACAGCCTCTAATGTTTTTTCTCTTTATAAGAGCGCTTACGCTTCTATTGCTATTTTCTATGGAAACGTTGAGACAGCTCCTTACACAATTGAACTTCCCGAAGTATTGCTTCCCACTGTTATAACCGTTAGTGGTACTACCTTTGGAAATCTTGATGCCGATACTACCTACTACGTAGCACCCTTCAATGCAAACGGCTTGGATACAGCTAACGAAGCAGAAGTAACGGGCGTTACAGCTTACACTCTCCCCGAAGCTGCAGTAGGTCTCTATGGTATATATTGCAAGGGCGATGGAATTGAAACAGAGGACTCAGCACCTACCTTAGCTTATGCAAGAGGTACCTACGCCGCTCGTGCCGATATCGGCGAGCTCCGTGACGGCTCTGTTTATGACGCAGACGCTCTTTCTTCCCCCGGCTATCTCATTAAATCGTACTACACAGGTACAGACGCTGATGGAGACGACAAAGATGATACCTTTACAGGGAATGAAGTAGTTACTGTAGATAATAAGCTTTACGTAAAGGGCGTTGATACCGATGGCGACCACAAGGACGATACAACAGGTATCGGCATGGGTGCTAATGACAGACTTATCAAAGAGTATTATAACGAGCTTTATATCTATGGCAACTCGAGCAACCCCTTTGTTCAGGGACATTTCACAGGAAAAGAATGGGCATATCACAGCTCCTTTGGCGTATACGGTTTGTGTACGCAGGGATACCACGTTACAAAGGCTTTGAACGAAGCTTTTGTAAGTGCAGCTGATGATGATAAGTCTGATGCTTTTGACAATATTGCAGAGCATGTTAAGCAATTCTACCTTACTTACGCTTTGACCGATGAAGAAATAGTCCCTATATCTGAAGTGAATACCTATACGTATAACCTTCGCAAAAACATGGGTACAATTGCTTATACTGGTCTTGTAGTTAAGTTCGAAGCATACGTTGCAGACGAAAACGGCAAGGTAACACCTTATACATACTACCATAACTCCATTAACCTTTCCGGCACTGCATCAACTATGACAGTAGATTTCTCAGACGCTTCAACCTACGGCAGTTGGAAAAAGCGCCCTGAAAGCGGTTATTTGGTTGGCTTCAGAATTTATCCCTACGATGGATTTAATAATTATAAAAATTTCACTACTTCCACTTATGCTTATGGTCACCGTATAGAGGTAGTTCACGTTCCTACAGGATACTCTATTGATATGCCTAAGCTCAATGCACCTACAGGCATTACTGTTAATGGCACTGTCTTTGAAGGTCTTGACGCAACTAAGACTTACTATGTTGCTCCATTCAATGTAAACGGCGTTGACAGCACTGCAACTCCTACCGAAGTAACAGGTGTTACAGAATTTGACGTTGTAGCAAATATCGCTGACGCTGTAGGTCTCTACGGAATTTACTTCAAGGGCGACAATGTTGACTACGTTGATTCCAACCCTGTAGTTCTCTATGTAAGAGGAATATATTCAGCACGTCAGGATATTATGGAGTATGATGGTGACAGGAGGATTAAGGATGCCGATAGCACAGAGGCATTTATCCTTGGTACCTTTACTCACAACAAATGTGCCCATTACAACTCCTGGACGGTACTCGGAACTATTGCAGAAAACCACTTTAGCACAGCAGATACTCTTGCCCTGTATAGCGCTGTGCAGGATGGTGATGAAACAGTTATAGATGAAAAATTTGCTGTCATCAAGAATGCCGCTGACAAGATATTTTACAGATATGCTCTTACCGAAGAGGAGATTATTCCCATTACAGAGGTAGAGGAATATTCATTTGCAATGAAGCGTGCTAACGGTCAGATGTATTTTGTTAATAATACTGTTCGTTTCGATGCACATGTATTGACCCCCGACGGAGAGCTTGATACCTATTCTTATTTGTTTAAGAATAAAACGTATAATGGAACTGAATTAACTTATACCGTTGACTTTACAGATGATAGCGCATGGGAGCTTCCCGATGACGGTTACTTCGTAGGCTTTACCATCTATCCTTATGCAGGCGTAAAATCAATGGATAATGTTGGCTTTGATGCAGAGCCTACATATCAGACCAGAGCAGAAATCAGATATATAGAGGATAGCTATTCTATCGTAATTCCTAAGTATCCTGCACCCACAGGTGTTGTAGTTGACGGCTACATAATCTCAGGTCTTAAGGATAACTACGCTATCGTTCCCTACACCGTTCTTGGTGCAGACCTTGACAACGCTATCACCTCAGACTCATTTGATGATGGTACTTATACTCTTCCTGAGGGTACAGTAGGTCTTTGGGGAGTATATACTCTTGGAGATGAATATTACACAGATTCCGACCCTGTCGTATTCTATCTTGGCAACTCTTATGAAGCAAAGAAGGACGTTGTATTCACTGCGGACGGTAAATACAGTGTTTACCCTGTTAAGTGGGCTGATATGAACGCTTGGTCGGCAGGCAGTATTGTAGCACCTTACTATCGTGATGCGAACTTAGGCAATACCTATAATGAATCCTTTACCTCAGATACGGTTCTCTCTACATGGTTCTTCCCGGATACTGCAGATACTGCCACAAATAAAGAAAACCTTCCTAAGGTTCGTTATGCGTACGGATATACCTCTGACGAGATATTGCCGGTAACTGACCTTTCAACTATTGGCTTTTCTGTTAAGGCTCAGAACTCTACTCTCGTTGCTACAGCAAAGGCTAAGGTTAACTTCGTGGTTATGAACACAGACGGAACTGTAACAAATCACGCAGTTATGACAGATGAATACACATGGAAAAATGGAATGTCTGATGCAAAGTTCTTGGTGGACGTTCAGAGTGCAGAAAACCTTCCTTCCGAGGGTTGGATTTTAGGCTTTGAAATTTATCCCTTTGCAGACCTTACCAGTATGTCCCCCGAAGCTACAAGGTTTAATAACTTAGGTAACTATTTCGTATTCTATCCCGAAGATTACGCTCTTACAGAGGATGTTTCAACTCCTGCTATCGAGAAGTATGAGCCCGAAGGCTACTATACAAATACCTTTAATATCACAAACTATTCTGATATGTTTGAGTATGAGTACGCTTATGGCGATGATGCTGCGACAGCTCCTACAACAGGCTGGACGACACTCACCTCCGATTCCTTCAGAGCAACCGAGCCCGCTAAGTACGTTTGGGTGAAGAGACTTGCAACTGACAGCCTTGAAGAAAGCATTGCAGTTTGCGAAAAGCCTTCCGAGGACGTTGTTGCAGTAGGTACGTCTCTTGTTCTTGACGGACAGATAGGCATTAAGATTAACGTTAAGCACGCTAATAACCCCACGGAATTAAAGGCATACTACACGTGTGTTAATAGCGTTACCGGCGACAGAGGGGCTGCAGGTCAGCAAATTTTCGGCATTCTCAATGACGACGGCACAGGCTATATACTTATCCCTGTAGCCGCAAAGGATGCAGGCGTGTGTCACTTTGAAAATGAGCTTGCTTATGCAAATGCAGAGGGAACATATCGCAATATCAAGGGTATTGGAAGTGTCTCTGTTTACAGCATGGTAGAAGAGTACAAGGCAGACCCCACGTGTGCAAACCTCGTTAGCGCACTTGAAAACTACTACCTTGCAGCAGAAGCTTACTTCGATGACACAGTTACAGAAGTAGAAGCTCTTGCAGATCTTACAGCAGAAGAGCTGGCGGACCTTACAGACAAGAGAGCACGTAATAAGGGCGGAACAGCGGAAACTGAAATAGAGGAGATGACTGTTGGAATTGAATTCTATTCAACCTCTCTTATCCTTGAAGACAATACAACAATCCGCCATTACTTCAAGCTTAACAATATTGATTGGGCAAATGATAGTGGCTTCT